>NZ_JAFCUQ010000002.1:0-456888 GCF_049896625.1 Pseudomonas sp. TWP3-1
ATCGACAACTGCCAATTTAAAAGTCAGCGTGTAATCGCGCTGACTGCGTTTCGAGCCCGTATCCATTGCACCCTCCTGATAAAAGGTCAGAAGGTGTAAACCTTATTCAGGACGAGACAAAAGATACAAAAAAGCCGCAGCTGACTGCGGCTTTTGTTTTTCGGTTGTTCCCCCAAACACCTCAAAATCAGTCGGACGGCAGTTTTGGGAGCCTGCTTGGCGATGCTCTTCTCCTGTGATTTGACCCGGTGCCCCAAGTGCCTCAAACCCCAAGCCGTGACATAAACACCCAGTACTGAGACCCCTTCAGTCAGACCTGAAGCTTTCTCGACGCCACTACCGGGTATTCGAGCCTGCCGAGCGACAATTCAAACTCACTCAAAAAATCACTCAACTCGGACTTCTTCAGAGACAAAACAAAACGAAATTGCGCGCCGTCATTTCGCTCAATGACCACGCCGCGATCGCGCAAACCTAGCCAGCCATGCTGAACATAGCCGGAAATGGCTTTGATGTCCGAGCGGGGTATCACGCTGGAATAACGCTCTGAACCCATCTGTTTCTCGACCGTGACACCCAACGCATCAAAGCCTACGCGCACATTGCCTTCGTCAGGACTGTCGGTATCGACTTGAGCGTTAGCCTCCGATTTTTCTACCAGTTTGATGATCACTATCACAAACACAACAACGGCCACCACACCGAGCAGCACGTAAACAACAGGATCGGAAAATGCAGACCGTCCAAACACATTCGCGAGCACGGTACCCACGACAATAACGGCGGACATCCACGCTGTACTCGACTCCATCAGCTTCCAGACCTTACCGAATGGTTTGATGTACTCCTCATCAGGATGCACATAAACCGTCTGGATAATATTCGCCGGAATTAACTCACTCACAGTTGACACTCCCTTTCTTCGAATCCATTTCGCAACACGTGATAACCAGCATTCGCCAGGGGGCCTTCCAGGCCGCTTGAGGCAAGCAGAGAGAATTCGTCCTGTACGAAAAAAGTCATTCAACGACCATTAGAAAAAGCCGCGATCACCGCGGATTTTTCACACCAACCCCGATTTATTTAGGCTCCGGTTTCTGAAACGCATACAGATGCTGACGCACTATCCCGCCGGGCAACTCCTTGCCAAACACGCCATAACGCACCGGCCACTCCTTCGGCGGCAGCTTGAACGTGCCGAACAGCATGTCCACCAGCGGCGTGTGGATCGCGTAGTTCTTGTAGATGTAATCCTTGTGCCGCGCGTGGTGCCAATGGTGATAGCGCGGCAGCACGATCACGTAGTTCAGCCAGCCGCCATCAATCCGCACGTTGGCATGGGCCAGCACTGCCTGCACGCCGACGAGGATTACATAGGCATTCAATGCTTGCGGCGCGAAGCCCAGCAGCATCAACGGCACCAGCACGCCGGTTCGGGTCAGCAGGATTTCAATGAAGTGCACGCGCGAACCGGCGAGCCAGTCCATGTGCGTGCTCGAGTGATGCACGGCGTGCACGCGCCACAGCCACGGCACCACGTGATACAGGCGATGCAGCCAGTATTGGCCAAGGTCGGCCACCAGCACCGCGAGGAAAAATTGCAGCACAATCGGCAAGCTCTGCACGCTCGCCTGCAAGTCCGGCGACATCGCCCAACCGGCGACGTAACTCGACGATGCGGTGATGAAGATCAGGATGAATTGCACCAGCATATGGCTGACGAAAAAGTAGGTCAGATCGGTGCGCCAGTGTGGGCGCAGGATGTTCTGCTGGGGATCCTTGGAGTAGAGCTTTTCCAGCGGAATGAAGACGATGGCAGACACCAGCAAGGCCAGGACGAACCAGTCCAGCCCCAGCGAATAAGGCGTCTGGCCGATCGCGTTGATCTGCACATCGGTGCCGCCGAGAAACACCGCCAGGCCCGATGCAACCAACCCGGTGATCCCCAGGCGTTTGCGCTTGTTCAGCAGAATGTTCAGCGTGCCGAGGCTGAACGACAGCACCAGCCCGAGCAGCAAGGTCGTGCGCGCGAACTGCTCGTCGTAGACCTTGCGCAGTTCGGCGGTGGTCAACCACTCAGGGAACAGAAAGCACAACACCGCCAGCAGGCTCAACAGGCCGAGAGTCGCGGAGATATAGCCGCTGACCCGCCCCTCACCGAATTTGAAAGGCGCGTTGCCATGCCGCTGAAAATAAGACTTGAGTCTTTCCATTACTGATCTTCCATGATTCAAAGAAACGTTGTGCAGTGAGTGACGCAGGCACACACAAAAAAGCCACGAATGTCGTGGCTTTTTTGCGGGTTATTGCTTGGGCGGTTCAGCCGGTTTGGCTGGGTCACCCGGCTTCGGCGCCGCGTCGTCGAACAGGTTCAACCGTTCGCGCAACTCGTGCGCTGGCACCGGTTGCTGATCGGCCGGCAGGGCGTTCGGGTCGACCGGGGTGGCCGGAGCCGCGCCGTTCTGGCCGTCTTCTGCCGGCTTCGCGGCGTCGGCACCTTGTGCACCTTCGATGGCCGCCTGAGCCTTCTTGGTCAGCACCACGATGTCGATGCGGCGGTTGACCGGGTTGAACGGGTTTTCCTTGTCGAAAAGCGCCGACGAGGCGTAACCGACAACACGCGCCACTTGCGCATCCGGATAACTGCCGGCAATCAGCGCGCGGCGTGCAGCGTTGGCACGGTTGGCCGAAAGCTCCCAGTTACCGAAATCACCGCTGCCAGTGTAAGGCTTGGCATCGGTGTGGCCGCTGATGCTGATCTTGTTCGGCACTGCTTTGATGGTGTCAGCCATGGCCAGCAGGATGTCTTCGAAGTACGGCTTCAGACGCGCAGAACCTGAGTCGAACATCGGCCGGTTTTCTGCGTCCATGATCTGGATGCGCAAACCGTTCGGGGTGATTTCGAACAGGATCTGATCCTTGAATTTCTGTAGCTGCGGGTTCTCGTCGACCTTGTTCTGCAATTCTTGCAGCAGCAGTTCCAGGCGTTCCTTCTCGACCATTTCGGCCATGCCTTCAACTTGCTCGGTATCGACCGTGACCTTGTCCGGTTGCGGCTGGGACTTCACCTCAGGGTTGAGGGTGTTTTCCGGCGCCAGGGTCGGCGTGCCGCCCAGGTCGATGATGTACGGCGTGCCGCTCTCGGAGAAACCGACCGGGTCTTTGAAGTAGCCGGCGATCGCGATCTTCTGTTCCGGGGTCGCGGTGGACAGCAGCCACAACACCAGGAAGAACGCCATCATCGCCGTGGCGAAGTCGGCGAAGGCGATTTTCCACGCCCCGCCGTGATGCCCGGCAGCAATGCGCTTGACGCGCTTGATGATTATCGGCTGGTTATTTTCCATGACTTAGCGACCGCGAACCGCTTGTTCCAGCTCGGCGAAGCTTGGACGGTGCGCCGGGTACAGAACCTTGCGCCCGAACTCGACGGCCAGCGACGGCGGCATGCCGGAGGCCGAAGCCACCAGCGAAGCTTTAATAGCTTCGTACACGTTCAGCTCTTCCTTGGCATCGTGCGCCAGGGAATGCGCCAGCGGGCCGAAGAAACCGTACGCCGCGAGAATACCGAAGAAGGTACCGACCAGTGCCGCACCTACGTGCAGACCGATGGACTTCTGATCGCCTTCACCGAGGGAGGCCATGGTTACCACGATACCCAGTACCGCCGCGACGATACCGAAACCGGGCATGGCGTCGGCAATGCCGTTGACCGCGTGGGACGGATGCTCGAGATCTTCCTTGAGGCTGTACAGCTCCATGTCGAACAAGCCTTCCAGCTCGTGCGGAGCCATGTTGCCGGAGGACATGATGCGCAGGTAATCGCAGATGAACGCGGTCATGCGTTCGTCTTTGAGCACTGCCGGGTACTTGGCGAAGATCGGGCTCGCAGCGGCATCTTCGATGTCGCCCTCGATGGCCATCATGCCTTCGCGACGGCTCTTGTTGAGGATCTCGTAAATCAGACCCAGCACTTCCAGGTAGAACGTGTGGCTGAAACGCGAACTGAACATGCTCAGGGATTTCTTGAGCACGTGCATCGTCATATAACTGGGGTTGGCCTGGAGGAAAGCGCCGAGCGCGGCACCGCCGATGATCAACACCTCGAAAGGCTGGATCAGAGCAGCAATCTTGCCGTGGGAAAGCACGTATCCGCCGAGCACGCTCGCGAATACGACGATGATGCCGATAATTTTAGCCATAGGTAGAAAGTACTTATTTAAGTCGGGTTCAAGGTCATATTCGGAAGTTAAAAAATCTCTTCTTCTACTTATCGGCAAAACTGCGCCAGACTATAGCCAGTTCAGGCGAAAAGCCAATTTAGCCCGTGCCGGGCGCGTCTACAGCAGATGAAGATCCCGTCCAGACATGGCTAATGAAACGAACGTCCCACACCCGACACCGACCACGCTCGAAGGCTGGGTCAAGCTGCTCGACAGTGTTCACTTGCCAGTGCCGCAAGAAGCGCATGACCGGGTTTGCCGGGCAATCCGCGATGACCGCAGCTCGCTGCGCGACATCGCCGATCTGATGCAGGACAGCCCAGCGTTAGCCTTGAGCATCATCCGTGAGGCCAATCGTCACACCCACGGCAGCATGAGCGGACCGGCGGAAAATCTCGAAGTAGCGATTAATCGCCTCGGCCTGGCGCGCACCGAAGAGCTGCTCGCACGCCTGCCCGCAGAACCCAACAAACAGATTCCCCAAGCCCTGCGCCAATTGCAGATGGTCAGCCAGCACGCCACGCAACAGGCCAACGGTTTTTTCGCCAGTCGCCTGGCGCGGCTGTGGCAGGACATTCATTGGGGCAGTTTGCTGTTTCTCTCGCCGCTGTGGCCATTGGCACTGACCCACCCCAGGTTGCTGGAAGAATGGGAGCTGCGGGTTATCCACAAGGGCGAATCGGCGCACACGGTGGAAAAGCAGTTGTTTGGCGTGCGTCTGCTGAAGATCGCCGAGGCGCTGGTCGAAATCTGGCGTCTGCCGATCTGGGTCCAGCAAGGCTACAAACTGTTGCTCAGTGAACAACGGGAACTGGTCAAAGTGCTGCGCATCGCCCGGGATGTCGATCACCCGTTGCGCCAGCAAAATCGCCTTGACGACGATCCGACCCTGCGCCGCTGGCTCAATCAGCCGGCCAACACTGTGCTGCTGGCCAACGGTCTGGCGCTGTCGGCGCAACAGGCTTGGGACAGTCCGCACAGTGAGCGCTGGCAATATCTGACCAGTCTCTATCTGCAGATCTCGATGGATGAGGTGCAACAACAGTTGCACCAGCAAGCCGCCAACAGTGCCCGTCAGCACGCCATGCCGGACCTGTGGCACCCGGCGGTTGCGCTGCTGTGGCCGTTGGGTGTTCGACGCCTGCCCGCCGGGATGTTGCCCGCTGCCGCGCCGACTGCCGACGATTTGAGCGCGTGGCGCAAGCAATGCGCCGAACTGCTGGCCGAGCCAAGCCGCTTCACCAATGCCATGAGCCTGACCGTCGCTGCGCGCGATGCACTGGTCGCCAGCGGCATGCGCCGCGTGATGATCCTGATGGCCGACCGCACCCATTCCAATCTGCGCGTGCATCAAACCTCGGGTTTGCCCAAGGACGCAGCGGCGCTGAATTTTGTCGTCAGCCAGAGCAAGGTCCTGCAACGGCTGCTCGCACAACAGGCGCAGGTACGGATCACCCCCGAGAACAACGCCCAGTTTTCCGCGCTGCTGCCGCCGAGCCTGCGTACGCTGTTTCGTGGCGAGCATCTGTTTCTGCGCTCACTGGTCAATAACGGTCGAGTGATCATGATCGTGGTTGCCGATCAGGGCGGCGGGCCGTTTGCCGACATCAGCGTGCAAGCCTTCGGCAAAACCGCGCAGTGCATCGAGAAAGCCCTGCACAGCTTTAGCCAGCGCGGCCAATGACAGCTACAATCGTTCCCCTTTGTGCTCTGGAGACCTCACATGTCTGACTTCTCTGGCCTGTCGCTGGTGATCGAGCCGAGCGACCTGCTCGCGCGCCTCGACGCCCGCAACCTGATTCTGGTCGATCTGACCAGCCCGGCGCGCTATGCCGAAGGGCATCTGCCCGGCGCGCGGTTTGTCGATCCCAAGCGCACCCAGCTCGGCCAGCCGCCGGCGCCGGGCTTGCTGCCGAGCAAGGAAAAACTCGAAGAACTGTTCGGCGAACTCGGCCATCACAAAGACGCCGTGTACGTGGTCTATGACGACGAGGGCGGCGGCTGGGCCGGGCGCTTCATCTGGCTGCTCGACGTGATCGGTCACGACAAATATCACTACATCGACGGTGGTCTGCCGGCATGGCTGGCGGAAGGTTCGCCGATGTCGATCCAGATTCCTCCTGCGGTTGGCGGCCCCGTAGCCCTGACCCTGCACGACGAACCGACCGCCACCCGCGAATACTTGCAAAGCCGTCTCGGCGCCGCCGATCTGGCGATCTGGGATGCGCGCGGACCACTGGAATACTCGGGCGAAAAAGTCCTCGCCGCCAAGGCTGGACACATCCCCGGCGCGGTCAATTTCGAATGGACGGCAGGCATGGATCAGGCCCAGCAGTTGCGCATCCGCAGCGACATGCCGCAGATCCTCGAGAAACTCGGGATCACCAAGGACAAAGAAATCATTACCCACTGCCAGACCCATCACCGGTCCGGTTTCACTTATCTGGTGGCCAAATCCCTCGGTTATCCGCGGGTCAAGGGCTACGCTGGTTCCTGGGGCGAATGGGGCAACCACCCCGACACGCCCGTCGAGCTTTAAGGATTTTCAAGGACAGTCATGAAAGAGCGTTTATTTATCATCAGCCAATACCTGCTGCCGCATCACCTGCTGTCGCGCCTCGCCGGCTGCGTTGCCGAGTGCCGTGTGCGCTGGTTCAAGAATGCCTTCACCACCTGGTTTGCCAAGCGTTATCAAGTGGACATGTCGCTGGCGCTGGTTGAAGACGTGACGGCTTACGAGCACTTCAACGCCTTCTTCACTCGCGCACTGAAAGACGGCGCACGTCCACTGGACCAGACGCCGGGCGCGATCCTCAGCCCTGCCGACGGCGCGATCAGCCAGCGCGGTCCGATTGAACACGGCCGCGTGTTCCAGGCCAAGGGCCACAGCTTCAGCGTGCTGGAATTGCTCGGCGGTGATGCGGCAAATGCCGCGCCGTTCATGGGCGGCGAGTTCGCCACTGTCTATCTGTCGCCAAAGGACTACCACCGCGTGCACATGCCGCTGGCCGGCACCCTGCGCGAAATGGTCTACATCCCCGGCCGGATCTTCTCGGTGAACAAGACCACCGCGGAAAACGTCCCGGAGCTGTTCGCGCGCAACGAGCGTGTGGCGTGCATTTTCGACACCGAGCGTGGGCCGATGGCCGTGGTGCTGGTGGGCGCGATGATCGTGGCATCGATTGAAACCGTATGGGCCGGGCTGGTCACGCCGCCGAAGCGCGAACTGAAAACCTTCCGCTACGACGAAGCCGCGCGGGCGCCGATTCATCTGGAAAAAGGCGCGGAGCTCGGTCGCTTCAAGCTGGGATCCACCGCGATCGTGCTGTTCGGGCCGGATCAGGTGAAATGGGTTGAAGAACTGGGCGCAGGTGCGCCAGTACAAATGGGTCAAGCCTTGGCACTGCCAAGCGCCTGAGCCTGTTGATCCGCCCCGGCGCACGTCTGCGCCGGGGCGGACACGA
Organism: Pseudomonas sp. TWP3-1; assembly: GCF_049896625.1. Classification (NCBI taxonomy): domain Bacteria; kingdom Pseudomonadati; phylum Pseudomonadota; class Gammaproteobacteria; order Pseudomonadales; family Pseudomonadaceae; genus Pseudomonas; species Pseudomonas sp. TWP3-1. Next base: position 7,685 of record NZ_JAFCUQ010000002.1, read on the forward strand.
CCTGAGTGGCGCCGTTACTCTATCTGTCCACGGAAGCCGATTGGCCCTTCGTTGGCGTAGGTATTGGTGCCGCTGAGGTTTTTACCGCCGTCACTCGAGGTGACGCTCAACGCGATAACGTTCTGGTTATCCCGTCCGCCGATCACCCACTTGCCGCCCGGATGCCATGGAGCATCGTTGCCGCCCCACTGATTCTCGACCGTGTACTGGTTCTGGCCGGTGCGTTGCGCCTTGAAGCCAATGGGACCTTCGCCGGCGTAAGTCATGGTGCCGGTGAAGCTTTTGCCGCCATCGCCAGACTTGATATCAATCGCGACGACTTTCTGGTTGTCCCGCGCGCCCAGCACCCAGTCTCCGCCCGGATGCCAAGGTGCCGAACTACCGCCCCATTGATTTGCCACTACGTATTTAGACATGAACCTCATCTCCTTGAAGTTTTCCGAAACCTGCCCGAAGTAGCGGCAGGCCGTGCAACCGTGCGTTTCCGATCGCACGCCTGAAAGCCTAGTAGCGCTCGCCGACTGGCATCCGGCCAGCAGACCAACGGTTAGAATGTCTGACAATATCCGGCGAACCAGACCACAACTGCTAGAGTTTCCAGCAATGCCCAATTCGCCGCCGGAGCCTTGCACGGCATGAGTGAGCCTAAATTCCAACCCGCGCTACGCGCCCCCACTCCGACGCAGTTGCGCCTGTCTTTCTGTGAAGCTACCCCGCGCGACCTCAAGCGCTGGATCGCCCAACTGCCCAAGGCCAACATCGGCGAAACCGCGCGCCAGCTCTACCAGGGGCTGGGCGAACTCAATCAACTGCTCACGCCTAGCGACAATCGCCTGCATCTGCTGGAACTGTTGCGACCCGAGGTTTATTACGTCTGCCAGCATCTGGAGCGGCATTTTTTGCATCAGGCGATTGTGCTGGACGAGCGCTCGCGCAAGATCAGTAACCTGTGTCAGGCGCTGCAAAGTCATCTGGCGATTGGCTACAAGCAGATCGTCATGCGCATTGCGCCGAAGTATTCCAAGGACCGCGCCGCGCTGGTGAGTGAGGCATTGCAACGCGCGGCGCATGCGCTCAAGGGCCAACTGGTGCGCGCCACTCAGCTATATACCTCAGCGCCAGAGCATCTGTGGTTTGAGCTGCATCAGTTGTATCGCACAGCATGCGGCTTGCAGTTGCAACATCGCCGGGTGCGCGACGAGTTGGCCAGCCTGACCGGCGAACTGAGCCTTGAGCAAACCTATATCGCCGCCCTGCTGCTCGGCAGTGCGCGCTGCAATCAGCTACGGCAGAACCAGATCGCGCGCCTCGCCGAAGTGCTGGAACCGTGGAGTGGCTGGCTCAAGCTGTATCCGGGCAATCCGGGTGACGGCTTGTTCGCCATTTCGTGGGAGATCGATGCAGGTCCGCGTTATCGCAGCATGTTCCGCAGCGAGCAGTTGCCGGGGTTGCTCGGTCTCGATCCGCAGCCGCTGGTGAATGCCATCGAAGCGCATTTATTGCATCAGGACACGACTACGCCGCTGCCAGTGCCGAATGGCCTGAGCCTCGACACCCTGCAACACCTGCACGCGACTTGGGGTCAGGCCGCCGAGCGCAGTTTTCAGCGCACCGTCGGCCAAGGCAGCCTGACCGTGTGCGTCGGCATGAGCGCCCTGCACTTCTACCTCGGCGGCGAACGCAGCTTCAGCGACACGCTCAAACATCCCGGCGCCCGCCCCGCGAACTTCAGCCAAACGGTGACCCAAGGCGAGAAGGACAGTTGGAGTCAGGCGTTCGACGCCGCGCCGCAGAGCAAAACCGATGAGTTTTTGCCCTACGAAGAAATTCAGTACGAACAACTGATCGACAACGAAGGCAACGCCGACAGCCCGGCGCACTATCCGACCTATGCCTTGCCGGTGCTCAATCACAGCCCCGGCGGGTATTGCGTGGGTTGGCCGAACGAAGTACCGGCCGAATTGCAGGCCGGGGAAATGCTCGGGATTCAGGACACGGTCAGTCAGGGCTGGAGCATTGCCGTGGTGCGCTGGATTCGTCAGGTGCGCGGTGGCGGGACGCAAATGGGTATCGAACTGGTGGCACCGCATGCCCAGCCCTGCGGGTTGCAGCTTGTGCGGTCGAGGGATGATCACAGTCAGTACTTACGGGGTTTGTTGTTGCCGGAGATTAGTGCGATTGACTTGCCGACGACGTTATTAGCGCCACGTTTGCCGTTTCAGGAGGGCAGCAAGGTGTTGATCAATACCTTGGGAGAGGAGCACCGCGCGGGGCTGGATCGACGGGTGTCGAGCACGCACAGTTTCAATCAGTTCGCCTATCGCTCGCTGGAGGCCGCGCAGAATGGCGCAAGCGAGGAGGATTTTGATTCGTTGTGGAAATCACTTTAAAGCGTAAACACGAATTATGTGGCGAGGGAGCTTGCTCCCGCTGGACTGCGCAGCAGTCCCCTTCTTTGAATTGAAGAGTGGGGCCGCTTCGCGACCCAGCGGGAGCAAGCTCCCTCGCCACAGAGGCCAGCTCAGATCTCAGAGCTGCCCGTCACGATCGCGAAAACCCAGCAGATACAACACGCCATCCAGCCCCAAGGTCGAAATCGCCTGCTTCGCCGACTGCTTGACCAATGGCTTGGCGCGGAACGCCACACCCAACCCGGCAATCGCCAGCATCGGCAAATCATTCGCACCGTCGCCGACCGCGATGGTCTGCTCCAGACGCAAGCCTTCCTTGTGCGCCAGCTCTCTCAGCAGATCAGCCTTGCGCTGTGCATCGACAATCGGCTCCACCGCGACGCCCGTGACCTTGCCATCGACCACTTCCAGTTCATTGGCGAACACATAGTCAATGCCGAGTTTGGCCTGCAATTGCTTGGCGAAATAGGTGAAGCCGCCGGACAGGATCGCCGTCTTGTAACCGAGGCGCTTGAGTTCAGCGAACAGCGTTTCCGCACCTTCGGTCAAACGCAGCGACGCGCCAATCGAATCGAGCACGCCGACGTCCAGACCTTTGAGCAGCGCCAGACGTTCTTTGAAACTGGCACGGAAATCCAGTTCGCCGGCCATGGCCCGCTCGGTGATTTCCGAGACCTGGTCGCCGACGCCGGCGGCCTTGGCCAGTTCATCGATGACTTCGGCTTCGATCAGGGTCGAGTCCATGTCGAATACCGCCAGACGGCGGTTTCGGCGGAACAGCGAATCTTCCTGGAACGCGATATCGACGTTCAATTCCTGCGCCACGCTGAGGAATTCGGCACGCAGCGCCTGCGGATCAGCCGCTTCGCCACGCACGGAAAACTCGATGCAGCCCTTGCCCTGGTCAGCCGGAGTGTCCAGCGGCATGCGTCCCGACAAACGGTCGATATGGTCGATGTTCAGCCCGTATTTGGCGGTGATTGAGCTCACAGCCTGCAGTTGGCCGGCAGTCACTTTGCGCGTCAGCAGGGTGACGATGTGACGCTTTTTGCCCTGATTGCCCACCCATTGCTGGTAATCCTCTTCGGACACCGGGGTGAAGCGCACTTGCTGATCCAGCTCGTAGCCCTTGAACAGGATGTCCTTGAGCACCGACTTGCCTTGCTCGGAGTCAGGGATTTCCACGAGGATGCCAAACGACAAGGTGTCGTGAATTACCGCCTGACCGATGTCTAGGATGTTCACACCACCCTGGGCCAGAACGCCGGTAATGGCCGCAGTCAGACCCGGACGGTCGACTCCCGTGATGTTAATCAGGACGATTTCGCGCAACGCGCACCCCCGCAACTGGAAAAAAACCGCATTCTACCCACTTTCAGTGACCATCGGGCACCGCCAGCGCTTTGCCGGTCTAGGGCCTGTCGCTATACTGCGCGTCAACTTCACGGACAAGAGCCGAGCTCAGTGAACCGGCCCACGCCAGTTAAAACCGATAACTTCTTTCTGCTGATCTTCCGTGCACTGCGTCATCGCCGTGTACCGATTGCATTACGCATTGCCAGCCATAACGTGATCCTGGTCGCTCTGGCCCTGGTGATCTATGCCTGCGTGATGGGCTTGCAGTTCAAGCAGGCCATGCACGAGCAGGCCGATGCGCTGGGCGAAAGCCTGACCACGCAGACCGCCACCTCCGCCACTGAGCTGCTGGTGTCCAACGACATCCTCAGCCTCAACGTGCTGCTCAACAACCTGACCAAGAACAAGCTGGTGGCCCACGCCGCCATCTATAGCGTGGATAACCGCATCCTCGCCGAATCCGGTCAGCGCCCCAAGCACAGCCTGCTGGGCGAAGCCGAGGGCATGTACGAGAGCAAGATCACTTTTCAGGACGTGACTGCCGGGCAACTGCGCATCAGCCTGGACATGGATCAGTTCCAGCAGCCGATGACCATCAGCCTGCAAAGCATGGGCATCCTCAGTGCGATTCTGTTGGCGCTGTCGCTGGCCCTGAGCCTGCGTCTGGGCCGGCACATCTCCACGCCGCTGCTGCAATTGCGCGTCTGGCTGCGGCGGATCGACGAATACACGCCGGGCATTGAACGCCAGGACGAAATCGGCGATCTCGCCCGTCAGTTGCACGCCAACTACGCACCGGAACCGACGGTAGTAGAGCCCGAACCGGAACCGGAATTCGAAGATGACGACGTCGAGCCGGAATTCGAAGTGCGCAACCTGCGCGACCCGAGTTTCGACGAGAGCCGCCCGCTGGCCGCGAAGAAGCCTGCACCGCGGCATGTGGTCAGCACCGTTGAGGACGACGATGACGAAGACCCGTTCGCCGATCTGCGCGACGAGTCGCTGAACAGCACGCCGCAACCGGCTGTGCGCCGCCCGACACCGAGCGTACCGCAACACACGGCGGTGCTGGCGGTGCAACTGGGTTCGCAGGAGCAACTGCGCCGTCTGCCGCGCGCACGCCTGGATGAGTTGCAGGAGCGTTATCGCGACTGCCTGGAACAGGCTGCTTCGCTGTATCAGGGCGAGATCGAAACCCTGAACGACGGCAGCACGCTGATGCTGTTCCACACCGAAGACAGCGGCGACGATTACCTGACCAACGCGATTTGCTGCGGCGAACTGCTGCGGGCGCTGGGCCATCAGTTGCAGATCGAAGTCGCGGACAGCGGCATTACCCTGCAATTGCAGTTGGGCCTGACCCTTGGCGATGAGTTGTTTGGCATGAGTCAGATTGACCTGCTGCTGACTGACTCTGCGCAGGATGCCCTGGCGCTGTCGCAACACAGCCGCAATCTGCTGCTGGTCGAGCGCAAGATCGGTGACGACGCGCTGATCCGTCAGCGTGCGCGGATCCGGCCGATTGCCAGCCCTGAAGGGGCTTGCTGTGTGGAGCGGTTGATGGAGCCTTATCCGTCGATGCTGGAGCGGCAGTTGGCGCGCATGCACGAGCGCCGGGCCTGACGGTTTGCCCTGTATGTGAAGAAGCCCGCAGATGAGTGATTGTCTGCGGGCTTTTTTGCGTAGTGGGTTTGAGATTGTGCTCGACCTTGAACAGCCCCTCACCCTAGCCCTCTCCCATAGGGAGAGGGGACTGACCGAGGTGTCTCGCGTCATACATCGACCTGAAAGATCGTGTCGATTATGGATTCGGCACAGCACATCCAGGTCGATGAATTTCTAAAGCATACCCCATTCAGTCCCCTCTCCCTCTGGGCGGTCCGACGTTTCGGGAGGGCTAGGGTGAGGGTAGCTCTTGATCTTCAATCCCCAGAAACAACAAAGCCCGCACAAGGCGGGCTCTGGTTTGACTCGATCAACGCTTAGAAGCGAAACACTTCCATATCCGTGCGAATCGGCGAAGCCATCGGAATCTTCGGCTGCTTCTCGGCTTCCGCCGCCGGCGCTGCCGGTTTCGGTGCCGATTTACGTGGGGCTTCAGCAATTGGAGGCTGATTGGCCAACGGCTTCAGCGCCACCGACAACTGTTCGGCCAGACGCTGCAACAATACGCCTTGCGCCTGAACCTGAGCCGCCGTTGTACCGGCGTGCTGCTCCTGCAAATGGATAATGCGGTTATCGCGCACCTTTCCACGACGATCGATCAAGCGCCACTGGGCGTCGAGAATCGCCGGTTGCTTCTGGCCCGAATCCAGACGCGTGATCGTCAGCAATACCTGCACATCCGGAGTGAATCCCGGCGTAGCCGGCGACAGCACAACGCGTTGGCTGTCCAGATGACCAGACACCTGACGCAGCAACAGCTGATCGATATCCGACGACAGGCTACCCGCCCAACGACCGTCCATCGAAGCTTGCAAACTGCCGTCCGGCTGACGCTGCAACAGGGTTTCGCGCTGCAGATAGTCGGCCAATACCACTGGCCCCAACAAAACTGCCATGCCCGCGCTTTGCGCAGGCTGAACCGGACTTCCGCTGTCCAGTTGATACAGCGACACCGGCTGGTGAACGCTGCAACCCGCCAGGCCAAGAACGCCCGCGAGCAACAAAATAAGTGGAAGGCGCAGCGCAGTCATCATCCCGTCCAGGTGGCCGCCACAAAGCTGACCACAGTGAAAATACTCAATAAATATGAAGAACGCTCGGCCACGCCGGCGCTTGAAAGGCCATATCATCCGTGAATATGCGTTCCGACTCCAGCGCCAAAGCGTCGATCTACGCGTTAAATCGTAGATCGAGCCGTCTAGGACGCCTGATTGAGGTTTTCGACGAGCAGCGCATCGACTCGCTGGAAGCCACGTGGGAGTTTATTACCACGTCGACCGCGCTCACCTTTGTAGTGCTCGAGGTCGTCGGCCTTCAGCGACAAGGTACGTTTACCGGCCTGCAGCACCAGCGTGGCGCCTTCCGGCAGGACCGCGATGTCCGTGACATATTCTTCGCGACTGGCCACCCGCTCACCGGAAATGCCGATGATCTTGTTGCCTTTGCCTTTACCCAATTGTGGCAGGTCGCTGATTTTGAAGATCAGCAGGCGACCTTCGGTCGTGACCGAGGCCAGCCAGTTGTGTTCACGATCAGCCACTGGGCGCGGCGCAATCACTTTGGCGTTGTTCGGCAGGCTCAACAGGGCTTTACCCGCCTTGTTTTTGGCTTGCAGATCTTCGCCTTTAACCACGAAGCCGTAACCGGCGTCGGAGGCGATCACGTACAACGAGTCCTCTTCCGGCATCAGCACGCACTCGAACGTCGCGCCCGGCGGCGGCGTCAGACGGCCGGTCAAAGGCTCGCCCTGACCGCGTGCCGATGGCAGGGTGTGAGTGGCCAGCGAGTAACTGCGACCTGTGGAGTCGATGACCACGGCGGACTGGTTGGAGCGCCCCGCCGCCGAGGTCTTGAAGCCGTCACCGGCCTTGTACGACAGGCCAGTGGCGTCGATTTCGTGGCCCTTGGCCGAGCGGATCCAGCCTTTTTCCGAGAGCACAACGGTTACTTTCTCGTTCGGCAGCAGATCGTGCTCGGTCAGCGCTTTGGCTTCGGCGCGCTCAACGATTGGCGAGCGACGGTCGTCGCCATAGGTTTCGGCGTCCTTGATCAGCTCGGTACGCACCAGTTTCTTCAGCTTGGCTTCGCTGCCCAGCAGGGCTTGGAGTTTGGCTTGTTCCTTGAGCAGTTCATCCTGCTCGCCGCGCAGCTTCATTTCTTCCAGTCGTGCCAACTGACGCAGACGGGTTTCAAGAATGTATTCGGCCTGGATATCGCTGAGGGCGAAACGCGCGATCAGCGCGCTTTTCGGATGTTCCTCGGTACGGATCAGGTGGATCACCTCATCCAGGTTGAGGTAGGCAATCAGCAAACCGTCCAACAGGTGCAGGCGGCGCTCGACCTTGTCGAGGCGGAATTGCAGGCGCCGGCGCACGGTCTGCACCCGGAATTCCAGCCACTCGACCAGCAACGCGCGCAGATTTTTCAGCTGCGGCTTGCCGTCCAGACCGATGATGTTGACGTTGACCCGGTAGGTCGACTCCAGCTCGGTGCTGGCGAACAGGTGCTGCATCAGCGCTTCGTGATCGACGCGGCTGTTGACCGGAATGATCACGATGCGGCACGGGTTTTCGTGGTCGGATTCATCGCGCAGGTCGGCGATCTGCGGCGCTTTCGACGGTTTGGCCTGCATCAGCGCGGCGATTTGCTCGAGCACTTTGGCCCCGGAGACCTGATGCGGCAGCGCAGTGACGATGATGTCGCCGTCCTCGACGTGGTACACGGCGCGCATGCGCACCGAGCCCTTGCCGGTTTCGTACATTTTCAGCAGGTCGGCGCGCGGGGTGATGATTTCCGCTTCGGTCGGATAATCCGGCCCTTGAATGTGTTCGCAGAGCTGTTCGACCGTGGCTTTCGGCTCATCGAGCAGGCGCACGCAAGCGGTGGCGACTTCGCGCAGGTTGTGCGGCGGCACATCAGTGGCCATACCCACAGCGATGCCAGTGGTGCCATTGAGCAGGATGTTCGGCAAACGTGCCGGCAACACCAGTGGTTCCTGCAGGGTGCCGTCGAAGTTCGGCCCCCAGTCTGCGGTGCCTTGGCCGAGCTCGCTGAGCAGCACTTCGGAATAACGCGACAGGCGTGCTTCGGTGTAACGCATGGCGGCGAAGGACTTGGGATCGTCCGGCGCACCCCAGTTGCCCTGGCCGTCGACCAGCGTGTAGCGATAGCTGAACGGCTGGGCCATCAGCACCATCGCTTCGTAGCACGCCGAGTCACCGTGCGGGTGGAACTTGCCGAGCACGTCGCCGACGGTACGCGCCGACTTCTTGTGCTTGGAATCGGCATCCAGCCCCAACTCGCTCATGGCGTAGATGATACGCCGCTGTACCGGTTTCAGACCGTCGCCGATATGCGGCAGGGCACGGTCCATGATCACGTACATGGAGTAGTTGAGGTAGGCACTTTCGGTGAAGTCAGCCAGCGATCGGCGTTCTACGCCATCCAGGCTGAGATCAAGGGAGTCGCTCATGCGGGCCTCATCGGTTCGTTGTCTGGCGCAGCAGCATGGTGCCACCGCGCTGGGTAAATTCAAGTTTGTTCAGGGCGCTCATGCCGAGCAGCACCTGATCGCCATGCAGGCCGGGCGCGACCAGTGCGCGGACATCCCGCAGCACGATGTCGCCCAGTTGCAGGCGGTCGATACGGGTGCGATAGCCCTGGCTCAGGCCATTGGCCGTGCTCAGGGTCACACCGAAACCTTCTTCCAGCTTGAGGCTCTTGGCCACATCCGCCGGGATTGCCACGTCGGTCGCGCCGGTGTCGAGCATGAACTCGACCGGCTGACCGTTGATCTTGCCACTGGCGACAAAATGCCCTTGGGCATTGCCCACCAGTTTCACTTCGATAAAACCTGCGCCCTGCTGCGAACTGACCACCTCGTTCGGATTTTGCTGGCGCTGCTCCCAGTCACCGAAAAACCGCGTGGCGAGAAACAGCCCTGCGCACCATGCCAGAATCATCAGCACCCGACCGGCGCGCTTGCCCGGCGGTTGCTGGCTCATGGCTTGGCGCTCCAGCCACCATCGGGGGCGGCGAAACGCCAGACAATCGGCCGGACCTCGCCATCGGCGCGCGGGCCGAAATTGTTGTCGACGCCGATCCACGCGCCGTCAGCATCGACGATCAGCGCTTCTTCCAGCCCGTAGTTCTGTTTATAGCGGCGATTTTCCTGCAACAGCTCGGCGGCGTACGACCAGCAACGCTCGACCTTGGCGGTTTGCGCATCGCGCCGGCAAATCTGGAACGCGTTGCGGTCAAGGGTGAACAGCTTGCCGTTGAACAACGAAATATCGGAAAAATCCCGGTCGACCGCTTTGGCATTGGGGAACTGCGGCGGCTGCATTTCCTTGCCGCCCTCGCTGAGCAGTACACAACGTCCGTCGCAATCCCACACTGTCTGCTGGCGCTTGATCAGCAACACGCCACGACTTTGCCGTTCGGCGGCCAGCCACATCTGATCACCAGCCGGGTTGATCGCCAGTCCTTCGAATATTGCATTGAATTTCAGCAGCATGCCGCTGGCCCGCGCTTCGCGCACCAGCATCGGCGAGATCTTCAGCCAGTTGACCGGGCCGCTGACCGGCACTTGCAAAACCGCCGCCTGGCCTTCGCTGACGATGTAGCGATTGCCGGCGCTGTCGCAGCTGATGCCTTCGAAATCCAGATCACCGCCACGCACGAACGACGCCGCCCAGTTGCGCGAACGCAACCCCCACGGCAAACCGGTTTCCGGCACTTCGGGAACGTCGATGTGCACGGTTTCGGCCTGCCAGGTGGTTTGCCGGGTGTCGAGACGATAGATCTGATCATCGTCGCGGTCGGACACCGTCCACAACTCGTTGCCGCACAGCGCAAGCCCCGAAAGATTGCCGCCGCGCATGCCGTCCACCGGGTGCTCGGACAGCACGCGCAACTCCGGCAGCGGTTCGGCCAGTGCCGAAACCGAGGTCAGAAGTAACGCACACGCCAGGGCCAGGCCAACCCGCATCAACCAAGAACCTCGGCCAGGTTGCCTTTGGATTCCAGCCACGACTTGCGATCACCGGCGCGTTTCTTCGCCAGCAGCATGTCCATCATTTCCGCAGTCGCCGGGTAGTCTTCCAGGGTCAGCTGCACCAGACGCCGGGTGTTCGGGTCCATGGTGGTTTCGCGCAGTTGCGGCGGGTTCATTTCACCCAGACCTTTGAATCGGGTGACTTGCGGCTTGCCGCGTTTTTTCTCGGCCACCAGCCGGTCGAGAATGCCGTCGCGCTCGGCTTCGTCGAGGGCGTAGTAAATTTCTTTGCCCAGGTCGATGCGGTACAGCGGTGGCATGGCGACGTAGACGTGACCGGCATCCACCAGTGGACGGAAATGCTGGACGAACAGCGCGCAAAGCAAGGTTGCGATGTGCAGACCGTCGGAGTCGGCGTCGGCGAGGATGCAGATCTTGCCGTAGCGCAGTTGGGCGATGTCGGCTGAGCCTGGATCAACGCCGATGGCCACGGCGATGTTGTGCACTTCCTGGCTGGCGAGCACTTCGCTGCCGTCGACTTCCCAGGTATTGAGGATCTTGCCGCGCAACGGCAGGATCGCCTGAAACTCTTTGTCCCGCGCCTGTTTCGCCGAGCCGCCGGCGGAATCACCTTCGACCAGGAACAGTTCGGAGCGCATCGGATCCTGTCCGGCGCAGTCCGCCAGTTTGCCCGGCAATGCTGGCCCGGCGGTGACGCGCTTGCGCTCGACCTTCTTGCTCGCCTTGAGACGGCGACCGGCGTTGTTGATCGCCAGTTCGGCCAGCGCCAGACCGGTTTCCGGGTTGGCATTGAGCCACAGGCTGAACGCGTCCTTGACCACACCGGAGACGAACGCCGCCGCCTCACGCGACGACAGACGTTCTTTGGTCTGGCCGGAGAATTGCGGTTCCTGCATTTTCATCGACAAGACGAAGGCAATGCGTTCCCAAACGTCTTCCGGCGCCAGCTTGACGCCGCGCGGCAGCAGGCTGCGGAATTCGCAGAACTCGCGCATTGCATCGAGCAGGCCCTGACGCAGGCCGTTGACGTGAGTACCGCCCTGCGCGGTCGGGATCAGGTTGACGTAGCTTTCCTGCACCGCGTCGCCACCTTCCGGCAGCCACAGCAGCGCCCAGTCGACGGCTTCTTTATTACCGGCGAAAACCCCACAGAACGGCTCGTTCGGCAGACGCTCGAATTCGCTGACCGCGTCCACCAGATACGAGCGCAGACCATCTTCGTAATGCCACTCGATTTTCTCGCCGGTGCTCTTGTCTTCGAAGCTGACCAGCAGGCCCGGGCACAAAACCGCCTTGGCCTTGAGCACATGCTTGAGGCGGCTGATGGAGAATTTTGGCGAATCGAAATACTTCGGGTCCGGCGCGAAGTACACGCTGGTGCCGGTGTTGCGCTTGCCCACCGCGCCCACCACTTCCAGCTCGGTGGCCTTGTAGCCGTCGGCGAAAGTCATCTGGTATTCGTTGCCGTCGCGTTTCACCCGCACGCGGACTTCGGTGGACAAGGCGTTGACCACCGAAATACCCACCCCGTGCAGACCGCCGGAGAACTGGTAGTTCTTGTTGGAAAACTTGCCACCCGCATGCAGCTTGGTGAGGATCAGCTCGACGCCCGACACACCTTCTTCGGGGTGGATGTCGACGGGCATGCCACGGCCATCGTCGCTGACTTCCAGCGAGTGGTCGGCATGCAGGATGACCTGCACCGATCTGGCGTGGCCGGCCAGCGCTTCGTCGACACTGTTGTCGATGACTTCCTGGGCAAGGTGGTTCGGCCGGCTGGTGTCGGTGTACATGCCCGGGCGTTTGCGCACCGGGTCGAGGCCCGAGAGGACTTCGATGGCGTCGGCGTTATAGGAGCTAGCGCTGGGAGTGGCCATAGGGTCTCGTCGTCAATGATTCAGTGAAATTGGGGCAAGATTTCACAGTGCGGTGAAATCGATTGCCTGATACAGATCGGCGCCAATGCCGGCAAAACTCAGCAGCGCCGGAATTTGTCCGGCGAAATTTTGAAAACTGTGGTCGCCGCCGGCCTGAATGCGCAAGGCACATGCCCGGTAATACTGCTGGGCGAGGCGATAATCGAGGGTTTCGTCCCCGGTCTGCAACCACACCTGAAACCGCTGCGGATCCTGCGGCGCCGGCACTTCCAGTTCGGCCAGAGCCGTAACGTGGTCGTGGGTCAATTCCCAGGTTTCATCGGTATACAGGTTTTTCTGCGTGCCCAGATAGCCGTCGAACATCCGGTGCGGGCTGACCGCCGGGTTGACCAGCAAAGCTTTCAGGCCATGGCGCTCGGCCAGGCAGGTCGCATAGTAGCCGCCGAGGGAGCTTCCCACCAGTAATGGCCGGTCGAGCTCGGTGATTGCTTGTTCTAACTGACCGATGGCTTCGCGCGGATGGTGATGCAGCGCCGGGATGCGCAATTGATCGCTCAAACCCAGCTGCTTCATCACCTCGACCAACTGACAAGCCTTCTTCGATGTCGGGGCGCTATTGAAACCATGGATGTAGAGGATCGAACCGGACATTTGAGCTCCCTGGGCGTCGGTTGGAAAGAGCGGAGTTTACAGGGAGTCGCGCCAGGATGGGCCATGCAAATGATGCGTGGGGCAGCTCCTACATGGAGGCGTCAGTAACCGTTGGAACCGTAATCGACGGTAAATTCGAAATCGGTCACGCGCTCGACGCCGGTTTCGATTCGGCCATCGGGCATCAGACGCAACCAGCGATACCCTGGTTTCTGATCGCCGACCTTGAAATCCTCACTCCCCGGCTCGAACTGAATACAGGTCGAAGGTGAAGCCATCAAGCGCACGCCATTGCGCTCGCAGTCAATCTCCTGATGCACATGCCCCCACAACACCGCCCGCGCCTGCGGAAAGCGATCCAATACTTCGAAAAATGCCTCGGGATTGCGCAGGCCGATCGGCTCCATCCATGCGCAGCCGATCGACACCGGATGATGATGAAAGCACACCAGATGATGGCGCTCCGGCGCCTCACTCAGCGAACGCGCGAGCAATTGCAGCTGTTCATCCTGCAAATACCCCGGCACCGAACCCGGCACCGCCGAATCAAGCAAAGTCACACGCCAGTTGCCGATATCCACAACCGACTCGAGCAATGCGCTGTGCACGGCGGCGACTTCCATGATCTGTGGTTCGTCGTGGTTACCGGGGATCCAGCGGGCGGGAGCGTCGATCTGTGCAGTCAATTCTCGAAACAGCTGGTAAGACTCCAGCGTGCCGTCTTGCGACAGATCACCGGTGGCCAGAATCAGATCAATCTGCGGTTGTTGCGCAAGCACCAGCTCAATGACCTTTTGCAGGCTGTCGCGGGTGTTCATGCCCAGCAGCGTACCGTCCGGCTCGGCATACAAATGGCTGTCAGAGATTTGCACCAGCAACGCGGCATCGGCGGTGGTCAACGTGGATACGCTCGGCAAGGCGCTCTCCCAAGGCTGCAACGGGTCTGGATAGGTGCGGCAATTATGCTGGGCGACAAGCGAAAGAGGAAACCACCGAACCGGGCACAGTTCACAACTCGCAGTTATCGAACCGCCGCGTACTCATGCCCGCAGGCCAGGCAGTGACTCAGCCATTCCCCGAGGAACAGATTGAGCTGTGCCTTTTCATCCGGCTGGTGCATCGCCGCGTTCGGGTAAGGATAGACGCCGCGAAAGCGTCGTGCATGCTCGGCGCTGACCACTTCGGCCATGCGTGCGTCGTGATAGACCTGCACTTCCAGTCGTGGCACCGGCAGCCATGGCAGGCTGTGTTCCTGACGCACTTGCAAAGTGGTGGTGTACGGGCAGGTTTGCAGCACTTCGAGGGCCAGCACGCCGAGCATTTGCTCGCCTTGGGAAACGGCAATGCGCCGCGCTTCGGGATCGCTGCGCATGTCCGGCAACAGTCGCATCAGGCGCGCGTAATTAGCCTCGCAGGCGGCTTGCAGCCCCACGAGGTCAACCCGATAGCGATCGCGCAACTTGTTTACAACCATAGCCCCCTCACTTCGGCGCGATTGAGCGCCAGCCACTGCAAGGCGATGATGCTCGCCGCGTTGGCAATCCGGCCGTCGCGTACGGCCTGCAAGGCATCTTCGAATGCCCAGACCGTGACGCGGATATCTTCTGCCTCTTCCTCCAGCCCATGCAGGCCGCCAACGCCGGTGGTCTCGCAACGCCCCAGGTACAAATGCACGAATTCGTTGCTGCCGCCCGGCGACGGGAAATATTTGGTCATCGGCCACAGGGCCTTGATGTTCAGCCCAGCTTCCTCCTGCGCCTCGCGGTGAGCAACTTCTTCCGGCTCTTCATCCTTGTCGATCAGACCGGCGACCAGCTCGATCAGCCAGGGGTTGGCCGTCTTGCCCATCGCGCCGACACGAAACTGCTCGATCAGCACCACTTCGTCGCGCTGCGGATCGTAAGGCAGCATGCACACCGCATCGTGACGCACGAACACTTCACGGTTGATCTCGCGGCTCATGCCGCCGTCAAACAACTCGTGGCGCAAGTGCAGGCGATCGAGCTTGTAGAAGCCCTGATAGCAATTCTCGCGGCGCACGATGTCGATGGTGGTCGGAGTAGCGTTGGCAAAATCAGTCATGAGCATCCTCGTTTACTGCAAATCCGTGACGCGGCTGCCTGGTGTTGCTGGCAACCTCGACTTCGCGCCATCCTAACGCGCCCGAACCGTTTGATGCAGCCCCTTTACCGTGATCGGGATGGACGGTGGAGCCGAAACCCACTCTAATTAGCTTAGTGGCGAACTGACTGCTTCGTTGAGAGTCGAAGCGGTAACTTTTTGCCTTCCCCTGCTTCAGAAAGGACGCCCATGTCGCTTTTCAAAATTGCCTCCGTGGCCGCCATCGCCCTGACCCTGGGCGCCTGCGCCAGCCTGTTTCAGCCCAATCTGCGCACGCCGCTGGAAACCACCCGCGATGCGTCGGAACAACTCAAACCTGGCTGCTCAAACCCTGATTGCCCGCTGGTGAATATCGATACCCTGCGCTTCCCGGCCGAACCTGCGCTGGACGGCATCATCGAAAAACGCCTGCTGCAAATGACCCGCACCGACGCCAATGCTCCGGTTGCGCCGACACTGGCTGCCTATCGCGAGCAGTTTCTGGCGAACGCCGGCCCGCGCAACAGCATTTATCTGCAAGCGAAAGTACGTGAGCAGCATGACGGTCTGGTGATCATCGAACTGTCGAGCTACCTCGACACCGGCGGTGCGCATGGCACGCCGGGCCGCGGCTTCATCAACTATTCGCGCCAGCAGCACAAGGTGCTGAACCTGTCGGACATGTTGCTGCCGGGTCAGGAAGAGGCGTTCTGGAAAGCTGCGCAGGTTGCGCACAACAGCTGGCTGATCAGCACCAAGCTCGATCAGGAAGCCGAGTTCATCAAGAGCTGGCCGTTCGTGAAAACCCCGCACGTGGCACTGACCTACGGCGGAGTGATCCTCAAGTACGAAGTGTCGACTATCGCGCCTTACGCGCTGGGCCACATCGAACTGAAGATCCCTTATCCACGTCTGAACGGCATCCTCAAGCCTGAGCTGTTCCCCGGCCGTAACTGAAGGCTCGACCGAGCACAAGTTGCAGCAGCCCTGCCAGCACCAGCGCCGGCAGGGTTGCGCCGACATCCGGATACAGATTGGCCAGCACGTGATAGGTGCTTACCCCACCCAGCCAGGCCAACAGCGCCGGCCAGCGCAATGCGGCCGATGCGACCTGACCGCTGCGTTTGCGCAAGATGAAGTGATCCACCAGCACCACGCCGAACAGCGGCGCAAACACCGAACCGATCAACAGCAGGAAATTCTGGTACTGCGCCAGTGGCGCCAGCAGCGCGATCAAGGTGCAGATCACGCCGATGGCCAACGCCAGATGTTCAACTTTCGCGCGCAACAGAATCCCGCTGGAAACCGCTGCCGAGTGAATGTCGGCGAAGGCGTTTTCCGACTCGTCGAGCAGGATCAACAACAACGGAATCCCCAGCCCCGCACCGGCCAGTGCCAGTAGCAGCGCGTTGACTTCACCGCTCGGCGCAAACGCCAGCGTGTAGGCCACGCCGAGGCTCATCAGCCAGAAGTTGCCGATGAAGAAACCGATGGCGGTGCCACCGAAAACATTCTTCGCACGTTTGCCGAAACGCGAGTAATCAGCGATCAGCGGCAGCCACGACAGCGGCATCGCAATCGCAATGTCGAAGCCCACGGCGAACGGCATCGAACCGTCACCGGAGCGCGCCCAGATTGCGGCCAGGTCAGCTTTGGCAAACAGGTTCCAGGTCAGCCAGATGCACGCGCCCAGCAGCAGCCAGATACCCCACTTGCGCAGGATCTGCCGCACGAATGTCAGCGGGCCGCTGACGGCGAGCAAGGTCGCCAGCGCGCCGAAAAACAATGTCCACAGCACTGGGTTCGACCACAGCGAACCTTCGCTGAACGCACGGGTGCCGAGCAGGCTGGCGGCGTCGCGCATGACGATGATCTCGAACGAGCCCCAACCGATCAGTTGCAGCAGGTTGAGCACGGCCGGCAGGCTCGCGCCTTTTGCACCTAGACTGAGTTTCAGTGCGGCCATCGACGACAGGCCGGTGTCGCTGCCGATCACGCCGACGGCGGCCAGCAGCAATACGCCGACCAGCGTGCCGAGGAAAATCGCCAGCAACGAACCCGACAGGCCCAGACCCGGCGCCAACAACGCGCCGGTCTGCAATACCATCAGGCCGATGCCGAGGGAAAACCATAGGGAAAACAGATCTCGACCGCCGAATACCCGCTTGGCGGCGGGCACGGCGAGATCGGGGGAATAAGTGCTGGGTTGAATGCTCAAGGGTGTTATCTCAGAGGGACATTTGTTGTTTTTTTCAATCGCCATCGCGGGCAAGCCCGCTCCCACAGGGTCCTCGCTGATCACAAATTTTGTGGCCAACGCGGAACACTGTGGGAGCGGGCTTGCCCGCGATGACGGCGGTGATGTCACCGCCGCACGCAGGTCAGATCAAACCTTCTTGTACAACTGACTACCTTCCTTTTTAAACCGCTCAGCCTGCTCTGCCAGTCCCTGGGCAACCTCGGCGTCGACGGTTTCGATACGCTGGTTGGCCGCGTACTCGCGGACTTCCTGAGTGATCTTCATCGAGCAGAATTTCGGCCCGCACATCGAACAGAAATGCGCGACCTTGGCCGAGTCCTTCGGCAGGGTTTCATCGTGATACGAGCGCGCGGTGTCCGGATCCAGGCCGAGGTTGAACTGGTCTTCCCAACGGAATTCGAAACGCGCCTTGCTCAAGGCGTTGTCGCGGATCTGCGCGCCCGGGTGCCCTTTGGCCAAGTCCGCGGCGTGGGCGGCGATCTTGTAAGTGATGATCCCGGTCTTTACGTCATCCTTGTTCGGCAGGCCCAAGTGCTCCTTCGGCGTCACGTAGCAAAGCATCGCGCAACCGAACCAGCCGATCATCGCCGCGCCGATACCCGAAGTGATGTGGTCGTAACCCGGCGCAATGTCGGTGGTCAGCGGGCCGAGGGTGTAGAACGGTGCCTCGTCGCAGCACTCGAGCTGCTTGTCCATGTTCTCTTTGATCAACTGCATCGGCACGTGGCCCGGGCCTTCGATCATGCATTGCACGTCGTGCTTCCAGGCGATCTTGGTCAGCTCGCCGAGGGTTTCCAGTTCACCGAATTGCGCTTCGTCGTTAGCGTCGGCAATCGAGCCCGGACGCAGGCCATCGCCCAGCGAGAAGCTGACGTCGTAGGCCTTCATGATTTCGCAGATGTCGTCGAAGTGGGTGTAGAGGAAGTTCTCTTTGTGGTGCGCCAGGCACCACTTGGCCATGATCGAACCACCACGCGAAACAATGCCGGTCACGCGCTTGGCGGTCAGCGGCACGTAGCGCAGCAACACGCCGGCGTGGATGGTGAAGTAGTCGACGCCCTGCTCTGCCTGCTCGATCAGCGTGTCGCGAAACAGCTCCCATGTCAGGTCTTCGGCAACGCCGTTAACTTTTTCCAGCGCCTGATAAATCGGCACGGTGCCGATCGGCACTGGCGAGTTGCGGATGATCCACTCGCGGGTTTCGTGAATGTGTTTGCCAGTGGACAAATCCATCACCGTGTCCGAACCCCAGCGAATGCCCCAGGTCAGTTTCGCCACTTCTTCTTCGATGGAAGAACCGAGCGCACTGTTGCCGATGTTGCCGTTGATCTTCACCAGGAAGTTACGGCCGATGATCATCGGTTCCAGTTCGGTGTGGTTGATGTTGGCCGGAATGATCGCGCGACCGCGGGCGATCTCGTCACGGACAAATTCGGGTGTGATGATTTTCGGCACGCTGGCGCCGAAGCTGTGGCCGGCGTGTTGCTGGTCCAGCAGCCCGGCAGCGCGGGCCTCTTGCAGCTTCATGTTTTCGCGGATGGCGACGTATTCCATCTCGGCGGTGATGATGCCCTTGCGGGCGTAGTGCATCTGGCTGACGTTGGCCCCGGCTTTGGCGCGGCGCGGGTTGTTGACGTGGGCGAAACGCAGCTTGGTCAGTTCGGCATCGGCGAGGCGTTGCTGGCCGAAGTTCGAGCTCAAGCCGGGCAGACGCTCGGTGTCGCCACGGTCGTCGATCCACGCCGAACGCACATCGCCCAGGCCTTTGCGCACGTCGATCACCACGTTGGGATCGGTGTACGGGCCGGAGGTGTCGTAGACGGTGACCGGCGCGTTGATTTCGCCGCCGAAGTCGGTCGGGGTCACATCAAGGGAAATTTCGCGCATCGGTACGCGGATGTCCGGGCGAGAACCCTGAACGTAGACTTTTTGCGAACGGGTGAACGGCTTGACCGATTGTTCGTCGACCTTGGCCGAGTCACTCAGGTTGATCGCGTTTTTAGAATTTGTAGTCATCACGGGCTCTCCAGACAGCATCCAGGCAGTGGATTGTCGGAGCAGAACCTGAAAGGCACGGACGCACCAGGACTGGTGCTGTGCATCGTCGTCGAGCGTTCGATTGTCGAACAATTTCCCGGACGAAGCACAAGAGGACTCGCCGGGTGACGAGAAATCTTGTTCCCTACGCAGGCGCTAACCTGATCAGGTTCAACGGGATCCGAAATTATTCGATCTCAGCCTCATAGCAAGGCACCCCGACAAGAACCCGGCCAGTCTAGACACAACCGGCAAAGAACGCCAACACCGTGGCATACACCATGATGAATGGCGCAATTAGCGGATTGTTGCGATGCGCGCGCGCAACTACACTCGCTACGCCATGCTGCGCCTTGACGCTGCGCGGGCCGCGTCTTACCTTTGGCGCGCGGATTACTTCCATAATATTCATGCTAGGGATCGCCTCATGCTGCGCAAACTTTCACTGGCTGTTGCCGTGTCGTGTGCCTCCACCGCAACGGTCTGGGCAGCAGAAGCGCCTTTATCGACCAAGACCGATCTGGTCAGCGTTTATCAGGAAGCGGTCGACAACAACGCCGACCTCGCTGCCGCCCGCGCGCAGTACGGCGCACAGAAAGAAATCGTGCCGCAGGCACGCGCCGGGTTGCTGCCGAATCTGTCTGGCGGTGCCGAAGTTGCCGACGTGCGCACCGCCATCGATCAGCCCTCGGCTGTGGCAAATCGCAGCGCGCATTCGTATCAGGCGACCCTCGCCCAACCATTGTTCCGTGCAGACCGCTGGTTCCAGTATCAGGCGGCCAAGGACGTCAACGAACAGGCTGCGCTGCAACTCTCGGCCACCGAGCAGAACCTGATCCTGCAAAGTGCTGAAAGCTATTTCAACGTGCTGCGCAGCCAGGACAACCTGGCCTCGACCAAGGCCGAAGAAGCCGCGTTCAAACGTCAGCTCGATCAGTCCAACGAACGCTTCGATGTGGGCCTGTCGGACAAGACCGACGTGCTGCAATCGCAGGCCAGTTACGACACCGCGCGGGCCAACCGGATCGTTGCCCAGCGTCAGGTTGATGATGCGTTTCAAGCGCTGATCACTCTGACCAACCGTCAGTACAACTCGATTCAGGGCATCGTCCACACCCTGCCGATCTTGCCGCCGGTACCGAACGACGCCAAGTCGTGGGTCGACACCGCTGCCAGACAGAATCTCAATCTGCTCGCCAGCAACTACGCGGTCGCCTCCGCCGAACAGACGTTGAAGCAGCGCAAGGCCGGGCACTTGCCGACCCTTGATGCAGTGGCGAAGTACGAGAAAGGTGACAACGATAATTTCGGCTTCAGCAACCCGAATGCATTCGGCACGCCGTATGGCGGCAACGTCGAACAGCGCACGCTGGCCTTGCAAGTGAACATCCCGATCTACAGCGGCGGCCTGACCAGCTCGCAAGTGCGCGAGTCCTACTCACGCCTTGATCAGACCGAGCAGCAGCGCGAAGGTCTGCGCCGTCAGATTGTCGAGAACACGCGCAATCTGCATCGCGCGGTCAACACCGATGTCGAACAGGTGCAGGCGCGCCGCCAGTCGATCATCTCCAACCAGAGCGCGGTCGAAGCCACGGAAATCGGTTATCAGGTGGGTACGCGCAACGTCGTCGACGTACTCGATGCGCAGCGTCAGCTCTACACTTCGGTGCGCAACTACAACAACACCCGCTACGACTATATCCTCGACAACCTGCGGCTGAAGCAGGCGGCGGGCACGTTGAATCCGGGGGACTTGCAGGATCTGGCGCGCTATCTGAAAGCCGACTACAACCCGGACAAAGACTTCCTGCCACCGGATCTGGCCAAGGCTGCAGCCGAACAGCTCAAGGCCCGACCTTAAAAGCAAATTGCGAACGGCATCCTGTGGCGAGGGAGCTTGCTCCCGCTGGGCTGCGAAGCGGCCCCATTATCTAAGACACCGCGTCGTCAAGTTTTGCGACTGCTGCGCAGCCGAGCGGGAGCAAGCTCCCTCGCCACAATAAGCGTTTCAAGCGGTTATTTGATCAACCTGCCCAACCCATCCAGCAAGCGCTGCAACGCGCCCTGATTGCGGCGCATCACGCTCAGTCCGGCTTCGGCCATGCGCTGCGCATCGCGTGGCAGTTCGAACAGCCGCTGCACTTCCACCGCCAAACCTTCGGCATCATCCACTTCAACCAACGCCCCGGCGCTGCGCAGTTGCGCGGCGATGTCGAGGAAGTTGAACAGGTGCGGGCCGCAGATCACCGGTTTCGCCAGTGCCGCCGGCTCCAGCAGATTGTGCCCGCCGTTCGGCACCAGGCTGCCGCCGACGAATGCGCTGTCGGCCAAGGCATACAGAAACAGCAACTCGCCCATGGTGTCGCCGAGCAGCACCGAAGTGCCGGCCTCGACGTTAACGCCGGTCGAACGACGCACCGTCGCAAAGCCTTCGCGCTGGCACAACTCAAACACCGAGTTGAAACGCTCCGGATGACGTGGCACCAGAATCAGCAGCGCATCGGGATGATTGGTCAGCAAACGACGATGCGCCGCCAGCACCACTTCGTCTTCACCTTCGTGAGTACTCGCGGCAATCCACACCGGGCGCTCCTGCGCCTGCCACTGCCCGCGCAATTCAGCAGCGCGTTGCAACAGTTGCGGGTCGATGGTCAGGTCGAACTTGATCGAACCGGTAACCTCGACCGTTTCCGTGCGTGCGCCCAAATCGCGGAAGCGCTGGGCCTCGGCTTCGGTCTGCACGGCAAACAGGCTCATCTCGGCGAGCATCGGCGCGGTGAGTTTGCTGAAGCGGCCATAGCCTTTGGCTGAACGCTCGGACAAGCGACCGTTGGCCAGCGCCACCGGAATTCCGCGTTTGGCGCACTGATGAATGTGGTTGGGCCAGAGTTCGGTTTCCATGATCACCGCGAGTTTCGGCTGCGCACGATCGAGAAAACGCGCCGCCGCACACGGCAAGTCGTACGGCAGATAGCAATGTTGAATGCGTGGCTCGTTGGCGAACAACGCCTGAATCCGCTCCGAGCCGGTCGGGGTCATGCAGGTCACGGTGATCGGCAACTGTGGATAACGTTGCAGCAAGGCGCGAATCATCGGCGCCGCCGCGATGCTTTCGCCGACCGACACCGCGTGCACCCAGATGCCGCCCGGTTGAAGCGCCGGCATCCCGTAGGAAAAGCGTTCGCCAATCCGCTTGGCGTAGGCCGGCGCCTTGCGCGAGCGCAGCCACAGCCGAATCGCCACCAATGGCAGCCCCAGATAAAACAGCGCGGTGTACAGAGTTCTATTCATGGCGGCGGAGTTTATCGACTTTTCTCGCCAATCGCGCGCAAGTGCACGGCAAAACGCTCAGCCAGCCAACGGGCGGCTGGGCCCAGCGGCTCGTCACGGCGCCAGACCAGTTCGACCACCAGCGCCGGCGGCGTCCATTCGCTGTCCAGTTCGACCATCAAGCCCTGATACGCCGAATACTGCACCACATGCCGTGGCAGCCACGCCCAACCCAGATCGCGCACCAGCCATTCGGCCATCACGTAAAAACTGTCGGCACGCCAGACTTGCGGGCTGGCCGGCTCGCTGCCGGGGTAGACGCTGGTCTGGGTCGACATCAACAGTTGCCGATGTTGCGCCAGTTGCTGGCAATTGACCGCCGACTGCTTGGCCAACGGGTGATTGATGCCACACACCGTGACCATCTCCACACTGCCCAACACGCGACGCTCCAGCGCTTCGGGAATTTGGTCGTGATAGAACAGCAGCCCGAGATCGGCGCGGCGCTCGACCAGTTTGCGCGCGACTTCACCCTGCGCGGCGCTGGTCAGTTGCACTTCCAGGCTGGGAAACTGCTCGGCCAGCGCGCCGAAGCTTTCCACCAGCGCCTGATACGGCATCGCTTCGTCTTGCGCGACGCGCAACTGCGCTTCCTGGCCGCGCAGCATCGCCATCGCCCGGCCATTGAGACGCTCGCACTGGCGCAGCACCTCGCGCGCTTCTTCGAGCAATGCTTCGCCCGCTTCGGTAAGGCTAGGCTGACGCCCGCTGCTACGCTCAAACAGGCTGACACCCAGATCGTCCTCGAGCATGGCAATCGCGCTGCTGATCGCCGACTGCGCTTTGCGTTGCTGACGCGCCACGGCAGAAAACGAACGCTGCTCGGCGACGGCGATGAATACGCGTATCTGATCGAGATTCCACTGCATGCTCATGCGACAACCCATCTTTCAAACAGATAGGTAATGACTTTACCGCATCTGAACAATCTCTAGAATGCCGACCTCAGAAAGCAACGTTTCACACGAGGATTGAACATGAACGCTTACGCCTACCTGGCCATCGCCATCTGCGCCGAAGTAATGGCCACCGTTTCGATGAAAGCGGTCAAAGGCTTCAGCACGCCGCTGCCGCTGCTGGTGGTGATTGTCGGCTACGCCATCGCGTTCTGGATGCTGATCCTGGTGGTGCGCACGGTGCCGGTGGGTGTCGCTTACGCGGTGTGGGCCGGGATGGGGATTGTGATGGTCAGTATTGCGGCTCTGTTTATTTACGGGCAGAAGCTGGATGTGCCGGCGATGTTGGGCATGGGGCTGATCGTGCTTGGCGTGGTCGTCATCCAGCTGTTCTCGAAAACCGCGGGGCATTAAAAGCAGCTTCGGGTTGCAGCTTGCAGCTTGAAGCTTGAAACTTGCGACTTCTTCAAATCCCGAGGTCGCTGCATGCCATCCGTTATTTCCACCGACGTGCTGATTGTCGGCGCTGGTGTCGCCGGCCTCTGGCTGAATGCGCGCCTGCGCCGTCAGGGTTTTTCGACCGTGCTGGTGGAAAGCGCCAGCCTCGGCGGCGGGCAGAGCGTGAAGTCCCAGGGGATTATTCATGGCGGCGCCAAGTACGCGCTGCACGGCGCGTTGACCGGCGCATCCGAAGCCATCGCCGACATGCCACGCCGCTGGCGTGAAGCGCTGGCCGGCGACGGCGAACTCGACCTGAGTGGCGTGCGTCTGTTGTCTGAAGCGCATTATCTGTGGTCGCCGGGCACGCTGGCCGGCAATCTCACCAGTTTCTTCGCCAGTAAAGCCGTGCGCGGGCGGGTCGATCAGGTCAAGGGCGAGCAACTGCCGCCAGCGCTGCAAGACAAGCGTTTCAAGGGCAAGGTCTACCGACTCGCTGAACTGGTGGTCGACGTGCCGAGCCTGATCGAGCGCCTGGCGGATCTGGCCGGTGACGGTTTACTCGCAGGGCAAAATATCGAACCGTTGCTTGATGGCGGTTTATTGGTCGGCCTCAGAGTCGACGGCCGCGAAATCCGCGCGCAACGTATCGTCCTCAGTGCCGGCGCTGGTACCGCAGCGCTGCTGGAGGCGCTGGGCTTGACGCACCCGGCGATGCAACGCCGACCGCTGCACATGATCATCGCCA
Organism: Pseudomonas sp. TWP3-1; assembly: GCF_049896625.1. Lineage (NCBI taxonomy): Bacteria > Pseudomonadati > Pseudomonadota > Gammaproteobacteria > Pseudomonadales > Pseudomonadaceae > Pseudomonas > Pseudomonas sp. TWP3-1. The sequence goes on from NZ_JAFCUQ010000002.1 coordinate 32,471, forward strand.
AAGGCCCGAGCCTGAAACCGCTGTACGCGCATTGCCTGGGTGGCGGTACCAAACCGCGCATCACCGTGACCACGCACCCGGCCGCCGACGGCCAGTGGGTCTGGTATCTGGGCGGCGACATCGCCGAGTCCGACGGTGTGGCGCGCACGCCTGCCGAACAAATCGCCACCGCGCAAAAAGAGCTCGGCCAGTTGCTGCCGTGGATCGACCTGAGCACCGCGCAATGGGCAACCTTGCGCGTCGACCGTGCCGAGCCGCTGCAAACCGGCCTGACCCGCCCCGACAACGCATTCCTCGCCGAAGAAGGCCGACTGCTGGTCGGCTGGCCAACCAAACTGGCGCTGGCGCCGGACTTCGCTGATCGAGTCTTCGCATCCTTGCAACGCGACGGTATCCAGCCGAGCCAGCCGACCCCGCTGCCGGATCTGCCAAAACCACCAATGGGCGTTCCTGCCTGGGATCAATTACTGCCATGAGCCTGCCAACCCTGCACGAACTGCATCGCCCGTTGGGCAGCACCGGTCTGCTGGTTTCGCCGCTGGGTCTGGGCACGGTCAAACTCGGTCGCGACCAAGGCGTGAAATACCCCAATGGTTTTCAGATCCCCGACGACGACACCGCGCGCATGCTGCTCAGACAGGCGCGCGAACTCGGCATCAACCTGATCGACACTGCGCCGGCTTATGGCCGCAGCGAAGAACGCCTCGGCCCGCTGTTGCGCGATCAGCGTCAGGACTGGGTGATCGTCAGCAAGGTCGGCGAAGAGTTTACCGATGGGTTGTCCAGCCACGACTTCAGCGCTGCCCATACACGGATGTCGGTGGAGCGCAGCCTGCAACGTCTTGAAACCGATTTTATCGACCTGGTGCTGGTGCATTCCGATGGCAACGACCTGGCGATTCTGAATGACAGCGAGGTCTACGCGACCCTCGCTGCACTGAAGGCCGAAGGCAAGATCCGTGGCTTCGGTTTCTCCGGGAAAACCGTCGAAGGTGGCTTGAAAGCACTGGAGCAGGGCGATTGCGCGATGGTCACCTACAATCTGAACGAACAGAGCGAGAAGGCAGTCATTGACTATGCTGCTGCCCACGGCAAGGCCATTCTGGTGAAGAAAGCCTTGGCCAGCGGTCACGTTTGTCTGAGCCCCGGTGTCGATCCGGTGCGCGCCAGTTTCGAGTTGTTGTTCCAACAGCCCGGCGTAGCCAGTGCTATTGTCGGCACGATCAATCCGCTGCACCTCGCCCACAACGTTGCGACCGTTGCTCAAGTCCTTCGTGGTCACTGACGCCGCTTCGCGGCCTTAAGCTGGAGCCGACATGCCGCGCACGCTCATCAGAAAGAACCCGAGCAACTTCAAGACCCTGCCACTGTTCGTCGAAGCGACCCCCGAAGGCCTGACTTACCAGAGCGTCGGCATGCCGCTGAATTTCTCCCAGACTTTGCAACGCAGGCGTCCGGTCACGGTGCCGGACGCCGAGCGTTTTGCGCTGGAACTGGCCAACCTCGGCGTTTCGGTACGCCTGACCCTGCATTGGCAGAATCGCGATTATTGGGTGCTGGTGCGCCAGCGCCGGCAGGATCGCGGCGACGTGGTGTTGAAGCTGATTTCCGGTTACGTGCCGGCGCATGAACTCAATCTGCCGTTGCACACGGCGATCCAGGAGGTCGCTGAAGAATGCCTGCTGGAAACCCCGGAAGGCTGGCTCGGCGGGCGCTTCAAAGACACCTGGCTGCCAGCGCCCTACGCCACCGCCCTGCACTATCGCGAGGCGTTGCCGTTTCGCCTGACGCCGCTGTCCGGCTCGGCGCGTCCGGTGCGCTGTGCCAATTTGCAATTGATCGAGCGGCCGCGTGCCTATGTGCACTTGCCGACCGCGTCATTGCAGTTGATCTACGACTTGCGGCTGGACGTACCCAAGGAAGCCAAGAACCTCAGTCTGTTCCACGTCGATGAGCGACTGGAGGGCGACCAACTGGTCGCACGGCTTGATCGCAAGCGGCCGGATCTGTATCTGATGCCCTTGCAGGACGGTCAACCGCTGGCCGAGCTGTACACCCTCAAGCGCGACAAGCTCACGCCGGCCAGCACCCGTGGGCTGTATCTGGCCGAGAGCTTCGCCGCTCAGCAAGGCTGGGTGGTGCGCGAGGAGCGCATTCGCTGGAAAGACTGGCTGGTGCAACAAGGTTTCGCCGCGCCCAAAGTCACACGCCCGGGACTCAAGCAACTGAGCATCAAGGCGTTGCGAATGGTGGGGCTGGTCAAGAAGTGACGCGGCTTGACGCTAGCCGTTGCGCAGCTTGTCGAGGCCGGTACGTAACCGGGCAAACAAGTGGAAATAGCGATTCTCGCGCTTGCCCATGCCACGTTTGGGCGAGAACGATTCCTCGGCAAACGCGCCAGTAATGCGCACCCGCGAGGCCTGGGTGGCCATGGTGCAGACCTTGGCGTCAGCCTGTTGCAGCGCATATTTGAGCAAGCGTTCGGAGTGCAGCTTTCTGCCAGTGGCTTTGCAGAATTCGAATATTTTCTCGACGCGTTTGCCATACGCAACGTAGGTGTCGCGACCGCAAATGGCAAAACGGTCGTTGAGCCCGCCCCACCACTGCCAGTCCGGAATGTAGGCATTCAGCCGCCGGGCTTCCGGCTGCTTGAAGACATACGCCGGAAGCGCTGTATGGAAGAAATTGTCCGGCCGTACGAACACGACGAAATCCGGATTGAACGACTCCATCATGGTGGTCACGGCGTGCAAAGAATTGAGTTGGTAGATCAGGTTGCGTAGCGATGCGTAATCATCCGCCCAGGTATCGCCCTGCGCCTTGACCTGTTCAAAGTCCCAACGCTCCAGCACGCCGTCGGTTGAGGTCAGCGTGCCAGTCATCGACTCGAAGACCTGATAGTTGTCAGCGCTCAGCTCGCCGCGCTCATCGGAGCGGGTGTTCTGAATCTGGTCGATTTTGTACAGGTGATAAAAGCATTTGACGTTGCTGTCCGCAGGCAGTGACGCCAACACCTTCTCTTGAATGGAAGGGAAACATATCTGCGAATTTCTCGGAATCCCGAAAAAAGCCACCGCAATATTCAACACTGCACAGCACCTTGATCACGTCATTCGGGCCGGTTTTCGATGCCTTGCCAGGCGCGAACCGGGGATTGTCTATTTGCGGCGAAACAGCTTCTGCCACCAGCGTCGCGGTTGCAGCGGAACAACGATCACATCGGATTTCTGCAGCCAGTCGCGCTCGTAATCCCAGGCATGTCCGCCCCAGAGTTTGCCGGCCTCGTTGGAGAATCCGAGCGTCATCAACTGATAGGCATAACCGCTGTGACTGCGTAGCCAGTTGAGCAACACCAGCGTATTGAAGCCGGTTGACGGGCCGACGTAGCGCTTGCCGCCTGGCCGCTCGACCGGGTAGTTCCACAGCGGCGGCAACGGAATGCGATCCCAGTACATGGCCACTCGCGGCAACGGACACATCGGTGCAGCACAACCGACCACCAGCGTGAAGCAACGCTCGGCCGCCCGCTCGAAGAGCTGCTGCACATCCGGCGCGTAAGGCAGACCAAAAAAATACGCGTCTGGCGCGTTGAAACCATGCACGAACAGATTGACGCTCTGCTCATTGAGCAAAGGTGCCTTGATACAGTTGTTGAAGCTGACCACTACGTCGTTAGCACCGATGTCGAGCGCCTGAAAGTCCGCGAGGGTAATTGCAGGATTATTGGCGATCAGCACCACGCGAGCAGCTCGCTGCAAGCATGCCCGCAATTCTTGCGGCAATGCTTCCAACACCGACTGGTGACCGCCGGGCAGTGCATCCAGCGCCATGTGTTCGGCAGCCTGCGGCGATAGCTCCGTCATCTAGACCGGAACCTTCATGCCGTAACGCCACTTCACCCACAACCGCACGAGCGCGGAAGGCGGCTGCCACGGACGCATTTCGCGCTGGATCTCGCGGGCAAGCGTCTGACCGACGCGGGCGAAAGAGTAGCGGCTTTGCGCGAACGCCTGACCATTGGCGGCGATCCGCTGTGCGAGCTCGGGATCGTCCTGGAGCATTTTGATCTTTTCCACAGCCTCGGCTTCGCTGCGATAGAACACCGTGTTGTGCATGTCTTCAAAACCGAGCAGGCGGTCTTCCTCGCCCTGGCTCCAGGCCAACAGCACGCAACCGCAAGCCATCGCTTCGAAGTTCTTGATCATGAACTCGTTCATGCCGATATCGGCACTGACGAAAATCTTGATGCGATTGAGCGTTTCCAGATACTCGGTACCCGACTTGGTGCGGGTCACCAGCATGCCGGTACGCCGGGAAAGCGCCTCCAGCAACGCCTTGCGCTGGGCGTACTCGGTGCTTTTCAGGCTGCCAAGGAAACCGATGGGGATGTCGCGCTCGACGCCGGTATTGCGCAGCATCTGCTCGTCGTAGCCCTTGGAAACGAACACCGTGTCGATGCCTTCAGCCTGCATCCGCTGCGCCACGACCGCCCCGGAAACCACGGCGCGGCAGCTCGGCAGGCGCTTGTACAGACGCGAGTAAACACGCCGGTACTTACTCGCTGGCATGTAGTTCTGGTAGGCATCGTGTTCAAGAAAGACCAGACCGGGGATGCACTTGAGCACCCGCAGTTGCGGGGCCAGGCGTTTGACCCGGGAGAAAATCACCACACGATCGAAGGTCTGATAATCAACCGAGGCAAGAAATGGCCCCAGGTTCATCTGCTGCTGTTTGCTCAAACGGAAGATCAAACATTCGTCACAGTTCTGCTGCGCAATTTCGTAGAGCCGATCCAGAATCACACGCTGTTCGTCCATGACCAGAAGCATGACTTTCATAGTTTATTGACCACGCTACAGAGGCAAGCAGGTGCGCCGCCGCCGAAATTGCCTACATGGCGATTCCCGAGGCGAATCTGATTCGCACGCTGCGCGCTGTGGTAAAGATCCATGAGATCAACGACTGCGAATTTTTTCGACGATCGCAGTCGTCGAGCTGTTTGCTACAAGCCCGAGCACCGCAACGGTACCACCATAGGCTGTCACGATATCCGCACCCACTACCTGATCGACGCCATAGTCTCCGCCCTTGACCAATACATCGGGTTTTACTTCGCGCAGCAGATTTTCCGGGGTGCCTTCCGGGAAGCTGATGACCCAGTCCACGGCGCCCAGACCTGCCAGAACGGCCATGCGCCGGTCGACGCTATTGATCGGTCGGCCTGGCCCTTTCAGGCGGCTGACCGAGGCATCGTCGTTGACCGCGACAATCAATCGATCGCCTTGGGCCCGAGCCTGCTCGAGGTAGGTCACATGACCGGCATGGAGGATGTCGAAACAACCGTTGGTGAACACGATGCGCTCGTTGTGCGCACGGGCATCGGCCACTGCCTGCAGCAGTTGCTCCAGACCCAGCACGCCACGCTCGGAACCTTCTTCGCGCTGAATCGCACGGCGCAGTTCCGGAGCGCTGATCGCCGCCGTACCGAGCTTGCCGACCACGATGCCCGCCGCGAGATTGGCCAAGGCCACCGCATGCGGCAGTTCTTCGCCAGCGGCAATCGCTGCGGCCAGAGTGGAAATCACTGTATCGCCAGCACCGGTCACGTCGAATACTTCACGCGCACGTGCCGGCAAGTGCAGAGCGGGATGATCCGGACGCAGCAAAGTCATACCGTGTTCGCCACGCGTAACCAGCAGCGCGCCGAGGTCGAGATCGTGCATCAGCGTTGCGCCCTTGCTCACCAGTTCGTGTTCATCGGCGCAACCGCCGACGATGGCTTCGAACTCGCTGAGATTGGGGGTGATCAGGCTGGCACCACGGTAGATCGAGAAGTCCTTGCCCTTCGGATCGGCCAGCACCGGAATGCCTTTGGCGCGGGCAACCTGAATCAGCGCCTGATGGTTTTTCAGAGCGCCCTTGCCGTAATCGGACAACACCAACACTTTGATGCCTTCGAGCAGTTCGTCAACCTGTGCACCAAGTGCCAGCGCGTCAGTGGCGAACGGTTCTTCAAAGTCGATACGCAGCAATTGCTGGTGCCGGCTCATGACCCGCAGCTTGACGATGGTCGGCTGGTGCGCAATGCGCTGGAACAACGCGCGCACGCCCGCGCCCTTGAGACTGTTGCTCAGGCTGTCGGCGGCTTCGTCATCGCCGGTCACACCGACCAGCGAGGCCGGCGCACCCAGCGCGGCAATGTTCAAGGCAACGTTGGCGGCACCGCCTGGACGATCTTCGATTTGCTCGACTTTAACGACCGGAACCGGCGCCTCAGGGGAAATCCGTGAGGTTCCACCATGCCAGTAACGGTCGAGCATGACATCGCCGACCACCAAGACAGGGGCTTGATCGAATCGCGGCATGGACAACTTCATGGAGCAACCCACATACAAAATGAACAGGGGCGCGATATTAACACAGGGTGGGCGCAGGCTTGCGTGCTGGCTGCAACAGGATGAAACAGGTGGTTTTTTTGTGCACTTTTTGAGCACGGAGCGTCTTGGAAAGAATCGCCGGGCGCATTGCACGCCCGGTGATTTCGGGTCGGATCAGGCGATATCTACGGCAGGAGCGTCGAGGCCCATGGCATTTAGCCGCGCGTAATAGCCGTTTTGTGCCAGCAGTTCATCATGGGTGCCGCGTTCGACGATCCGGCCCTGATCCATGACCAGAATCAGATCGGCCTTTTCGATGGTCGACAGACGGTGGGCAATCACCAGCGTGGTGCGGCCCTTCATCACTTGATCGAGTGCAGCCTGAATGTGCCGCTCGGATTCAGTGTCGAGGGCCGAGGTGGCCTCGTCGAGAATCAGCAGCGGGGCATTCTTGAGCAGCGCGCGGGCAATCGCCAGACGCTGACGCTGACCACCGGAGAGCAATACACCGTTCTCGCCGACCTGAGTATCCAGGCCTTCCGGCAGTTGCGCGATGAAATCCATGGCGTAGGCATCACGCGCGGCTTTTTCGATGTCTTCGCGCGGTGCACCGGCCAGATCGCCATAGGCGATGTTGTTGGCCACGGTGTCGCTGAACAGCGTGACGTGCTGGGTCACTTGCGAGATGTGGCGGCGCAGGTTGAGCAGCTTGTATTGCTCGACTTCCACACCATCGATCAGGATCTCGCCCTTGTCGTGGTGGTAGAAACGCGGAATCAGGTTGGCCAGGGTCGATTTACCGCTGCCCGAACGTCCGACCAGCGCGACCATCTGCCCCGGTTCGACCGAGAAGCTGATGTCGTCGAGCACCTGCCGCTCGGTGTCCGGATAGGTGAAGCTCAGATTGCGCACCTCGAGACGACCGGTCACCGCATCGCGCTCGACCGTACCGGTGTCGACTTCCGGGGCCACGTCCAGTTGCTCGAAAATGCTTTCCGCCCCGGCCACGCCTTTCTGGATGGTCGAACTGACTTCGGACAACTGGCGGATCGGTTTCGGCAACAGGCCGGCCAATGTGATGTAGGCAACCATGTCACCCGCCGAAGCGTCGCCACGCAGATACAGCACGAGGAACATCAGCACCGCCATGGCGCTGTAGATCACCAGTTGCAGCAGCGGCGTATAGATCGCCCCGGTGCGGGTCATGCGCAGCTGTTTATCGGTGTTGCCCTGGCTGGCGTCGAAGAAGCGCTTCTCTTCATAGACTTCGCCGCCGAAGCTGCGCACCACGCGATAACCCTGAATGGTTTCCGATGCGACGTGGGTCACATCGCCCATGGCCGCCTGGATTTTCTTGCTCTGTTTGCGGAATTTCTTGCTCGCGGTGCGCACCATTATCGCAATCAGCGGCAGGATCGCGACCATCACCAGCGTCAGCTTCCAGTTCATGAACAGCAACGAGGCGAACAGGAAGATCACCGTCATGCCTTCACGAATCACGACCTTGATCGCATCCGTTGCCGCCCCCGTGACCATTGTCACGTTGAAGGTGATACGGGAAATCAGATGACCGGAGTTATGCTTGTCGAAGTAGCGGTTCGGCAGCACCAGCAGGTTGTTGAACAACTGCACCCGCAAGTCGTGCACCAGACCGAGAGAAACCTTGGCGAGGAAATAGTTGCCCAGATAAGATCCCAGCCCCTGCCACGCGGCAATCAGGATGATCAGCAGCGGAACGGCCTGCAACAGTTGCAGATCACGCAGGTACGGCACGCTCGGGAACAGCACCGCTTCGGGATTGGACAGGCCATCGACAAAGTACTTGAGGATGTAGCCGAGCATCGGCTGCGTCGAAGCGAAAATCAGGAAACCGACGATGCTGATCAGGAACAGACTGATGTACGGCCGGACATAGCCGAGCAGGCGGAAGTAGATTTTCAAGCTCGAAGGGCTTGCAGCGGGACTGGAGTCGGTCATATCACGCGAAAGGTCGAGAAAAAGGACGCTGACTTTAGCACAGCTTCTTCGGGGTTCTGGCAATCGGGCAAAGGCTGTTATTGTTAGACGTCTTTTTCAGCATCAAATAGCCATCATCGAAATGGCCGATCAACTTCAGGATTGAATCTCACAGCATGCAATCTCGCGGCTTCAGCAATACGTCCAATCGAGTTTTCGATTTCATCAGCCTGTGGATTCTGCCCATCGGTTATTTCTTGCTCTTGTGCGCGCTGTTCTTTCTGCCGGGCCGCAGCCTGCATCACAAGCTGTTTTATGGCTTGTTCAGCATCCCGACGCTGATTGCCCTGTGCCTGCGCCCGCGGGCGTTGAAAGAGTTGTTGCGCGAACCGATCTTCATCGCGTTGCTGACCTTCGCCGCATGGGCTTTGCTCAGCCTTGCCTGGGGGCCGAGTGAAGAATCGGTCAGCGGCATGGTCAAAGCGCCCTTGCACACCATCATGCTGTTCGTCGGCTGCTACCTGCTGGTGCGCTATTGCAATGACATCCTCGCGCCCTTGCTGTTCAGCGCCGCGCTGGTCGCATTGATCGCCACGATCTGCTTTATCACCCAATTCATCTACCACCACGAACCCGGCACGCGCCTGGTCGGCGGCGGGGCGTTCGACAATCCACTGCTCAGTTCGCACATGTTCGGGTTTTTCTGTGCCTACTGGCTCAGCCTGAGCATGACCTGCAAGCACAGCCGTGTGCTGTGGCTGAGCGTGCCGGCGATGCTGATCATGTTTGCCGCAGTCATCGGCACCGGCTCAAGAACCCCGCTGGTAGCACTGACCATGGCCGCGCTCTGGCTCGGCTTTATCTGCTGGAATCGTCGCTCTCTGCTGCTGTTGGGTACATTGGCCGCCAGCGGCATCGCGGTGATCGCGCTGTTCTCGAAAATGCTCATCGAGCGCGGTGACTCCTATCGCTTCGAAATCTGGCAGATCGCCCTGCAAAAGATTGCCGAACATCCATGGATCGGACATGGCTACAACGCCAGCCTGGCGATTGATCCCGGCGTCGGTTACAGCTTTGAAGAGCCACACAGCTTTGCGCTGGGCGTGCTCTATTACGTGGGCATCCTCGGCCTGCTGCCGTGGTTGTTTTTCCAGGCTTGGGGTTTGCTCAGCAGTTGGCGCCAGCGTGTGCAACCGTTGCTGATCATTGCCTCGACCTGGCTGGTGTTCGGCATCGGCGCCGGTCTGACCGAGGGCGGCGGGATCATTTCGCGGCCCAAGGAGCACTGGTTTCTGCTGTGGATTCCACTGGCGCTGATCGCAGCGCTGAGCATCAATCAGCGCGCACGGCGCTTGCTGGCAATGCCGGTACAAAAGCTTGCGCCGGCCGATCTGCAACGCCTGAACAGCGATGCCCAGGTGATCGAAGAAGACGGCCTCGGCCCCAAAGTGCTGCGCCTGGTTGACGGCAGTTTCCTCAAACTGTTCCGCCGCCGCCGCTGGTACACGTCGGGCAGTTTCAACCCGTATTCCGAGCGTTTTGCCGTTAACAGCGAGCAGCTGCGGACCATGGGCATTCCGACGCCACAGGTGCTGAATCTGTATCGCCTCGAGGACGGCAGCAGCGCGGTCCATTACCAGCCACTGCCGGGCCACACGTTGCGCCAGGTTCTGCAAAGCATCACAGCACCAGCGGTGCGCGGCGCGCTGGTGGAACGCTTCGGCAAATTCATGGCGCAGTTGCATGAGCAAGGCGTGTATTTCCGCTCGCTGCATCTGGGCAATGTGCTGGTTCTGGAGGATGGTGAGTTCGGTCTGATTGATCTGGCCGACCTGCGGGTCTACCCGTCCCCCCTGAGCCTTTCGTTGCGCCAACGCAATCTGCGCCACATGCAACGCTACACCGTGGACAAACGCTGGCTGTTCGAAGAACACCTTGATGCGTTGCTTGAAGGGTATGCCGTAACGGCGTCGAAATCAGCTGTGGATAACTTGCGCAGGCAAGTCCTGGCTGGCAGCACCCCAGCCCCCGTCAACTGATCGCGCGCGGGGTTAGCCTCAGTCCTTTTCCAGTGGTGAAAAGTACAGGCGCCCCAATCCACGCCAGGTCTTCTTGTTCCACGCGCGAAACGGAATCTGCGCCAGCAGTTCACGCGCCATTGCGCGGTCGCGGTTGGCGAGTTTGAGGAACATCGAACTGAGAAACTTGTAGCGCACTTCGTCGTACAGCGGATGATCGCTGAACAACGCGTAGGTGCGCAGAATGTTGTCAGTCATGAAACGGTGATTCTTGTAGGAGTTGGAGGCGTGCTTGCGATAGCGCGCCATCACCACGCTCAAGCCATCAATGAAATACCCGGCGCGAGTGACCTTCAATTCGATCAGCAAGTCCTCCAGGCGAATCGTCGGATCAAAACCGCCGACCTTTTCCAGCGCTTCACGACGGATCATCAGCGTCGGCGCCGGCGGATAGGGTTTGCGCTCGAGAAACATGTCGTCGAAATCGATGCGGCGGAACGGCACGTCACGGCGCTGACGCTTCTCCGGATACAAGTTGCCTTCGGCGTCAATCAGCTCGATGTTACCGGCACAAATGCCCACCTCAGGCTTGCCGTCCATATGCGCGACCTGGATGGCGATGCGGTCTGGGTACATGATGTCGTCCGAACCGAAGGGGACGATCAGGCTGCCTTTGGCACGTGCGATTGCACCGTTGAGCGTGTTGGTCAGGCCCTGATTCTCTTGCACTCGAAAATCGAATCCGTGCAACGCCTGCAAAGCCGTGATGCGCTCGACGCTGTCGTCCTGCGAACCATCGTCGACCACCAGCAACTCGATGTTTTTGTAGCTCTGGTTGATGACGCTGAGGATGCTTTCTTCGATATACGGGCCATGGTTGTACGACGCAATGATGACCGTAACGATGGGTTGTGTGTCGCTCATGGGCGTTCCTTGCGAGCTTGCTCGAGGCCGGAGTCAATCAGATCCAGGTACTCCTGACGGAACACCTCTATGTCGTGCTGTTCCTGCAGATAGCGGTAGGCTTGAGCGCCCTTGGCCTTGAGCTCTTCGTCAGAGAGCGCCAGATATGTGTCCAGCGCTGCGACCAGACTCGGTACGTCTTTGGGCGTAATCGCCAGACCGCCAGCGCCTTCGATCAACGGCACCATTGCCGGCACATTCGAAGCGATCACCGGCAAGTGCCCGCTCATGCCTTCCAGCAACGCCAACCCCAGGCCTTCAGCCAGCGACGGCATGGTCCAGATATCGAATGCGCGCACGTATTGCAGGGCGTTTTCCTTGAAGCCCAGCAAGTGCGCACGTCCCACCAGACCAAGCTGCTCGATCTCGGCCGCCAGCGGCGCCTGCAGGCGCCCGGCACCGATTATCGCCAACTGCGTGTCGGGGTATTTGTCTTTAAGTGCGGCGAAAGCCTGCAACAGATAGGTATGACCTTTGACCGACACCAATCGCCCCAGCGCGCCGATCAGACGCACATTCGGATCGATGCCGAGCAACTCGCGAGCGCGCTCACGGCTGTGCTGCAAACCTTCGGCCTGCTCGATATCAATGGCGTTGGTGATGGCCCAGGTGTTGGCGTCGGTGAAACCGCACTTGCAGTCCAGCAGGTACTGCTTGACCGCGGGCGAGACGCCGACGAAACGCCAGTGCCGATCAATCAGACGTTGCGTCTGACGGCGCCGGTAGAAGCGGTCGTATTCGCCAAAGCCGTGGGAAATGCCGATGCACAGCGGCACTTTCAGCCAGCGATTGAGCGTGAGCATCATGTTCACCGGTTTGAAGCGATTGCAGATGACTACGTCGAATTTTTCCTGACGACAGAATTTGTACAGCGCCCACATCGCGCGCAAACGCAGGCCCTTGAGCGACTTGTCGGAAAACTCGAAATACACCGAACGGTCGGCCCGGCTGACAGCCTCGCCCGGCCCTGGTTTGCCGCGCAGAAACGCTGCGGTTACCTCAAAGCGATCAGCCGGCAGGGCTTTGACAATCTGCTCCGCGAGGTCGGCGAAATCATGGGCTTTGACGTTGTAGTCTGGCTGCAGCTGCAGAACCTTTGACCGTTGACTCATAAATCTCCCCGGTGAAAACCCGTTGCATCAATGATCCAGGCGGGATCGGCAGCAATGCGCCTGATCTCGGCCGGATCGGGTTGAGGTAACCGCGACCATTCGTTGCGCTTCCAGCAGACGAAATGGAAATACGGAAACCGGCGATCGCCATCGCGATCGTTGCTCAAATTGCCATTGCGCCAAAACCAGCGGCGCGGAAAATCATCGGTGCCATCGTGCCACTTGATGCAGCCCCCGGGTGTACTGAATGCCTCAGTGAACTCGCTGCGGCGACGCCACGGATTGAACTTGCCCACCAGAGTGAACAGCGGCTCGGGAAAATTCTTGCGCCAGAGAAAAATTCGACTGAATGCTCCTTCATCCAGCGCATGGTGCTCTTGATCGGTAAACCGCAGCCGCCAATTCTTTATCTTCATGAACAGCTCACGCTTGCGCGCCGTGTTGCGCATCAGGCACAGATGCCCGGCAACCCGTCGTTCATGGGTCGAAAACAGGTCATATCCGGCCAGTCGATCAGGCGTGAAGTAACTTCGCAGGTCACCGTATACGAGGTCAATATCGCCGAATGCCCAAAAGTCATAGCCTTGCAGTCGATCGGCATGGATGTGGCCAAGCGCAGGCTTGATGTCGCACAGCTTGTAAGCCGCCCGAGGGGCGAAATCAATCCCCAGCCGTTTTGACACCAAGCCGCAGTAATCGTCGAACGTCATGGCCTCGACCGTGACGTTGGGCGGCAGATTCGGCGGTGTACCGCAGTCACTGAACAGCAGCCAATCAATGTCGGCATTGTGCCGGCAACTTTCAAGGAAGAACGGCATCCAGAATGGCCACTGGCCAAAATACGGAATCAGAAACAGAATCCGAGGGTATGGACTAATCACAGTAAATCACCGGCGCTATCAAACACACGTCAATGCTAAGCCGCGAATGGCTTCAATTCTGCTTCACAGGTGTTTCACCATGCTTCAAAAGCCAGAACAATTCATGGCGTCTGACGGCTTTTCTGAAGAATTCGTTCTCGCCGTACACCGACGGTGCCCTGCAAGCCAGAAAACGCTGGAATAACCGGCGCAAGCGGCGCTTGAAAGGTGCCGGCGGTTGCAGGTCATGCATCATGCCCAGCGCCATGGCTTTATCGCGTTGCTGCTCGATTGATAACGGCAAACACAACGGCTGCATCGCTACCGATGCGTCAAACGCCGGTGGCAGTGCGATGCCTTGCCCGGAATCACCCATCGGCCAGCGGTCGTTGTCGTGCAAATGATTGGCGTAACCCAGCAGCGTCGGCTGCCAGTCGAGACCGCTGAGGGCTTCGAGCACAGCTTGTCGGGCACAGATATGGTCGGGGTGCGGATCAAGTGTCGGGTGCGGCAACACGAGCACATCCGGACGTGCCCGGATCAGCACTTCGCGCAAGTCGGCCAGCAGATTGTTCCAGGTCGGTGCGCCGTCGGCATCGCCGGGCAAGATGAACGGATTGAGTTGGCGAAACAGTCGCGTGTCGTTCAAATCGGCTTCGCGCGAGCCCACTGCTTGATTCGGCGCGGCCTGCATCGCCGCCAGTTGCAGGCAGAAATAGCCAAGCTGTACGCAGTTCTCCGGCGGCACACCGGCCCAGCGCGGCACCGCAAGGCTGTCCCAGGCACGCAGCCGGCCCTTGAGCCGTGCCGCCTCGACCTGGTTCAGGCCGAGCTTTTGGTAGTGCTCGGCTTCGATCTCGCCGGCCGTCAGGGTGACGATCCAGGCGTCATCGGCCTGGCTGTACAAACCGTAAGCGGCGAGCTCGGCATCGTCGGCGTGGGGTGCGATGACCATGACTCGCTGACGGCGGTAGTCCGGCTGTTCCAGCGCCCACAGGACGGGTTCGCCAGAGACTCGGCAATAGCGCCCGCGCAGGCGCAGCTGACCTTGCGACAAGGCCTGCGCCTGACCGCTGAGGTTCAGATAACGCAAACCGTTAACGCCTCGCTCGAAGGTCTGCACGTCGGAATTGGTTCCGCCGATCAACTCGACGCGCGGATCGAGAAAACGTCCGAGCCAAGAGCTTTTCACCCGCACGGCGAGAATCAGCGTGGCATCGTCGACCAGCATCACGCCCTCGTCCAGGCGCAATTGCTCACCGCTCAAATGCACTTTCGGCTGCGGGGTATAGGGAGGAAAGCTGTATTGGTAATCGTCTTTAGGCGAATAGAACAAATGGTCGGCAAACCACGCTTCATGGGCGATCCAGCCGACGACTGCCAGCACCAGCGGCAACCACCAGACGACCAACACACCGAGGGCAATCAACCCGACCAGCGCAATCAACAGACCGATACGCTTGTTGCGACGGTGACGCTTGAGCAGTTGCTGTTTGCGGCTCATGGGCTGACTCATACGGTGAACACCGGCACAGGATTGCACCAGCGATCCTTGTATTCACGGTCGGCGCGACCAAAGGAAAAACGCAGCGGCTTGTTCAGCGCGCGGGCATGTTCCCAGGCGCTTTGCGTGTTGAGGAAACTCAGTACGCTGCCGGGGCTGAACTCACGGGTTTCGGGATCGACGCCGCCATTGATGTACTCGACGCTGATCCACTCGGCGGCTTCGACGCGATACACCAATTGGATCGCAATCGGCACATCGTTGAGGAAAATCACCGAACCGATCAACAGTTCGCGCAACAGCTCGATGACTTCAGCCATGCGCGCCGCGCCAGTGGCAGGAAAGCCCCAACGACGCTGAAACAGATCGCAGTAGATCGCTGCCAGTTCACTGCTGGAAAATTCGCTGACCGGTCGCACCACACCGCCGGCCTCTTCCAGCAGACGCAATTCGCGGCGCTGGTTGTAGCGAAACTTCTTCGACAGTTCTTCGGGAGTTCGGGCCATCGCCAGTTGTTCGGTCTGCGGTTTGAGACCGCTGAAGCGAGTTTCGTTGAGTTGCGACAGGTAGCGCCCGCGATGACGCAGCGGTGCCTGAGCGTCAGCGGCGGCCGGCAGGATCAGCTCGGCGTTACCGAGATCAAACAGCCCCTTTTTGCCATTGCGCTTGAGCACGTCCTTGGACAGTGCCAGATCGCGGCCCCAGGTCGGGATCGCGGCTTGCATTTCGCCCTGCAGCTCCCAGGCCAGATAACGCACCGGAATGCCGGCCAGATCCGCCAGACGCTCAACCACCATAGGATGGGTCGCGACGCTGCCGCCAAAACGCTGCCAGGCCTGCGCATAAGTTGAGGCGTCGACGAGCGACCAGCCACGTTCACGCCAGCCTTGAAATCGGTTGAGCATCAGCCCCTCGGTGCCAGATCGGTAACTTGTGGCAAATGCCAGAAGATTTCGCGCACCGCGCGGTCGGAAAAGCGCTCACGCAGGCGATCGAGCATCATTTCGGCACACTGCCGACGTTGATGATCGTCCATCGCGGCCAGATGCTGCAGCCCCTGAGCCAGGCGTTCGGCATCGCCGACCGGGAACAGAATGCCCACGCCTTCGGCCACTTCCCTGGCCCCGGAGCACGCCGTGGCGAGCAACGGCACACCGGCGGCCATGGCCTCCAGCAGCACCATACCGAACGGTTCGTGATCGGAGCTCAGAGCGAATACATCGAAGGCGCGGAAGTAGATGCGCGCTTCCGGTACCTGACCGAGAAACAGCACCCGGTCACCGATACCCAACTCGCGAGCCAGCTCTTTGAGGTCCTGCTCCAGACGTCCGATGCCAAGGATCACCAGTTGGCTATTGGCCGGCAGACCGGGCAATGCCGCGGCGAAACCATGCAGCAACGTGGTCTGATCCTTGTCCGGATGCAGGCGACCGACGTTGCCGACAATCCACGCATCCGCTGCCAGACCGAGGGTCTCGCGCGCTTCGCGAACTGACACCTGACGGGTCTGCAGCGCTAGCACATCGATGCGGTTGTACAGGGTCTGGATACGCTCCGCCGGCCACTTCGGCAAGCAGCGCCGCATGTTGTCGCGCACCGAATCGGACACGCCCAGCAGGCTCAGACGCTTGCGAAAGAACTGCGCGAACAATCTGCGCGTGCCGCGTTTGTAGTCGTCAAACGCGTGATGCACGCCAATCACCGGCAGCGAGGTGCCGAGCAAGGCGATGTAGGTCGGCTTGAAGCGATGGGCGATGCAGAAACTGAAATTGCGTGAAGCGGCGATCTTGCGCAGATCGCCAATGGCCCCCAGCTTCAGGCCACGAATGGCCTTGGAGCTGTATTCCATGAATAACACTTCATCGGAAGCGCAGGCCGCGGCCACCTCGCTATCAGCCGCCCCCGTCAGGAAGACCGTGGTGACCCGATAGCCGGTGCCGACAAACAGGCTGGCATACTGCCGCGCGCAGTCCAGGAACGGCCCGTCATAGCCGTGGCAGAACTGCAACACATGGCGTTCAGCCGAGCGTGTCATAAGCGTTTGCGCCCTCTTTGACCACCAAGATGTCTTCCATGATCAGATACTGTAGATCGGAACCGAAGAACATGTTCAGCGCATCGGTCGGTGAGCAGATCATCGGCTCGCCACGGCGGTTGAGCGAGGTGTTCAGCGACACGCCGTTACCGGTCAGCACTTCGAGCGCTTTCATCATGTCGTAGTAGCGCGGATTGTATTCGCGCTTGAGCACCTGAGCCCGGGACGTACCGTCTTCATGGACAACTTCCGGCACGCGGGTCTTCCACTCTTCGGCCACTTCGAACGTGAAGGTCATGAACGGTGCAGGATGATCGATCTTGATCATCTGTGGAGCAACGGTGTCGAGCATCGACGGGCAGAAAGGCCTCCAGCGCTCGCGGAACTTGATCTGGTGGTTGATGCGGTCAGCCACACCGATTGCGCTCGGGCAACCAATGATCGAGCGACCGCCCAAGGCACGCGGACCGAACTCCATGCGGCCCTGGAACCAGGCTACCGGGTTGCCGTCGACCATGATTTTGGCGATGTTTTCCGGCATGTTGTCGAGCTTGCGCCAGGCCGGCTTGCTCGCATGACGCGCGCAGGCAGCGATCACGTCTTCGTTGCTGTACGACGGGCCGAGGTAGACGTGTTCCATCTTCTCTACCGGTACTCCGCGAGCGTGCGACACGTAAGCTGCCGCGCCAACCGCAGTGCCGGCATCGCCGGACGCCGGTTGCACGAACAGTTCTTTTACGTCGTCACGCGCGATGATTTTCTGGTTGAGCTTGACGTTCAACGCGCAGCCGCCGGCGTAGGCCAGCTTGCCGGTTTCCTTGAGCACGTCGCCCAGGTAGTGATCGATCATCTGCAACGAAATTTTTTCGAACAGCGCCTGAATGCTCGCCGCGTAGTGGATGTACGGCTCGTCGGCGATGTCGCCTTCGCGCTTCGGTCCCAGCCACTCGATCAGCTTCGGCGAGAAGTAATAGCCTTTGCCCTTCTCTTTGTAACGACGCAGGCCGATGACGTTGGCGTAGTCGGTGTTGATCACCAGCTCGCCGTTTTCGAACGAGGCCAGACGCGAAAAGTCATATTTGCTGGCGTCGCCGTACGGCGCCATGCCCATGACCTTGAACTCGCCATCGAGCATATCGAAACCGAGGAACTCGGTGATTGCGCCGTAGAGGCCGCCGAGGGAGTCCGGATCAAAGAATTCCTTGATCTTGTGGATCTTGCCGTTCTCGCCGTAACCGAAGAAGGTCGTGGCGTATTCGCCCTTGCCGTCGATACCGAGAATCGCGGTTTTCTCTTTGAAACCCGAGCAGTGGTAGGCGCTGGAAGCGTGAGCCAAGTGGTGTTCAACTGGCTCGATCTTGATTTTTTTCGGATCGAAGCCCAGTTGCTCAAGGCAGAAGACGATCTTGTTGCGATAGCGCTTGTAGCGACGATTGCCCATCAGGATCGCATCGAGGGCGCGATCCGGGGCGTACCAGTAACGCTTGGCGTACTGCCAGCGCGCCTTGCCGAACAGGCTGATCGGGGCGAAAGGAATCGCCACCACGTCAACGTCGGAAGGCTTGATGCCGGCTTGTTCCAGGCAGAACTTTGCCGATTCGTAGGGCATGCGGTTCTTTGCATGTTTATCGCGTACGAAGCGCTCTTCCTCAGCCGCCGCGACCAGCTTGCCGTCGATGTACAAGGCTGCGGAAGGATCATGGCTAAGGGCGCCGGACAGGCCAAGAATCGTCAATGCCACAGGGGTCTAGCCTCTTTAGTCTGCATTCAGGCGCAAGGCGCCTCGAAAAATAATGTGCCCTCGCACCGGGCGAGTGACAGCTAAAGGGCGGGATTATAGCGTAAACGTGGCTGGAATAATCCTGTGCGAATTGACCCAGGCTCTTCAATCCGGCGAACCCCGTCCTAGCGGGCTATCCGCGACCCACGCGCCAATAAATGCTGATGCTCCCATCCACCGTCTGGCGATAGATTGTGTACGGCAGGCACGCCGTGTCGAGTACCCCGGACAGGGTCAGGTCAAGCAGGACGACGGGGACCAGAATGCCCGTGGGATCGGGAGGCGCATGCAGCAGACAGAAACCGTGGGCCAGACCGCTGTAAACGCGCGGAATGGATTGGCAGTAGGTTTTTTGTTTTCTCAGACTTCGCGTAGCGCCTTCATCATCCTGCAACACCGTGACGGCGGTGCCGCAGCCGGATAAAGCCCAGGAAAAAGCGCCGATGGTTACAGCCGTTTTTATGCTCAAGATTTGCCCTCCACAAACGTTGGGGCAAATTAGCATCGGGCCTGAAGGAGGGGCAGTTCATGGGTTCTGTAGAGGCTGTAGGACAAGTCACAAGGATTTGTCGCCACATGCCCCATCAGAATTTTTTGCGGAATGGCCCTACAGGCATGCGAGATAAATCACGCAGCGCCCGACACATCCTTGGGCAAACGCTGATCAATCAGTTGATACAACGCGCTGCTCTCCGGCCAGTTACGCATGAACCGCGCGCGATCCCTGGCATACGCCGGGGCAAAGCTGCCAACGGAGCCGTGCTGGCACATCGAATCCAGATCGATAAGCGCCCAGCGATCCTCGTGCCAGAACAGGTTGTGGCCCTTGAAATCGCCATGGCTGATGCGCTCGGCAATCAGCCGCGCGAACAAGTTATCCAGCGCCAGCAATTCATTTTCCGGGGCATCGCCGTTTTCCACGTACGGCGCAAACCGCTCGATGATGTCCGGCCCCGGCAGATATTCCGTCACCAGGTAAGCCTTGCAGCGCAGCCAGAAAAACCGCGTCTCCAGCACCGCCAGCGGTTTCGGCGTGGCGATCCCGAGGAAGGCCAGGCGATTGCCTTCACGCCACGAATGCCAGGCGCGGCTCGGACGCCAGAAACGTTTGAGCCAATGGGCGAACCCCTTGATGTTGTAACGTTTGATCACCAGCGCGCGACCGGCCACTTCGACCTTTCCGACGCTCGCCGCGCCGCCAGTCTTGTACAGGTGGCCCTGATCGAGCAAGGCATCGGCCTGCTCGAGCACCGGCAGCATCGCCGCTTGCTCTTCGCGGCGAATCGCGCGCAATCCGAACGCGCCGCGCTGGACACTGAACAGCGTGCATTCACGCCCGACCTTGATCAGGTAGTCGCGCAAACGCCAGGCGCGGACTTTGTCGATCTGCTTCTGCAAGGCTTCCAGCGGCAATGCATGCTCGGCGTTGCTCAGCAGGTAATGCACGAGCAGTTCTTCGGTGAACGGTTCCAGCGCCTTGGGCAACTGGGCGAAAAACACCCCGAGGTTTTCCAGCACTTTCTGTCGCGACAACGGTTGGCCAGCGCTTTCGGCGCAGATACCGGCACCGTCGATCAAGTACAACTGACCGCCGTGGCGCAGCAAGTTATCCAGATGCAGATCTTCCTGCCACAACCCTTTGCCGTGCAGTTGAGCAATAGCGCCAAGGGCTTCGGCCAATACGGCTGTTTGCTCATCTGCCAGCACCGGCAATGCTTCGACTTGCTGCCAGGCATCACCCAGACTTTCCGCGTTTTCGAGGAATTCGAACAGCAGCCAGCCGCCCTCACCGTCCTTCAAACCATCGGCCAATAGCAGCGGCGTGGTCAGGCCCTGCGCGGCCAGCAGTTTCACGCCTTGCAGTTCACGCTGAAAATGCCGCGCGGCTTTGCCGCCCACTAGCAACTTGGCCAGCACCGGGCGCCCGCGCCACACGCCGGCACCGACGTAACGCTGGCCCGGCAATACCCGCAGCAGGCTGAGCAACTGCAAATCCGCCGTGCCCGCCGCATCCGCCAACGAGACAGTCAGCGGCAGACTCGGCGTGCGCCCGGCGTTTTTCAGGTCGGACAGCTGCATCAGCGCGCCCTCTTGTAGCTGCGGCGCGCGGTCAGCCGCGTGATCCAGCTGTCGACCAGCGAACTGTCGGTCGATTGCTCGAGGTACACCGCCAGCAGCTCACGCTGCTGCGCTTCGCTCCACTGCGGCGCACGCCGCAGTAGCGGTTCAAGATCCTTGACCCGATCACGCTGACCGAACAGCAATGGCCGGGTTTTCTCCAGATCGATCAGCTGCGCCCGATAGCCCGCGCCATCGGCCTGCAAGAAAATGTGCTTGGGATAAAAACAGCCATGCACCTGACGCACACCGTGCAGATACCGCGCCAGTTGACCGCAGGCCGTGAGAATCGCCGATTGCTGCGCAGCGCTCAGACTCGACCAGCGCTGCAACAGCGAATCAAGATCGTCCCAGCCATCGAGGGCACGGGTCAGCAGGATCGCGCGGACTTCGCCTTCGACTTTGCGCTGACCGAAGAACACCGCTTGCAACGCTGGAATCCCGAGCTTTTTGTAGCGACTGATGTTGCGAAATTCCCGGGCAAAGGTCGGCTCGCCGAACGGCGCATGCAAGGTGCGGGTCAGATAATTGCTCTGGCGCTTGAGGTAATAGGCGTGACCTTCAACCTCGAGGCGAAACACGCTGCTCCAGCCTCCGCCGGCGGTGTTCGGCTCATCCACCGCTTCGAGCTGTTTGGCCCAGAGTGCGTCGAAGGAACCGAGGCCGTGGCGCTCAAGCAGCGCTCGGTCTTCAGCGGCGAGAAAATCAGTCATTCGCGTCCCTCGAAAAATCTCACTACGTGACGAATGCGTTTCTTGTCGGCGGCATTCAGTCGGTCACGCTGGCGATATTGCAGGTAAAAGCGCAGGCGCTGGGTACTCGACAGGTGATATTTGGCCACCTTGTCGAGGCAGGCCAGATCCTTGGTGATCCGGTACTTGAGCCAGAACCCGCGCCAGAAATCGCCGTTCGGGCAGTCGATCAGAAACAGCTGTGCCTGATCGTCGATCAGCAAATTGCGCCATTTCAGATCGTTGTGCGTGAAGCGATGGTCATGCATCACGCGGGTATACGCGGCCAACTGGCGGCTGACACCATCGACCCAGGCCCGATCCTTGAGTTTCGGATCATTGCGGTCGGCCAGCGCCGACAGGTCTTCGGTACGCGGCAATTCGCGGGTGATCATCGCCCCACGGTCATACGCCATGCCGTTGCGTTCCAGGCCCCAGGCGACAACCTCGGCTGTGGGAATGCCCCATTTGGCGAAACGCTTGAGATTCTGCCACTCCATCTTCACCCGAGGTTTGCCCAGATAACGGCGCAAGCCTTTGCCGGCACCGACGTAGCGCTTGACGTAATAATTGACGCCATTGCGCTGTACGCGAATCACCTCGGACAGCGGATCCCAGGTCAGGCGCTCGCCCTGCAACGCGAACACCGCTTCAAGGCTACCGAAATCTTCCGCGAGGTCGCTGTACTCAGGCTCTAAAGTCCAACCGGCCATCAGAGCGCATCCCCATAACGCTGTTTGCGCGCATAAAGCTTGTTGGCCTTGCCTTCGAGCCAGCTCAGCAGCGCTGCTTCTTCCGCCAGAATCTGGCGTAGCGGCTGCTGGAAATAGCCTTGGAGAAAACGCAGTTTGTCGCGGCGAGTCAGACCGATGTCCAGCGCGGAAAAGTACAGCGCGGCCAGATCCTTGTTGCGCCAGCGCTGTGTGATCTTCGTGCGGGTCTGGGCACGGTGCAGGTCGATCACCGAAAGCTTGAAGTCTTCAGCCGTCACCGGTTTGTCGGTGTGCAGCAGGAAGTGGCAGATGTAGCAGTCGCGATGGTTGACCCCGGCGCGGTGCATCATGCCGGTCATGCGTGCGACTTCGGCGATCAGTGCGCGCTTGAGTTTCGGCTGCGGCGGCTGCTTGATCCAGTCGATGCTGAAGTCTTCGAGGCTGACGGTCGGTGCCAGTTCTTCGGTGACAATGAACGAATGCTGATCCGCCGGGTTGCTGCCCTTCTCGCCGTATGCAACGGCGGTCATGGTCGGCACGCCGACTTCCTGCAAACGCTGGATCGCCTTCCACTCCTGGCCCGCGCCGAGCACCGGCAGCTTGGCGGTCAGCAGATTTTTGAAGATTTCGCCCCAGCCAATGCCCCGGTGGATCTTGACGAAAAATCCGTTGCCGTCGACTTCCGTGCGCAAAGTCCGCCGAGCTTCCAGCTCGCGGTACACCTCGCCCTGCAAGCCCTCGACTTCCGCGAACGGATCGCGGCCAGCCCAGAGGCTCTTGAACGGTTCAGCCAGCATCAACTTCATTTAAGCGTGCTCCGCCAGAATCACATCGGCCGCGTGCTGCGGCATGCTGTAGAGGTCGGCCGTCTCGGCAAAAGCCAGACCGTTGCGGCTCCAGGCCGCCCGTGCAGCGTCGTCGTGCAGCATTTCGCTCAGGTATTGCGTGAGCTGTGCCTGATCGAACGGTTCGTCCAGCACTCGCCCGGCGTCGGCCTCGGCGATGTAATGGGCGTAACCGCAGACCGCGCTGACCAGTACCGGCAACCCGGCGACCAGCGCTTCGAGCAGCACGGTACCGGTGTTTTCGTTGTACGCCGGGTGGATCAACAGATCGGCGCCGAGCAGAAAACGCGGGATATCGCTACGGCCCTTGAGGAACGTCACGTTATCGCCGAGCCCCAGCGTGGCGCTCTGCATCTGGAACAATTTGGGGTCATCCTGGCCGATTACAAACAGCCGGGTGCGTTTCTTCAGTTCAGCAGGCAGCGCGGCCAGTGCTTTGAGGCTGCGATCAACGCCTTTGGTCTTGAACCCGGAGCCGATCTGCACCAGCAGCAGCTCGTCGTCTTTCAGATTGAATTCGGCACGGAACCCGGCACGAATCTCGTCGGCATCCGCTGGACGGCGACGATCCTGAGCGATGCCCGGCGGCAGCAAATGGAAGCGTTCCAGCGGCGTGTCGTAATGCTTGATGAACAGCGGCTGCTGCACTTCGGAAATCATCAGCACTTCGGTCTTCGCGTCTTTGGCGAACACCGCGCGCTCGTACTCGGCGAAATGCCGGTAGCGGCCCCAGCGACGGTACAGCGAGTTACGCAGATTCTGTGCCTTGTCTTCGAAGCAGCCGTCGGCGGCGTAATACACGTCCAGTCCCGGCATCTTGTTGAAGCCGATCAGACGATCCACCGGACGCTTGGCCAGATCAGCCTCCATCCACGCGCTGAGTTTTTCGTTACGGCGGTGATTGAAGAACGCCTTGACCGGCGCCACCAGCACTTCGAAACCGGGCGGCACGTCGCCCTCCCAGATCAGCGTGTAGACGCGAATCTTGTGGCCGCGCTGTTGGCATTCGAGGGCGATGCGCATGAAATCGCGCTGCAGACCACCGAACGGGAAATATTTGTACAGGACAAAAGCCAATTGCATCAGCGCAGCTCCTCAGCCATTAACAACCTGCTCAGACGGCTGGCGACACGCTCGGGATTCAGACGCGTGAAGCACAGAGGCCACTCGCGTTTCAGGTCAAACTGACTGGCATCCTGCGTGGTCGGTTGATACGTACATTTCTTTTGCAGGCACGGCGCGCACGGTAAGTCACTGCCGAGATGAATCTGCAGCTTGCCATAGGCGCCGGTCAGGCCCGGATTGGTCGGGCCGAACAGGGAAATCGTCGGCACATCCAGCGCAGCAGCCAAGTGGCCCAGACCGGTGTCCACCGCCACGCAAGCCTGCGCGCCGGCCAAGACTTTACCGACCCCGGCCAGATTGAGTTTCGGCAGCACTTCGGCGTGTTTGAAACCGGCAGCGATGCGGTCGGCGCGGGCCTTCTCCAGCGGATTGCCCCACGGCAACTTGATGCCGACGCCGAGGTAGCCGACGCGTTCGGTCAGCTCGCGCCAGTAGGCTTCCGGCCAGTGTTTGGTGTCCCACGTGGTGCCGTGCAGGAACACCACGTAGGCACTCTTGCGTGGCAACTCGACCAGAGGTTCGACGTTGAGGCCGTAATCGCCCAAGCCTTTCGGCAAGTCATAGCCCAAGGCAATGGCGAACAACTGACGCACACGTTCAACCGCGTGCTGACCACGCGCCACTGCCAGTTTGCGGTCGTAGAACCGCGCAGCGATTGGCTCCCGCGCCGAGCCTTTATCCAGACCGGCCACCGGGGCTTTGACGTAGCGCGTCAGCCAGGCGCTTTTCAGCAGGCCCTGGGCGTCGATTACCAAGTCATATTTCTGCGCGCGTACCGCTTGCTTGAAGCGCTTCCACTCGCCGCTGGTGATGGTTTTCCAGAGGTTCTTGCGCCAGCGGCGGATCGCCACCGGAATCACTTTGCCCACGGCCGGGTGCCAGGTCGGAATCTCGGCGAAGCCTTCTTCCACCACCCAGTCGAACTTGATTCCGGGAATGGCCCGGGCGGCGTCGGTCAGCGCCGGCAACGCGTGAATCACGTCGCCCAGCGATGAAGTCTTGATCAGCAATATGCGCAAACTATTGAACCTCGACCACAGAGCCCTGCAAACGCTGCAAGGCTTCGTTGACCGCGTCCGGCATCAGCTGGCGCAGGCAGTTGTAATGGCCGAAACGGCAAGTGCGCTCGAAGCACGGGCTGCAATCGAGACCCAGGCGCACGATCTCGACGTGCTCGGCCAGCGGCGGGGTGAAGCCCGGCGAAGTCGAACCGTAGACCGCCACCAACGGACGATTCAGCGCAGCGGCAACGTGCATCAGCCCGGAGTCGTTGGAGACTACCGCGTCGGCGCAGGACAGCAGATCGATCGCCTCGGCCATCGATGTATCGCCACTGAGGTTGACCGATTCTTCACGCAAGCCAGGAATCAGCCGCGCGCGGATTTCTTCACCAACCGCGTGATCGTTCTTCGAACCGAACAGCCACACCTGCCAACCCTCGCGAATGCGCGCTTCGGCAACCTTGGCGTAATGCTCGGACGGCCAGCGCTTGGAAATACCAAACTCGGCGCCGGGACACAGGGCCAACACCGGACGGTCGAGGCTCAGACCGAACTTGGCCAGCGCGGCCTCGCGGCTCACCGGATCGATTTGCAGGCTTGGACGCGGATACGGTTTCGGCAGCTCGGCGTTCGGCTCATACGCCAATGCCATGAAGCGTTCGATCATCAGCGGATAGCGCTCTTTGTCGAGGGTGCGCACGTCATTCAGCAAGCCGTAACGGAATTCGCCGCGCCAGCCGGTGCGTTTGGGGATACCGGCGAAGAACGGCACCAGCGCCGATTTCAGCGAGTTCGGCAGCAGAATCGCCTGGTCATACTGGCCGCGCAGGGACTTGCCGATGCGTCGACGCGTCGCCAGTTCCAGCGCGCCGTGGCCGAGCGGGAAGCTCAAGGCCTTGCGCACTTCAGGCATGCGCTCGAGGATCGGCCGGCTCCACTCGGGGGCCAGTACGTCGATCTCGCACTGCGGGTGGCGTTGCTTGAGACACTGAAACAGTGTCTGCGCCATCACCATGTCACCGACCCAACTGGGCCCAACGATCAGAATATTCATGTGGTTTCCAAAAACGAACCGGGGAGGCCAATGCCTCCCCGCCGCGAAAATCAGCTTAGCCCCAGCTCACGCCAGATTCGCATTACCTGGCGCCGTTCGTCCGCGAACTGGTCGCCCGGTATTACCCCGGGATCCTTCTGCAAGGCCTGTCGGTGCGCGGCGGAGCGGTAGGCTTTGTAGGCCTCGCGCAACAGACTGGCATCTTCGGCAGGCATCAGCCCTTCGTGTTCCAGCTCTTCCAGAATGCGGATATTGTCGCTCCAGCGCAGTAACGCCGGGTGGGTCTGCGACCACGCCAGGGCCGCGTATTGCACCATAAATTCAATATCGACGATACCTCCGGCATCCTGCTTGAGGTCGAACGGCGCCGTGGCCTCGAAGGCGTTCGCCGCCGTACCGGCAGCGGTGCTCTTGCTACCGAGGTTGCCGCGCATCTTGGCGCGCATCTCGCTGACCTCCTGTTGCAGCTTGGCCAGATCGCGCGCCTTGCCCAACACTTGCGCGCGAACCTTCTCGAACGCCTGGCCGACATCCTGACTGCCGACCAGCACCCGCGCCCGCACCAGCGCCTGATGTTCCCAGGTCCACGCTTCGTTTTCCTGATAGCGCGCAAACGCGCCGAGCGAACTCACCAGCAACCCGGACGCCCCGGACGGGCGCAGACGCATGTCCACTTCATACAACTGCCCGGAGTTGGTCTGCGCCGTCAGCAAGTGAATGATCCGCTGCCCCAGACGCGTGAAGAACTGCGCGCCGTCGATAGGCTTGGCCCCGTCGGTTTCCGCCTGCGGATCGCCATCGTGGATAAACACCAGGTCCAGATCCGAACCATGCCCCAACTCCAGACCGCCGACTTTGCCGTAACCGACAATGATGAAGCCGGGGTCGCACAAGGTGCCGTCGGTGCGCAGCGGCGTGCCGTACTTGGCCACGGTCTGACGCCAGGCCAAGGCCAGCACTTGCTCGAGTATCGCTTCGGCGAGCCAGGTCAGGTAATCGCTGACTTTCATCAACGGCAGGCTGCCGGCGATTTCCGACGCGGCGACGCGCAAACGGTGCGCCAGTTTGAAATGGCGCAGCGCTTCCATCTGTTGTTCGAGGTCGTCTTCGGGAATCCGCGTCAGGCGTTCGCGCAACTCGGCGGCCAGTTCCGGCGCCAATGGTGGCTTGAACAGCCGACCTTCATTGAGCAACTCATCGAGCAGCAGCGGGAAGCGAGTGATTTGTTCGGCGATCCACGGACTGGCCGCACACAGCGTCAGCAAACGCCGTAGCGCACCGGGGTTTTCCGTGAGCAGCACCAGGTAAGCCGAACGCCGCGCGACCGCTTCGACCAGCGGCAACACGCGCTCGAGCACCAGATCCGGGTTGTCATGCTCAACCGCTTGAGCAAGCAGACGCGGGATAAACGCATCGAGACGCTCACGCCCCAGCCGCTGCATCGCGCGCAATTGCGGACTGCCGCGCAGGCCCGCCAACGCTTTCAGCGCCTTGCTCGCATCAGCGAAACCGCCCTCCTCCAGTTGTCGGCAAGCGGCCCCTTCGTCCTGCGCTTCTTCCCACAGCGGCAGCCATTCGCCGCCGACCACCACTTCGCTTTCGGTGCCTTGTTCCTCGTCGGGATCAGCGATCACCTGAGCGAAGTGCCAGGCCACGCGCCCGCGCCAGAACATCAGTTTTTCGTGGAACGCATCCCAGCTGTCGAAGCCGAGCATGAAAGCGATACGCGCCTGATCCTGCGCGCCGTCCGGCAGCATTTGCGTCTGCCGGTCAGCAATCGCCTGAATCGCGTGTTCGGTGTAACGCAGAAACTCGTAACCTTCGCGCAACTCGCTGATCACCGCCGGCGGCAGATAACCCTGCCCCTCCAGCGTGCTCAATACCTTTAATAGCGGACGCTGTTGCAGACTCAGATCGCGTCCGCCGTGGATCAACTGGAACGCTTGGGCGATGAATTCAACTTCACGAATGCCGCCAGAACCCAGCTTGATGTTGTCGGCCATGCCTTTGCGCCGCACTTCCTGCTGGATCAATTGCTTCATGGTGCGCAGTGCTTCGATAGCCGAGAAGTCCAGATAGCGCCGATAAACGAACGGTCGCAGCATCTCTTGCAACTGCGCACCGGCGACTTGATCACCGGCCACCACCCGCGACTTGATCATCGCGTAGCGTTCCCAGTCGCGCCCTTGATCCTGGTAATACTGCTCCAGCGCGTTGAAGCTCAACACCAGCGCACCGGAAGACCCGTACGGCCGCAGGCGCATGTCGACGCGGAATACAAAGCCATCGACGGTGATCGGATCGAGCGCTTTGATCAGGCGCTGGCCGAGACGAATGAAGAATTCCTGATTATCCAGCGCACGTTTGACGCCGACGGTTTCGCCACCCTCGGGGTAGGCGAAAATCAGGTCGATATCCGAAGAAAGATTCAGCTCGACCGCGCCGAGCTTGCCCATGCCGAGGATGACCATTTGCTGTGGCTCACCGCTGCGGCGGCCGGTCGGTGTGCCGAATTGCTGGCAATGGCGGCTGTACAACCACTTATAGGCTTGATCGATGCTGGCGTCGGCCATGTCCGAGAGATCACGGCAGGTCTGCACCAGATCGGCCTGGCGCGTCAGGTCGCGCCAGATGATCCGCACCTGATGCCGGGCGCGCTGACGGCGCAGGACGCGACCGAGTTCGTCTTCGGTCTGCGCGGCACTCACCGCAGCAGCGATCTGGCCGCACAACTCACCGGGCGCGAACGGCCGGTCAAGTTCGCCGGACTGCACCAGCGCGAGCAACATCAAAGGGTCACGAACACTCTGTTCAATCACGAAATCGCTCGCAGCGGTGACACGCTCGAATTGCGCCCAGCGCTCAGGCGTCCACAATGCGAAGCCATGATCGTCGTCCAGCGCGGAAACCGCCGCGTGGAACGACTGCGCAGATCGGCTGACCAATGGCAGGAGAATGGCGGGCAGTTCGGCAAGCACGGGCAGGGTCATGGTCTATCCTTGATCGGCGTGTAAATGGCCGCTTGTAGTGAATGGCGGAAACCCGCTACGCGATGGACTGTCGAACAAAAGTTAGAAATAGCTGATTTTTCTTCTTCTTTGGCAGCCAGCATCAATCTTTCACCTTTTGCGGATGGAAAACGACCAACCTTAACGATTATTCTCACAACGCAGTTGGAGGCCAGAAGCCTTTCATCTGTAGTTTTACTACTCGTCTATACATGCGAAAGGCTGAAATGCCGGAAGATTTGTAGTAAAACTACACGCCGCCGGAACAACCAGTCGGCAATCCAAGAATTTTAAATCGTCTGCCCACAAGGCCAGTCGCAAACTCAGGCAACCGATTCTGGAAGCCTTTCCGCCCTGGAGCAAGCCATGCAAGACCTCGATCCCGTCGAAACCCAGGAATGGCTGGACGCCCTGGAATCGGTTCTCGATAAAGAAGGCGAAGACCGCGCTCATTATCTGATGACCCGTATGGGTGAGCTAGCAACCCGCAGCGGTTCGCAACTCCCGTACGCCATCACCACGCCTTACCGCAACACCATCCCCGTTACCCACGAAGCACGCATGCCTGGCGACCTGTTCATGGAACGCCGCATTCGCTCGTTGGTGCGCTGGAACGCGATGGCCATGGTAATGCGCACGAACCTGAAAGATTCTGACCTGGGCGGTCACATCTCCAGCTTCGCTTCCAGTGCGACCCTGTATGACATCGGCTTCAACTACTTCTTCCAGGCCCCGACCGAAGAACACGGCGGCGACCTGATCTACTTCCAGGGCCACACCTCGCCAGGCGTTTACGCCCGTGCATTCATGGAAGGCCGCATCACCGAAGACCAGATGAACAACTTCCGTCAGGAAGTTGATGGCAATGGTCTGTCGTCCTACCCGCACCCATGGCTGATGCCTGATTTCTGGCAGTTCCCGACCGTTTCGATGGGTCTGGGCCCGATCCAGGCGATCTACCAGGCACGCTTCATGAAGTACCTCGAAGCCCGTGGTTTCATCCCTGAAGGCAAGCAGAAAGTCTGGTGCTTCCTCGGTGATGGCGAGTGCGACGAGCCGGAATCGCTGGGTGCAATCTCCCTGGCCGGCCGCGAGAAGCTCGACAACCTGATCTTCGTCATCAACTGCAACCTGCAGCGCCTCGACGGCCCGGTTCGCGGCAACGGCAAGATCATCCAGGAACTCGAAGGCGTGTTCCGTGGTGCTCAATGGAACGTGACCAAAGTCATCTGGGGCCGTTTCTGGGACCCTCTGCTGGCCAAAGACGTCGACGGT
Source organism: Pseudomonas sp. TWP3-1 (assembly GCF_049896625.1). Taxonomy (NCBI): domain Bacteria; kingdom Pseudomonadati; phylum Pseudomonadota; class Gammaproteobacteria; order Pseudomonadales; family Pseudomonadaceae; genus Pseudomonas; species Pseudomonas sp. TWP3-1. Next base: position 62,946 of record NZ_JAFCUQ010000002.1, read on the forward strand.
ATCCTGCAACGTCGCATGGACGAAGTCATCGACGGCGAGTACCAGAACTACAAAGCCAAAGACGGCGCGTTCGTCCGTGAACATTTCTTCAACACGCCAGAACTCAAGGCGATGGTTGCTGATCTGTCCGACGACGAGATCTGGAAACTCAACCGTGGCGGCCACGACCCGTACAAGGTCTACGCGGCGTACCACGAAGCGGTCAACCACAAAGAACAACCGACCGTCATCCTGGCCAAGACCATCAAGGGTTATGGCACCGGTGCCGGCGAAGCGAAAAACACTGCGCACAACACCAAGAAAGTCGATGTCGACAGCCTGAAGTTGTTCCGTGATCGTTTCGACATCCCGGTCAAGGATGAGGAGCTGGAAAACCTGCCGTTCTTCAAGCCGGAAGTCGGCAGCGCAGAAGCTCGCTATCTGAGCGAGCGCCGCACGGCCCTCGGCGGTTTCGTGCCACAGCGCCGCGCCAAGAGCTTCAACATCCCGACGCCGCCACTGGATACCCTCAAGGCTATCCTCGACGGTTCGGGCGACCGTGAAATTTCCACCACCATGGCTTTCGTGCGGATTCTCGCGCAACTGGTCAAGGACAAGGAAATCGGCCAGCGCATCGTACCGATCATCCCGGACGAAGCCCGTACCTTCGGTATGGAAGGCATGTTCCGTCAGTTGGGCATTTACTCCTCCGTCGGCCAGCTCTACGAGCCAGTCGATAAAGACCAGGTGATGTTCTACAAGGAAGACAAGAAGGGCCAGATTCTCGAAGAAGGCATCAACGAAGCGGGCGCCATGAGCTCCTTCATCGCTGCCGGTACTTCGTACTCCAGCCACAACCAGCCAATGCTGCCGTTCTACATCTTCTACTCGATGTTCGGCTTCCAGCGCATTGGCGATCTGGCATGGGCCGCTGGCGACAGCCGTACCCGTGGTTTCCTGATCGGCGGCACCGCCGGCCGTACCACCCTGAACGGTGAAGGCCTGCAACACGAAGACGGTCACAGCCACATGCTGGCCGCGACCATCCCGAACTGCCGCACCTATGATCCGACCTACGGCTACGAGCTGGCGGTGATCATTCAGGACGGCATGAAGAAGATGACCGAAGAGCAACAGGACGTCTTCTACTACATCACCGTGATGAACGAGTCGTACCAGCAGCCAGCCATGCCGGCCGGTGCCGAAGAAGGCATCAAGAAAGGCATGTATCTGCTGGAAGAAGACACCCGCGAAGCCGCGCACCACGTGCAACTGATGGGCTCCGGCACCATCCTGCGTGAAGTGCGTGAAGCAGCGAAGATCCTGCGTGAAGAGTTCAACATCGGTGCCGACGTATGGAGCGTTACCAGCTTCAACGAACTGCGTCGCGACGGCCTTGCCGTTGAACGCAGCAACCGTCTGCACCCGGGCCAGAAGCCGCAGCTGAGCTACGTCGAAGAGTGCCTGAACGGCCGTAAAGGTCCGGTCATCGCCTCCACCGACTACATGAAACTGTTCGCCGAGCAGATTCGTCAGTGGGTACCGTCCAAGGAATTCAAAGTCCTGGGCACCGACGGCTACGGCCGCAGCGACAGCCGCAAGAAACTGCGTCATTTCTTCGAAGTTGACCGTCATTTCGTGGTGTTGGCAGCCCTGGAAGCACTGGCTGACCGTGGTGATATCGAACCTAAGGTGGTGGCTGAAGCCATCGTCAAGTTCGGCATCGACCCGGAAAAACGCAACCCACTGGACTGCTGAGGAGAACCCCTGTGAGCGAACTCATTCGCGTACCTGACATCGGCAGCGGTGAAGGTGAAGTAATCGAATTGTTTGTGAAGGTCGGCGACCGTATCGAAGCCGACCAGAGCATCCTGACCCTGGAATCGGACAAGGCCAGCATGGAAGTGCCGGCCCCGAAGGCCGGTATCGTCAAGAGCCTGAAAGTGAAGCTGGGCGATCGCCTGAAAGAAGGCGACGAACTGCTTGAACTGGAAGTCGAGGGCGCCGCTGAAGCGGCTCCGGCGGCCAAGGCGGAAGCAGCTCCGGCTGCTGCACCTGCACCGGCCGCGCCTGCTGCTGCACCTGCTACCGCTTCGGTTCAGCAAGTGCACGTGCCGGACATCGGCTCGGCCGGCAAGGCACAGATCATCGAGATTCAGGTCAAGGTCGGCGACACCGTCGCAGCTGATCAATCGCTGATCACTCTTGAATCCGACAAGGCCAGCATGGAAATTCCATCGCCAGCCGCTGGCGTGATCAAGGCCATCAGCGTCAAGCTCAACGATGAAGTCGGCACTGGCGACCTGATTCTGGATCTGGAAGTGGCGGGTGCTGCGGCGCCTGCTGCGGCCGCTCCGGCTCAGGCTGCTGCTCCGGCTGCTGCTGCCGCGCCGGCTCAAGCTGCCGCGCCTGCTGCACCGGTTGCCGACAGCGTTCAGGACATCCACGTCCCGGACATCGGTTCGGCTGGCAAAGCCAAGATCATCGAAGTTCTGGTCAAGGCTGGCGACAGCGTGACAGCCGATCAGTCGCTGATCACCCTGGAATCCGACAAGGCCAGCATGGAAATTCCATCGCCTGCCGCCGGCGTGGTGGAAAGCATTTCCGTCAAACTGGATGACGAAGTCGGCACCGGCGACCTGATTCTGAAACTGAAAGTCAAAGGCGCCGCTCCGGCTGCTGCTCCGGCACCTGCCGCGGCTGCACCGAGCGCACCTGCGCCAGCCGCTGCTGCTCCTGCTGCCGCCGCACCTGCGGCTTCCGCTGCGGTTGCTGCTCCTGCCAAGCCAGGCGCCAAAGTTCACGCCGGCCCAGCCGTGCGTCAACTGGCGCGTGAGTTCGGCGTTGAGCTGAACGCTGTCGGCGCAAGCGGTCCACACGGTCGCATCTTGAAAGAAGACGTGCAGGCTTACGTCAAGGCCATGATGCAGAAGGCCAAGGAAGCACCGGCCGCTGCTGCCGGCGCAACCGGTGGCGCAGGCATCCCGCCGATTCCGGTCGTCGACTTCAGCCGTTTCGGCGAAATCGAAGAAGTGCCGATGACTCGTCTGATGCAGATCGGCGCGTCGAGTCTGCACCGCAGCTGGCTGAACATTCCGCACGTAACGCAGTTCGATTCGGCTGATATCACCGAATTGGAAGCGTTCCGTATCGCGCAGAAAGCCGTTGCAGAGAAGGCTGGCGTCAAGCTGACCATCCTGCCGCTGCTGCTCAAGTCTTGCGCGCATATGCTCAAGGAACTGCCGGACTTCAACAGTTCGCTGGCGCCAAGCGGCAAAGCGATCATCCGCAAGAAATACGTGAACATCGGCTTCGCCGTCGACACGCCGGATGGCCTGCTGGTACCGGTGATCAAGAACGTCGATCAGAAAAGCCTGCTGCAGCTTGCGGCTGAGGCTGCTGCGCTGGCTGCAAAGGCCCGCGACAAGAAGCTCACCGCTGACGACATGCAAGGCGCCTGCTTCACCATTTCCAGCCTCGGCCACATTGGCGGCACCGGCTTCACGCCGATCGTCAACGCGCCGGAAGTGGCGATCCTCGGTGTTTCCAAGGCAACCATCCAGCCAGTCTGGGACGGCAAAGCCTTCCAGCCGAAACTGATGCTGCCGCTGTCGCTGTCTTACGATCACCGTGTGATCAACGGCGCGGCTGCCGCACGCTTCACTCAGCGTCTGAGCAGCCTGCTGGCGGACATTCGTACGATCCTGCTGTAAGCCGATCGGCCCTCCGGCAACGGAGGGCCAATCGCGTTCCACGTTTTCGAGCGCCACACGCTCGCACCTCAACCCCGCCAGTTTGGCGGGGCTTTTTTTGCCTGTAATAAAGACCGATCGAATTTTTCCCACAAGCTGTGCTGAATTCGGCCACAGCCCAAGTCCCCTTCGCGTCGATATTTTTCATGCGCACACAACTAACCTTGGCGCAACTAAGTTACCGCCGACAATAGTTGGGAAACTGTAACTTTAACTTATATCAATTCGAATGGATTCGAACATGCTCAAGCCCACCGTCGGCCCGATTATTGGCCACACCACAACTAATCAATCGCGAATTTTTATACGCGGTGAGTTTCAATTAAATACCGCAGTGTTCGGTGGAATTCGTTACCGGGTATCCGGAACGCAACAGTGGCTGAAAGCCCCGTTCGCAAAACTTGAGTTACTGCGCGACATGTCAGCCGTTATCCTGCTCGACAAATTAACCGCCGACACCGACTACGAATACCAGGCAGGCTGGTTTAGCCCGATGAGTCCGACCCACACTGTGGACAGCGTGATGGAGCTGCCGCTGCAATGGCCTCGCGAGGTTTATCGCCTGCGCACCCGCGCCACTGCGATCACGCAACCGCGCGCTTATATCCTCGGCTCGTGCCGCTACCTGCGTCTGACGGCGGGAATCCCGTCACTGCCGCACTTGGGCGACCGTATTTTTTCATCCATCGGCCAATTGATTGAAGGCGCCCAGCCACCAGTCAGCGCGATCATGATGACCGGCGACCAGATCTACGTAGACGATCTGAACCTGATTGCGCCGGATCGGGAATATAACGAAATTCTTAAAAAGTACCGCGCAGCGTTCTCCCAGCCCAACATTCAACGCTTGATGTCCGGCACGCCAACTTACATGATTCTCGATGATCATGAGATAGAAGATAACTGGCCGGTCAATGCCCACAAGTCCGACGCTTCGTTGTTCCGTAACGCAATGACGGCTTATGAGATATATCAAGCCAGTCACAGTCCGGCCTGCGCGGTTACTTCCAACGGACAAGTTGACCAGGTATTAAAAAACTATTGGTATCAGTTCAGCGATGGAGATATCGAATGGTTTGTCACTGACAGTCGCACCCGGCGCAACTTGGCGCAAGATGACCGCCGGATTCTGGACGAAGAACAGGAGCAAGCGCTGTGCCAATGGCTGATCGAAAGCCCGGCACGGGTCAAGTTTGTAGTCACCAGTGTGATGTTTTATCCGGATCGCAAACTCCACGGCGATGACGCGTGGAAGAGCTTTCCCGCGCAACGCTTGCGCCTGCTGGAAGTGATTCGTACCCATCGACTGAAGAACGTAGTGTTCATCTCCGGCGATGTGCATGGCTCACTGACCTCGCGCCTGACCCACAGCGCAGACCCGAACTTCGAAGTCCATACCATCGTTTCCTCGCCGCTGCACAACAGCAAGTTGCTGCCCTACGCCAAAGCCTCGACATTTATCCTCGATCAGCCTTTGGCGCTAACGGCCGACGGTGACTATCGGCATGAGCTGACCAGCGCAGTGGTGAGTCAGGACAATTTTGCCCACATGCTGGTCGATGCCGGGCAGATCCGCGTGAACTACCATGATCGCGATGGAAAACAGCTGCAATCAATCAAGATAGATCTGCGCTGAATCGTGCGAGATCGAAGCATGTTTCGCTGATTTCAGCCAACCGCTGGAGAAAACCCGAACGCAGCCGACACATTCTTATAGCACTTGGCCTTCATCACTCTTGTCAGTCAGTGCCGCAATGATGCAACCTTGCCGCAGGCAAGAGTAATGAGGGCGAGAGCCCGGCGCGTTCAGCATATATCCAAGCGAGTTCCCTCAATGAAGAGCCAGCCCGATGCCGCCAGCCGTATGGTGGCCGAGGTAGTGACGCAGTTGCCCGTGCCTTCGCGGCTCGGCATGCTGCGTTTCGAGCGCTTGAATGAGGCGAGCTGGGCGATGCTGTTTCTCGACCCCAACTGCGAGCGTCAGTTTGGTCAGCCGGCGGTTGAGCTATGCGCTCTGGTCGGTTCGCCCTACGCGAGTCTGATGGAGCCGGAAGCGCGTTATCAATTGCACGACGCCATCCAGCAGCAACTCGCCGCCAGCCCGCATTACATGGCGCGCTACACCCTGCACACCCCGGCCGGCGCACTGAATGTGCTGGAACTGGGCGAAGCCTACAAACAACACAATCGTCATTTGCTGCGCGGTTACCTGATGGTGGTCGATGCGGTGTTCGATGCTGCGCCAGCGCCACCCTCGCTGGATCTGGAAACGCAGAATTCGCGCCTGCAAATCGCCCTCGAACTCAACCAGCGCGCCCAGCAGGAACAGTTGCAACATCTGGAGCGCGTGCGCGCGCAACAGGATCTGATCCTGCTCTTGGCCCGTCAGCGCTACAGCAGCCACAACTCGCTGCAGGAAGCCGCCGAACTGATCACCCGCTGCGCCTGCGACATCTACGAAATCGACTGCGCCAGCCTGTGGAATCTTGAAGATCAGCGCCTGATTCCGATCTCGGCCTATCATCGCGCCACGCAGGAATACATTCTGCCGGACGTGATCGACGTCAGCGGCTTCCCCGACTACCTGGACGCACTGCACAGCAGCCGCGCCATCGACGCCCACAACGCGATGCGCGACCCGCGTACCCGGGAAATGGCCGAAGCCCTGCGCCCGCGCGACGTCAACGCCATGCTCGATGCGAGCATCCGCGTCGACGGCCAAGTGGTCGGTGTGCTGTGCCTGGAACAAACCGGCGCCACTCGCGCCTGGCAGTCCGACGAAATCGCCTTCGCCGGCGAGCTGGCCGACCAGTTCGCGCAAGTCATCAACAACCACAACCGCCGCACCGCCACCAGCGCCCTGCACCTGTTCCAGCGTGCGGTCGAGCAAAGCGCCAACGCGTTTTTGCTGGTCAACTGCGACGGCGTGGTCGAGTACGTCAACCCAAGCTTCACCGCGATCACTCAATACACCACAGACGAAGTCCACGGCCAGCGTCTGTCGGAGCTGCCGGCACTGGAAAACCTCAGCGAATTGCTGTTCGACGCGCCTTCGGCGCTGGCCAAGAGCAACAGTTGGCAGGGCGAATTCAAGAGCCGCCGCAAAAACCTCGAACCGTACTGGGGTCAGCTGTCGATCTCCAAGGTCTACGGTGACAACCGCGAGCTGACGCATTACATCGGCATCTACGAAGACATCACCCATACCAAACTCGCGCAGCAGCGCATCGAACGTCTGGCGTACACCGATAACCTGACCAACCTCGGCAACCGGCCAGCGTTCATCCGCAATCTGGACGAACGCTTCGCCCGCGACAGCGATTCGCCGATCAGCCTGCTGCTGGTGGACATCGATAATTTCAAGCGGATCAACGATAGCCTCGGCCATCAGACTGGCGACAAATTGCTGATCAGTCTGGCGCGGCGTCTGCGCAACAGCCTCAGCCCGAGCGGCAGTCTGGCGCGCTTCGCCAGTAACGAATTTGCCGTGCTGCTGGACGACACCGACCTTGTGACGGGTCAGCAGATTGCCAATCAATTGCTGGCGACCCTCGACAAACCGATGTTCGTCGACAACCAGTTGATCAGCGTCACCGGCTCGGTCGGCCTGGCGTGTGCGCCGCTGCACGGGCGCGACCCGCAAACGTTGATGCGCAACGCCGGTCTGGCCCTGCACAAGGCCAAGGCCAACGGCAAACATCAGGTGCAAGTGTTCACCGAAGCGCTGAACGCCGAGGCCAGCTACAAGCTGTTCGTCGAGAACAACCTGCGCCGCGCCCTGACCCAGAACGAGCTGGATGTGTTCTATCAGCCGAAGCTGTGTTTGCGCAGCGGCCGCCTATTGGGCATGGAAGCGCTGTTGCGCTGGAACCACCCGGAGCGCGGCATGATCCGCCCGGATCAGTTCATCAGCGTCGCCGAAGAAACCGGTCTGATCATCCCGATCGGCAAGTGGATCGCGCGTCAGGCGTGCCGCATGAGCAAAGCGCTGACTGCGGCCGGGCTGGGCAATCTGCAAGTGGCGATCAACCTGTCGCCCAAGCAGTTCTCCGATCCGGACCTGGTCGCCTCTATCGCCAATATCCTCAAGGAAGAAGCGCTGCCGGCCAATCTGCTCGAGCTGGAGCTGACCGAAGGCCTGCTGCTGGAAGCCACCGAAGACACGCACTTGCAGCTCGATCAGCTCAAACGTCTCGGTCTGACCCTGGCGATGGACGACTTCGGCACTGGTTACTCGTCGCTCAGCTATCTGAAAAAATTCCCGATCGACATCATCAAGATCGATCGCAGCTTCATCCACGAAATCCCGGACAACCAGGACGACATGGAAATCACCTCCGCCGTGATCGCCATGGCGCACAACCTGAAACTCAAGGTTGTGGCCGAAGGCATCGAGACCGCCGAACAGTTGGCATTCCTGCGCCGTCACCGTTGCGATGTCGGCCAGGGCTACCTGTTCGACCGGCCGATCCCCGGCGCCGAGCTGATCCAGGCACTCAAACGCTACCCGCGCGGCCCGCTCTGCCTCTGAATTTGCGCCGCACATTTGAATAGTGCGAAATCGGGCATCATTCGGCACACTGGCGGTCTGATTTTTTACATTCAACCTGACTGAGAGGACTGATCATGGTTCTGCGCTCGGAAATTCTGGTGAACAAAAACGTGCTCCCGACTAAAGATCAAGCTCTGCCTGGCCGCGAAACCGCGATGACCCTGCCGGAAAATCATTTCGTTTTCACAGACACGCCGCTGCTCGGCCCGTTCTTTCAAGACGTGGATTTTGCGATTTTCGGTCTGGGTTGTTTCTGGGGCGCGGAACGCCGCTTCTGGCAGCGCGAAGGCGTGGTCAGCACCGTGGTCGGTTACGCCGGCGGCTTCACACCGAACCCGACTTACGAAGAAGTCTGCTCGGGCCTGACGGGTCATGCTGAAGTGGTGCTGGTGGTGTTCGACAAGGACAAGCTCAGCTACGAAGCGCTGTTGGCGATGTTCTGGGAACTGCACAACCCGACGCAGGGCATGCGTCAGGGCAATGACATCGGCAGCCAGTACCGTTCGGTGATCTACGCGACCTCGCCGCAGCAACTGGACGCGGCTTTGAAGAGCAAAGAAACCTATCAGGCTGAACTGAGCAAGGCTGGCCTGGGTGAAATCAGCACCGAGATCGAGCAGGCGCCGACCGTGTATTTCGCCGAGACATATCACCAGCAGTATCTGGCGAAAAATCCGGAAGGTTACTGCGGGATTGGCGGCACGGGCGTGTGCATGCCACCGAGCCTAGCGGGGAATTGACCTAAAACTGTGGCGAGGGAGCTTGCTCCCGCTGGGTCGCGAAGCGGCCCCAAAATCGGTACATGCATTCTTTCAGGAAGAACCGCATCTCCGGCTTTACGACTGCTTCGCAGCCGAGCGGGAGCAAGCTCCCTCGCCACAGATTCTGTTGATCAACTCTCAGCAATCAACCAATCCATCTGCCAACCGCCCTGCGTCTGCCCAAGTTTTTTGGACAACCACGGCAACAGCTCACGCAATTCTTCCTCCAGCCCCCACGGCGGATTGGCAATCGCCATTCCTGAACCGTTCAGACTGTTCGGCGTATCCAGCGGATGCACCAGCAGCTCGACCCGCAACAGTTTCGGCGCGCCAGTGCCGGCCAGATCCTGATAAAAACGCCGCAGCGCACGCTGATCCTTCACCGGATACCAGATCGCCGCCACGGTTTGGCGCATCCGGCCAATTGCCTCTTTCATCGATGCTGCACAACGCTGCATTTCATCGAGCTGCTCGAACGGCGGATCGATCAACATCACCGCGCGCTTCTCCTGCACCGGCAACATCGCCCGCGCGACATGCCAGCCCTCGCCCAACTGCACTTTGACCCGGCGATCACCGGCCATGTTGTCCTTGAGCAGCACGCCGTCTTCCGGGTGCTTCTCGTTGAGCATCACCCGATCCTGCGGCCGCGTCAGACGCCGCGCCAGCTCCGGCGAACCCGGGTAATAGCGCAACTGACCATCCGGATTCATCTCGTGCAGCACCTGCATGTAATCAGCGGTCAGCGCCGGCAGATCCGGTTGATCCCACAAGCGCGCGATGCCTTCCAGGTACTCGCCGGTACGGTTGGCCTGATCGCCCTGCAAGTCATACAGACCGATACCGGCGTGACTGTCGAGATAGGCAAACGGCTGCTCCTTGCGCGCCATCAGGGCGAACAGGCGGGTCAGAGTCAGGTGTTTGAACACATCGGCGTGATTGCCGGCATGGAAGGCGTGACGATAATTCATGATTGCTCCTGCGCAGGGCGGGAAGTTTACCTTTTACCGCGCGGCAAGTCAGGGGTTGGGGGCTGAGTGGCCAGTCTTGCTACCGCGTACATCCTCGAGGAGCCCCTCACCCTAACCCTCTCCCAAAGGGAGAGGGGACTGACCGAGTTGATCCCCCGGCTTACATCGACCTGAAAAATCACCGCGACCTCAGGCTTGGCCAAGCCAAGTTCACCATCGAAGCCGCAGGTCGGCGTAGGTCTCCCAAACACCTCGGTCGGTCCCCTCTACCTCTGGGAGAGGGCTAGGGTGAGGGCCACGATCGAAAGCCTTACACTGGCCGAACAATCCAGACAGGAAGTCAAAAAACATGCACCGCCTGATCATTCCCTTAGCGTGCCTACTCACATCAGCCCAAACCCACGCCAACGAAAACCACACCGAACAAGCCCGCCAAACCCTGAAAAACTACGGCTTGAGCCAATGCATCCTGGCGCCCTTCCCCGAACCATCCGAACTGAAAAAAGACATCAGCCTGTCCGCCGGAGCCTATTCCTTCATGGGCAAAGGCATGCACACAGTCCTGCAGAATGAAGACACGCTGCAAGACCTGCACGATCCCTACGGACAAACCAGGGCTTACGTCCTCGCAGCCTACGAACAGACGCACTCGGCCAGCAAATACTCAAATCAGAAAGTCGTCTTCCACGCATGCCTTGAGGTCTACAACTCCAAAGCCTTCGACAGCTTCATCAAGACCCAAGACCCTTACATTTCCAAATAGGACGAGCTACCCACTGGGCTTGGTTTTGGTCTGGGTTCAGTAATGAATAAGCTCATCCCGGCAAACCTTATTGATGCCGAACGCTGACCGGTTTCAGACAAGCGGCAACCTTTTTCAATGATTTACACCCCATACCTGTCAACTTTGACAGTATCCATATCGCCGGAAAACGACGCTTAATCAGTCGACTGAACGACTAGTCGTCAACGCTCGGGCAGTCTCAATCACTCTCGAAAAGGTACTCACAAATGCCTATGCCTATTACCACCACAACGGGAACCGGCACCGTTGCTTCAATAACCGACTTCTCAACTTTCAACCCACTCTTGGAAGATAAAGGGATGAATTGGGCTTTCGCAATCGAAGTAACGCCCGACGATGGTGGTGGGAACTCGTGTGCAGAGACGCATACATCACTTCAAGTCGCCGTCGGCGACAAAGTCAGCTATACGATCACCCATAGCCTCAGGGGAAACCGCATAACTGCGGTGACAAAAATCCCCTGAAGGTGAATCGGTCACGATGGAACCCGGTGGCGAGTGGAGATATCCGCTCGCCACAAAGTGTTCTCATCAGCCCCGCAAGCGTTTGCCGATCACATCCAGCACATCACACCCATCACGCAACGGGATCACGCAGAGCTGGGCGAAGTCGCTCAGGATGACGGAGTCGCACTCGACCGAGCCGCGCATGCACATGTTTTCCAGCACCTGAATCACCGCGCGGATGCGGTAGTTGGCGGCGTCCATCAGGATGTCGAGCGGGACGTGGGTGTCGACGAACAATGCGGGCATGTCGCTGCAATTGCCGGTCAAGGCCATGAAGCGGTTGTTCGGATGGGGGATGATTTTTTCGTAGGGTGGATCGGGTTTCAATGTTTTCACTGGTTTGACTCCTAACGTAAGAAGAGGAGCCGCCAACTTTTACTTCCACGCATTAGGTGGCGGCTGTACGCAGGTGTGGAAGACCGGAACGTTAGGCACCCGGCGCACTCGAGAGCGCCCCGCGCACAGCCACCATAAAACTCAAACGATAAAAACGCCTGACTGGTACAGCTTGCTGCGCCTAACAATAAAAGGGCTTCCACGCCCTGTCACCGAATTTGCGGTGACAGCCAAAAGACTATCCCTCCCACCCCGCGCCCACCAGTTCACGCAAGCCGCCGCAACTCGCAGGAAACTTCCGACAGCTTCGCCCGGAAATTTCATTCTGACTCGTCCCGCAAGTAGTCCAGCAACGCTGAATCCGACGATTCGTCCGACGCCGCAACCGCAAAAAACCTGACAACCTTGCTGCGCAAAACATTGTCGGAAAACGCCTCGAACAATGCTGGATGCTCCTCGCTCAACCACTGCAAGGCATTGGCGATCCGCGCCTCATCACCGAACTCCGCCAAGAGCTTTTCCGGCACCTGCCACCAAGGAAAAACCCGGCCCGAAGCCTGCGCTCTGCCGCCAATCTCCAGCGCTTGAGCATTGATCAAAGCATGTGAAATCACCGGCAATAACTTGCTCGCATCCACATCTTCTGACTGCAAGATCGGCAGCAAAAACCGCCCATCCCAAAACCGGAAAAACACCGATTTACCGTCGGGCATCAACACCTGAGTGAGGCTGCGAAAATGCTCGACCACCACTTCAAGACTCGCCGACGAAACCGCCAGCCAACCCCAATCGCGAGACTCCGTCGTCGCCACCCAATCCAGAAACTCACTGTCGGTGGCGACAATTCCCACGTAGGGCATGACTGCATCCCACTCGCTGTAAATCGTGTCCGCCCAGACTGGCTTCGGCATCTGCGCAGCCAATGGCCAAGCTTTCAGGGGATTTGCTCCACTGGCGCTGCTGAAAATCGCAAACAATTGTTCCGCCGATTTCAGCGGTTCGTTCTTCAACCATTGATCAGGCTGCACAGACACCCTCCTTGCAACGCTCACACTCTTCACAAAACGGCGCATCGCCTTTCAGGCTCATGATTTGCGCGGCAGTCAGCATCGCGGCCGGCGCAGCCAGCAGTTTTTCCGGCAAACCCGGCACTGTCGGTGCCGCGCTCATGGCCGTCATTGGCGCACCGCCGACAACGATCGGCACACTACTGAAGATTCCGCCGGGGCCGATGTTGATCCACTGCCCACCCGCCTGAATCGTCGCGCTGGCGCCGCCGTCGATCACCACTTGCTGACCGGCGCTGACGTGGAATTGCCCACTGGCGCTAAGCGCCTGACTGTTCACGCGGATGTGCCGGTCGCCGGTTACCGTGAGGTGATCGTCCTGCTTCACTTCGGTCTGACGCTGACCGTGGGTGATGCGTTGTTCGTCGGCTTTCAATTCATGTTTGGCGAGGCCGGTGACGACGATGCTGCGCTGGTTGTCGATCTGCACTTGTTGATCGTTCAACACGTGCTGCGTCCAGTTGCGCTGGGCGCGCAGGTAGATTTCCTCGGCGCCCTTGCGATCCTCGATACGCAATTCGTTGTACCCGCCGCCGCCGGGACTGCTCTGGCTGCGGAAAATACTCCGGGTTTTGTCGGCTGGCAGATCCAGCGGCACCGGGGTTGCGGCGTTTGGCAGGCAACCCATGACCAGCGGTTTGTCGGCATCGGCGTCGATGAAGCCGACCAACACTTCCATGCCGACCCGTGGAATCAGCACGCTGCCGTAGCGGTCGTGCGCCCAACCCGTTGCGACACGCAACCAGCAACTGGAATGTTCATTGAGTTCGCCGTCGCGATCCCAGGCCAGCTGCACCTTGACCCGACCGTACTCGTCGCAGTGGATTTCACTGTCTTTCGGGCCGGTGACCACGGCCGGTTGATAGCCGAGCATGCGCGGTTTTTCCGGGCCGAGTGGCGGGCGGAAGAACACGGCCCACGGCGTGGCGAGAAAGGTATTACGGTAACCACGGAATTCTTCCCCGTCGCTGGTGACCGATTCCTCGAGCACTTGCGGCTGTCGCCCACGATGCTCGATGGCGGTGAGCAGCCACAGGTCGTTCAAGTCCTGGCGCGGATGCTCGGTCAGTTGCAGAAAATGTCCGCTGACCAAAGCGGATTGATCGCTACGGCCCTCGGCCTGACGGTAGTCGGCGACATGTCGCTCAAAGCTGCGTTGCGCCAATTGTTTACCAGTTTCGCGCTCGTTGAATTGGCCGGGGAAGTGGTAGTCCTCCAGCACCGGACGCTGCTCGCCATCGACTCGACTTTCCATCAGCAGACGCGGCTTTTCGAAGTTGTAGTCGCGTCGGGTGACCACGCTGGTGCGGGTCTCGACCCGAACCGTGAAGCGCTTGATCGCCGGCGCCGCAGCAGCCATGCCGCTGCCCGGCAGATACAGGGTCGGCTCGGCCAGACGCGGGAATACGGTTTGATCGTCGCCGAACACCAGCATGTGACCATCGCTGCTGTGCTGGAAGTGGAAGTGAATGCCGACCTCGACACACAGGCGCTGAATGAACGCCAGATCGCTCTCGGCGTACTGCACGCAATACTCGCGCGCCGGGTAGTCGCTGCCGAGGCGAAACTCGAAGGCGTCACGCAGGATCGCGTGGTCCTTGAGAATCTGCGCCACGATCTGCGGCACGCTCTGGTGCTGAAAAATCCGCTGATTGATGCGGTGCCCGAGATAGGCCAGACGCGGAACCAGGCTGACGTGGTAGCGGGTCAGGCGCTTACCGGAATCGCCCTGCCCGACTTGATAAATCTGACCATGGATACCAGAACCTTCCTGGTCGAAACTCAGAAACGCCTGACAGTGCAGCAGGCTTTCCAGATCGAGGTCCGGCCGCTCGCTGACCAGTTCAAGGTCGAAACGAAAAGGTTGGCTGATGGCTTCCTTGCCCGTGAACTCAAGGACTTTGAGGTCAAACTGAGCACCTTCGACGGTCAACGTGAAACGCGGTTGATTGGCAGGCGCGAACATCCGATGTCTCTCTGCAGAATGAAGGCGGGCGATTCTGCATGAGGGGCAAGGGGTGCAGGTTAGGTGACTGAAAAATCAGATTTGCCCTACTAAAAACTTCGAATTGTCCTGCGTGAATCAGCGCATTCAACTACAGACACGTCCGTCAGAAATATCGCAGAACCTTGTGGGAGCTCCAGCGTTGATCAGAAATCGTACACAATAAAAAACGGCCCGCCTCCAGTAGGAAACGGGCCGTTTTCTTGTCAGTAAAAGCTTTGAGCGTTAGCTCAGCGCGATCACTTGTTCAGGTTGTAATCTTTTTCCGCCGCGTCGAAGCGCTGCACCATGCCGGCAGTCGGCTGGCCCAGTTTGCTGACGAAGTAGATCGCCAGGCTGGCGAAGATGAAGCCCGGGATGATTTCGTACAGACCCAGCAGTTCGAAGTGCTTCCAGACCACAACGGTGATCGCGCCGACGAGGATGCCGGCCAGTGCGCCGTCGCGGGTCATTTTTTTCCAGATGACCGAGATCAACACGACCGGGCCGAACGCCGCGCCGAAACCAGCCCACGCGTAGCTGACCAGACCGAGGACACGGTTTTCCGGGTTGGACGCCAATGCGATAGCGATCAGTGCTACCAGCAGCACCATGGCGCGACCGACCCAGACCAACTCGACCTGGGAGGCGGTTTTGCGCAGGAAGGTTTTGTAGAAGTCTTCAGTCAGGGCGCTCGAGCACACCAGCAGTTGGCAGCTCAGGGTGCTCATGACCGCAGCCAGAATGGCCGACAGCAAGACACCGGCAATCCATGGGTTGAACAGGAGCTTGGCCAGTTCGATGAACACGCGCTCAGGGTTTTCGGTCACCGGACCTGCAACTTCCGGGTGCGCCGAGAAGTAAGCGATACCGAAAAAGCCTACAGCTACGGTGCCAGCCAGGCACAGGATCATCCAGGTCATGGAGATGCGACGTGCCTTGGCAATCGATTTCACCGAATCCGCGGCCATGAAACGCGCCAGGATATGCGGTTGACCGAAGTAGCCCAGACCCCAGCCCATCAGCGAAACGATGCCGATGAAAGTAGTGCCTTTGAGCATGTCGAAGTTGCTTGGGTCCTGTGCTTCGATCGCCAGGAATGTGGTATCGACGCCGCCGGTAGCCAGCAGGACGATGATCGGCGTCAGAATCAGCGCGAAAATCATCAGGGTGGCTTGTACGGTGTCGGTCCAGCTCACGGCCAGGAAACCGCCGATAAAGGTGTAAGCAATCGTCGCCGCAGCACCGGCCCACAGCGCAGTCTCGTAGGACATGCCGAAGGTACTTTCGAACAGACGGGCGCCAGCCACGATGCCGGAAGCGCAGTAAATGGTGAAGAACACCAGAATCACAACCGCCGAAATGATCCGCAGCAGACCGCTTTTATCTTCGAAACGGCTGGCAAAGTAATCCGGCAGGGTCAATGCGTCGCCGTTGTGCTCGGTCTGCACACGCAGACGACCGGCAACGAACAGCCAGTTGAGGTAGGCACCGACGACCAGACCGATGGCGATCCAGCTTTCGGACAGACCGGACATATAGATGGCGCCCGGCAGGCCCATCAGCAACCAGCCACTCATGTCGGAGGCACCGGCAGACAGCGCGGTAACGACGCTGCCCAGGCTGCGACCGCCCAGAATATAGTCAGAAAGGTTGTTGGTGGAGCGATAGGCCATCAAGCCGATCAGCACCATTGCTGCGATGTAGATCACGAATGTGATCAGTGTTGGATTGCTTACGCTCATTGAGTTACGCCCTGGCATTGTTTTTATGTAGCGGCGGTGGTGAACCGCTCGCAAACGACGACGTTTGACAGACGATCCGGGATACCGCGCGTTTAAGACTGATGTTTCCCCAGGAAAGCCATCAGCCGGTGCGAGAGGGATAGCCCGGTTGCACCTTGGGCGCGAATGCTATGCAACAAATGAAATGAGGTGCAACCACTTTCACGAGAATAAGTTGCACCTAGTCGGAAATATCTGACAAAGGTCGTTTTTTGCTCCCTTTTAGCGCAGTCATGGCGCTTTGCTAGAAGCAAAAGCACCAAGCAGGGGCGGCACTTTCGTACCAGAAATTAATTCCTGACGAGCTGCAGAACTTTCCGACAAAAAAGGGTTGCACCCGGTTGCACCTCTTTCAGCGCACGGCTAATCTTGCCGCCAGCTGCTGCCACGCAACTGTGGCACCTATGAGGATAAAAATATGGCTACCACCACCCTTGGGGTCAAACTTGACGACCCGACCCGCGAGCGCCTGAAGGCTGCCGCGACCTCGATTGATCGCACGCCGCACTGGCTGATCAAACAGGCAATTTTCAATTACCTGGAAAAACTCGAGGGTGGTGCAACCCTGACCGAGCTGAACGGTTTGACCGCCAAGGACGCCGACGAGGCGGGCGAAGTGCACAACGATCACGCGCACCAGTGCTTCCTCGAATTCGCTGAAAGCATCCTGCCGCAATCGGTACTGCGTGCCTCGATCACTGCCGCTTACCGTCGCCCGGAGCCGGAAGTGGTGCCGATGCTGATCGAGCAGGCGCGTTTGCCTGCAGCGATGGCCGAAGCCACCAACAAACTCGCCGCCTCCATCGCAGAAAAACTGCGTAACCAGAAAAGTGCCGGCGGTCGTGCAGGCATTGTTCAGGGTCTGCTGCAGGAATTTTCCCTGTCGTCTCAGGAAGGCGTGGCGCTGATGTGCCTGGCCGAAGCGCTGTTGCGCATCCCGGACAAGGGCACCCGCGATGCACTGATCCGCGACAAGATCAGCACCGGCAACTGGCATCCGCACCTGGGCAACAGCCCTTCGCTGTTCGTCAACGCTGCCACTTGGGGCTTGTTGCTGACCGGAAAACTGGTCGCCACCCATAACGAAGCCGGCCTGACTTCGTCGCTGAGCCGCATCATCGGCAAGAGCGGCGAGCCGATGATCCGCAAGGGCGTCGACATGGCCATGCGCCTGATGGGCGAGCAGTTCGTCACCGGCGAAACCATCGCCGAAGCGCTGGCCAACGCGAGCAAGTTCGAAGCCAAGGGCTTCCGTTATTCCTACGACATGCTCGGTGAAGCGGCGCTGACCGAACACGACGCGCAGAAGTACCTCGCTTCGTACGAACAAGCCATTCACTCGATCGGCAAAGCCTCCCACGGTCGTGGGATTTATGAAGGCCCGGGCATTTCGATCAAGCTGTCCGCACTGCACCCGCGCTACAGCCGCGCCCAGTACGAACGCGTGATGGACGAGTTGTACCCGCGCCTGCTGTCGCTGACCTTGCTGGCCAAGCAATACGACATCGGCCTGAACATCGACGCCGAAGAAGCCGACCGTCTCGAACTGTCGCTGGATCTGCTCGAGCGCCTGTGCTTCGAACCGCAACTGACTGGCTGGAATGGCATCGGTTTCGTGATTCAGGCTTACCAGAAGCGTTGCCCGTACGTGATCGACTACGTGATCGATCTGGCACGCCGCAGCCGTCATCGTCTGATGATCCGTCTGGTAAAAGGCGCGTATTGGGACAGCGAAATCAAGCGCGCCCAGGTCGAAGGCCTGGAAGGCTATCCGGTCTACACCCGCAAGGTGTACACCGACGTTTCCTACATCGCTTGCGCACGCAAACTGCTGTCGGTGCCGGAAGTCATCTACCCGCAATTCGCCACGCACAACGCTCACACCCTGTCGGCGATTTACCACATTGCCGGTCAGAACTATTACCCCGGCCAGTACGAATTCCAGTGCCTGCACGGCATGGGCGAACCGCTCTACGAGCAGGTTGTAGGCAAAGTTTCCGAAGGCAAGCTGAACCGTCCGTGCCGCGTGTACGCTCCGGTCGGCACCCACGAAACCCTGCTGGCGTATCTCGTACGCCGTTTGCTGGAAAACGGCGCCAACACTTCGTTCGTCAACCGCATCGCCGACCAGTCGATTTCAATTCAGGAATTGGTAGCCGATCCGGTAGCTCAGATCGAGCAGATGGCGACCGTGGAAGGTGGCTTCGGCCTGCCGCACCCGCGTATCCCGCTGCCGCGTGACCTGTACGGTTCCGAGCGCGCCAACTCCAGCGGCATCGACATGGCCAACGAACATCGTCTGGCATCCTTGTCCTGCGCCCTGCTGGCCACCGCGCACAACAACTGGAAAGCTGCGCCGATGCTTGGCTGCGCTTCCAGCAACGAACCTGCGGCCCCCGTGCTGAACCCGTCAGATCTTCGTGATGTGGTCGGTCACGTACAAGAGGCCACGGTCGAAGACGTCGACAATGCGATCCAATGTGCACTGAACGCTGCACCGATCTGGCAGGCCACTCCGCCAGCCGAGCGCGCTGCGATTCTGGAACGCGCTGCTGATCTGATGGAAGGCGAGATCCAGCCGCTGATGGGCCTGCTGGCGCGTGAAGCCGGTAAAACCTTCGCCAACGCCATCGCCGAAGTCCGCGAAGCCGTCGACTTCCTGCGTTACTACGCAGTGCAGGCGCGCAACGATTTCAGCAACGACGCCCACCGCCCACTGGGTCCGGTGGTGTGTATCAGCCCGTGGAACTTCCCGCTGGCAATCTTCAGCGGTCAAGTCGCCGCCGCACTGGCCGCCGGTAACCCGGTCCTGGCCAAACCGGCCGAACAGACTCCACTGGTCGCTGCGCAAGCCGTGCGTTTGCTGCTCGAAGCCGGGATTCCCGAAGGCGTGCTGCAACTGCTGCCGGGTCGCGGTGAAACCGTCGGCGCCGGTCTGGTGGGTGATGAGCGCGTCAAAGGCGTGATGTTCACCGGCTCCACCGAAGTTGCGCGCTTGCTGCAACGCAACATTGCCGGTCGCCTCGACAACCAGGGTCGTCCGATTCCGCTGATCGCCGAAACCGGTGGCCAGAACGCGATGATCGTCGACTCCTCGGCACTGACCGAGCAAGTTGTGATCGACGTGGTTTCGTCGGCCTTCGACAGCGCCGGTCAACGTTGCTCGGCGCTGCGGGTTCTATGCCTGCAGGAAGATTCCGCTGATCGCGTCATCGAAATGCTCAAGGGCGCGATGGCTGAATCGCGCCTCGGTAACCCGGAGCGTCTGAACGTGGACATCGGCCCGGTGATCGACGCCGAAGCCAAGGCTGGCATCGAGAAGCATATCCAGGGCATGCGCGACAAAGGTCGCAATGTGTACCAGGTCGCCATCGCCGACAGCGAAGAGGTCAAACGCGGCACCTTCGTCATGCCAACGCTGATCGAGCTGGAAAGCTTCGACGAATTGCAGCGCGAGATCTTCGGCCCGGTGCTGCACGTGGTGCGCTACAAGCGTAAAGAGATCGACCAGTTGATCGCACAGATCAATGCGTCCGGTTACGGCCTGACCCTCGGCGTGCACACACGTATCGACGAGACCATTGCCAAGGTCATCGACAACGTCAACGCCGGCAACGTGTACGTTAACCGCAACATCGTCGGTGCCGTGGTCGGCGTGCAGCCGTTCGGCGGCGAAGGCTTGTCCGGTACTGGCCCGAAGGCCGGTGGCCCGCTGTACCTGTTCCGCCTGCTGTCGACGCGTCCTACCGATGCCATCGAACAATCCTTCGCTCGCGGTGATGCTGCCGTGGCACCGGACGTGCGTCTGCGTGACGCCATGAGCAAGCCGCTGACCGCACTGAAAGCCTGGGCCGACAGCAACAAGTTTGCCGACCTGAGCACCCTGTGCGTGCAGTACGCTGCGCAATCGCAGAGCGGTATCACCCGCATGCTGGCCGGTCCGACCGGTGAGAAGAACAGCTACGCAATTCTGCCGCGCGAGCACGTGCTGTGCCTGACGGACGTTGAAGGTGATCTGCTGACGCAACTGGCTGCGGTATTGGCCGTAGGCGGTTCGGCGGTATGGCCGGAGTCCGACATCAGCAAGGCATTGTTCGCACGCTTGCCGAAGGAGATTCAGGCGCGGATCAAACTGGTTTCCGACTGGAACAAGGACGAAGTGGTGTTTGATGCGGTTCTGCATCATGGCCATTCCGACCAGTTGCGTGCGGTTTGCCAGCTGGTTGCCAAGCGTGCCGGTGCGATTGTTGGCGTTCAGGGCTTGTCCCAGGGCGAGACCAACATTGCGCTGGAGCGTCTGGTGATCGAGCGCGCGCTAAGCGTTAACACTGCTGCGGCGGGTGGTAATGCCAGTCTGATGACGATCGGTTAACAACGATCAATCAGCGGTAGTAAAATGGGCGCCCTCATCGGCGCCCATTTTTTTGGCCTGTCTATCACCAGCATCAATCATCCTGTTCAGCCTTTATTGGTAAGCCTAGACTCGGTCCATTCCAAAAAAAGGTAGGCCGCCATGTCCGAGACGCTGCTCAGTTCCCGCAATCTGGCTTTCGAGCTGTACGAAGTCCTCGATGCCGAGGGCCTGACCCGGCGTGAGCGGTTTGCCGAGCACAACCGCGAGACCTTCGACGCGGCCATCGGCACGGCGCGTAACATCGCCGAAAAGTACTTCGCACCGCACAACCGCAAGGGCGACGAGAACGAGCCGCGCTACGAAAACGGTCAGGCGATTCTGATTCCTGAAGTCAAACCGGCGGTGGATGCCTTCCTCGAAGCCGGATTCCTCAACGCCGCGCGAAGTTTCGACGCGGGCGGCATGCAACTTCCTACGCTTCTCTCCCAAGCCTGCTTTGCGCATTTCCAATCGGCCAACGCCGCATCGACTTCGTACCCGTTCCTGACCATGGGCGCGGCCAACCTGATCGAAAGCTTCGGCACTGACGAGCAGAAGCAGCGCTTCCTGCAACCGATGATCGACGGGCGCTTCTTCGGCACCATGGCCCTGACCGAACCACACGCGGGTTCGTCGCTGTCGGATATTCGTACACGCGCCGAGCCTGCGTCTGACGGCACCTATCGCCTCAAGGGCAACAAGATCTTCATATCCGGCGGCGATCACCCGCTCTCGGAAAACATCGTGCACATGGTGCTGGCCAAACTGCCGGACGCGCCGGCCGGTGTGAAAGGGATTTCGCTGTTCATCGTGCCGAAGTTTCTGGTCAACGATGACGGTAGCCTCGGCAAGCGCAACGACGTGTTGCTGGCCGGTCTGTTCCACAAGATGGGCTGGCGCGGGACCACTTCGACAGCGCTGAACTTCGGCGATAACGGCGAGTGTGTCGGCTATCTGGTGGGCAAGCCGCATCAGGGCCTGAGTTACATGTTCCAGATGATGAACGAGGCGCGCATTGGCGTCGGCATGGGCGCAGTGATGCTCGGTTATGCCGGTTACCTGTACTCGCTGGAATACGCCCGCGAACGTCCGCAAGGTCGCGTGCCGGACAGCAAAGACCCAAGCACCGCGCCCGTGCCGATCATTCAGCACGCGGATGTCAGACGCATGCTGCTGACGCAAAAATCCTACGTCGAAGGGGCGTTTGACCTCGGCCTGTACGCGGCGCGGTTATTCGATGACACCACGACACTGGAATCCGAAGCCGAGCGCAAACAGGCGCATGAGTTGCTGGATCTGCTGACGCCAATCGTCAAATCCTGGCCATCGGAGTTCTGCCTCAAGGCCAACGAACTGGCGATCCAGATTCTTGGCGGCCACGGCTATACCCGCGAATACCCGGTGGAGCAGTATTACCGCGACAACCGCTTGAACCCGATCCACGAAGGCACCCACGGCATTCAGTCGCTGGACTTGCTCGGGCGCAAACTGGCGCAGAACGGTGGTGCTGGGCTGAAGCAGTTGATCCGCTTGATCGCCACCACCGCCGAGCGCGCCGTGGCATACGAATCCTTAACCGCATTGCGCGAGCCGCTGGAGAAGCTGGTGGCGCGTTTGCAGACCGTGACCATTGGCCTGCTGACCGACCTGGCGCAGGGCAAGGTCAACAGCAGCCTGGCGAATTCGGCGCTGTACCTGAAAGTGTTCGGGCACACGGTGATTGGCTGGCGCTGGCTGGAGCAGGCAATTCGGGCGGAGGAAGGGTTGGCTCGGGGGAATGTGGCGGATGCTGCTTTCTATAAGGGCAAGTTGCAGGCCGCGCGGTATTTTCTGACGTGGGAAGTGCCGGGTTGTCATCATGAGCTGGCGTTGCTGGAGGCGCGGGATGATACGTGCCTGAGCATGCAGGATGAGTGGTTCTGATCACAGTCATTCAGTGCTGCTGAAATCCAATCGCTGGCAAGCCAGCTCCCACAGGGTATGTGTTGGAACACCATTTTGTGTCCAGCGCGAAACCTGTGGGAGCTGGCTTGCCAGCGATGGCGTCAGCACAGTCGCCGCACTATTCAGCCAAGTTTGAACCCACCCATCTGCCGCGCCAGATCATCCGCCAGCCGCTGCAACATCTGACAATCCTCGCGACAAGCCCTGACCTCCCCGGCCGTCGCACGCGCCAGATCAGAAATCCCCTGCACGTTGCGGTTGATCTCTTCGGTCACCGCCGACTGCTCTTCCGTCGCCGTCGCCACCTGATGGTTCATGTCGCTGATGCGTTCAACCTGCCCGGTAATCGCCGTCAACGATGCCCCGGTGCGCTGACTCGATTCGACGCCAGTACCCGTCGCAGCCTGCCCGGTGCGCATCGATGAAACCGCATTTTCCGCGCCCTGCTTGAGGCTGCCGATCATCTGCTGGATCTCGTCAGTCGAGGCCTGCGTGCGCCGCGCCAAGGTGCGCACTTCATCCGCCACCACGGCAAAACCACGACCCATGTCCCCGGCCCGCGCTGCTTCAATTGCCGCATTGAGCGCCAACAGATTGGTCTGCTCGGAGATCCCGCGAATCACCGCCAGCACCTGATCGATCGACGCGACCTGATGCGCCAACTCACCCACCGCGCCAGCCGCCAAGCCAATCTCATCCGACATGCTTTCAATATGCCGAATCGAGCCGCCGACCACTTCGCGCGCTTGCATTGCTTCATCGCGCGCGGTCTGTGACGCCAGCGCCGCATTGCCGGCGTTCTGGGCGATTTCCTGCACGGTCAGGCCCATCTCGTGAACGGCGGTGGCGACCATGTCGGTCATTTCCTGTTGGCGACCTGAGCGCTCGGCGGTGTTATCCACAACCTTGGCCACTTGCACGACGGCGATGCGCAAGCGTTCGCTGGTCGCCAGCACTTCGGCGATCATCCCGCGTTGGCTGTCGAGGAAGCGGTTGAAGCCTCGCGCAAGATCACCGAGTTCATCGGCGCGACTGGAATCTAACCGGTGAGTCAAATCTCCCCCACCGCTACCGATTGCTACCAGCGCGGCTGTTACCTGACGAATCGGTCGCACCAATCCCTGAGCCAACCAGACCACCAGTGCCAGACACACCAGTGCCACCACCAGGCCAATCCCGCTGCTCATCCACATCGCTCGCCGGGCTTCGGCGTAGATCTGCGACTGCGGCACTTCGGCCACCAGCGTCCAGCCCAGATCGCGCAATGGCAGGCTGAACGCGAGAAATTCCTCGCCGTCGCGCTGGAAGCTGCTGTTAGCGGATTTTTTGTGGCCCATAAGTGCTTGCGACGCCTCGGCGCCAACCTGCTCACTCAAGGTGCGCTTGCCACTGAATTGCGCCTCGGGATGGACCTGGATCAAACCGTCGGAACGCACGAGATAGACCTTGCCGCGCTCGCCGAAGCTGAAGTTGTGAATCAGCTCCGACAGCTCCTTCATGCTCAGCCCAAGCCCGGCCACACCGACTACTTTACCGGCCTGCTCGACCTTCAAATCAATGAACAACGCGAGTTCACCAGTCGCCCCGTCGTTGTCGATATTCAGGGTGCGCGGCTGATTGCTGTCGAGGAAAGAATAGAACCAGGCGTCGGCCGGCTTGGACCGGCTGAGGGTGCGATCCAGGCCTTTTTCGGTGAAGTAATGATTGGAGTCAGTGCCGACGATCAGCGCAGTGAAGGCTTTGTGTTCGGCGCGGATGCCTTCCAGATACTGCACGAAGCCCGCCGTCTTGCCGACGTCTTCACCTCCGGCCAGCCAGTCACGCACCATGCTGTTGCTGGCGATGTCCTTGGCGGCAGTGAGCGGTTGAACGAGGATTCGTTCGATGTCATTGCGCGTCGCTTCGATGCTCGACGGCAGGGCTTGATCGACCAGATAGCTCTGGGCGAGGCGGTTGACCACGAGGGTATAAATGCCAACCACGATCAGAATGCTCACCAGCAGCGCGGTGCCCATGCTGAGGATCAACTGCCACTGAATACTGCGACGCCAGAACTGCATGGAGCACCCCCAAAGAATAAGAGGCTGAAACACTGCAACAGCCGTGCCGATTGTATACAACCCTATCGACAATCTTACTCTTTGGTTGTGCGCAATCCATCAACCCTGATTGATGGTCTTGGCGATGGTCTCGACCGTGGCGCTGACTTGCTCTTGGTAACGCTCGAGTTCCAGCTGATGCTGCTTCTTCATTTCGATCTGCTGCGAGCACAGATTCATCGCCGCCAGCACCAGCAGACGATCACCGATCAGCGTCGGGTATTTGCGTTTGGTGTCGGCCAATGCAGCCTTGAGCATCAATGCGGCATCCAGCAGGGTCTGTTCTTCCCCGGCCGGTGCCTTGATCGAATAGTCCTCCCCGAGAATCGAGACGACTTTTACCCCTGCTGTGCCGTGGTTCATGCGCTGACCGGACCGGCGTTGACGCGATCAACCAGGGCTTGAATGCGCGCGGCGGTGGCGCCGTGTTTTTCTTCCTGTTCCATCAGGTTGAGTTGCAGGCTTTCGTTTTCATCCTTGGCCTGGGCCAGTTCCGTGGACAGGGTCTGGTTGGTTTGCGTAAGGGTCTGGTTCTGTTGCACCAGGTCGCTGACGAGCTGTTCCAATTGGCTGAGGGATGCTTCCAACATGATGAATTCCAAGCAATTTCAAAGGGCGCGTACGATAAAGAAAAGTCGCCGTGGACGCTAGGGATAAACCGGCGCAAAGCCTTGATTTTCCTGACGACGGACCGTTCTTGCGAGTGTTAAAGACTGTGATCTGCCGATCTGGTTCCTGCACTTCGTCGATCCGGCCCGGATGCGACAAAAACGCGCACGGACTAAAGAGTTCGTTTTCAAGACCGATAAGTCATCCATCAGCAGTATTTGCCCGCATGGATGCGGCCCTCTTCGGTATCCGCCCCATGTCCCTTCGCAATATGAATATCGCGCCCCGCGCGTTCACCGGTTTCGCCCTGATCGGCGGCCTGATGCTGATCCTCGGGGTGTTTGCCCTGAACCAGATGAGCAAGATCCGCGCGGCTGGCGAAGACATCGCCAATGAAAGCGTGCCGTCGATCAAGGCTATCGATGAATTCACTCAACTGACGTTGCGCTTGCGAGTGCTTTCCTATCGCTTGCTGATTAACCGTGAACCGGACGTGCAGCAGAAAACCATCGAGCTGTTCGATTTGCGCAATCGCCAGATCGCCGATGCGCAAAAAGCCTACGAACCGCTGATCGATGGCCCGCAGGAACGCGCGGCGTACGACCAGTATCGCCAGTTGCTCGACCAATACCGCCAACTTGAAGACCGGATGAAATCCTTGTCGCGCAACAATCAGGTTGATGAACTGCGACAGATGCTCAACAGCGATTTGCTGAGTAACTCCGAAGCAGTGAACACCGCGCTGACGCGTCTGCTGGAGATCAACACTCAGCAGATTGCCGAGACCAATCAAGGCGCAAGCGACCAGTTTTCGATGTCGTTCGATCTGGTGGTGGGTTTGCTGCTGATCGCTACCGGCCTGACGATTCTGTTTGCCTGGCTGCTGACCAATAGCATCACCCGACCGATCGGCAAGGCCCTTGAGGCCGCGGAAACCATCGCCGAGGGCAATCTGACCCAGCCAATCCATGTCGATGGTGAAGATGAAGCCGGACGTCTGCTGGCGGCCATGGCCAAGATGCAATCGAAACTGCGCGACACCTTGCAGCGCATCTCCGGCTCGGCCACCCAGCTTGCGTCTGCAGCGGAAGAGCTGAACAGCGTCACCGACGAAAGCGCCCGTGGCCTGACTCAGCAGAACAACGAAATCGAACAGGCCGCAACCGCGGTCAACGAAATGACCAGCGCCGTGGAAGAAGTGGCGCGCAATGCGGTCAGCACCTCGGAAGCGTCGAAAAACGCTACCGCTTCGGCCGGTGATGGTCGCGATCTGGTGCAGGAAACGGTCAGCGCCATCGAACGCATGAGTGTCGACGTGCAGAGCACCGCAAGCCTGATCGGCGATCTGGCCAACGAATCCCGTGATATCGGCAAGGTGCTGGATGTGATTCGCGGTTTGGCGGATCAGACCAACCTGCTGGCGCTGAACGCCGCGATCGAAGCTGCACGTGCCGGTGAAGCCGGGCGTGGGTTTGCCGTGGTAGCTGACGAAGTGCGTGCCTTGGCCCATCGCACGCAGCAGTCGACCAGCGAAATCGAGCGCATGATCGGCAGCATTCAGAGCGGTACCGAGCATGCTGTGGATTCGATGCGTAACAGCACTGAACGCGCTGAATCGACGTTGAACATTGCACGTGGCGCCGGCATGTCGCTGGACACAATCAACACGGCGATTGTCGAGATCAACGAGCGCAACCTGGTGATCGCCAGTGCCGCTGAAGAGCAGGCGCAGGTGGCGCGCGAGGTTGATCGCAATCTGGTGAACATTCGTGATCTGTCGGTGCAATCGGCGACCGGGGCCAATCAGACCAGTGCGGCGAGCAATGAGCTGTCGCGACTGGCGCTGGATCTGAACAACATGGTTGGGCGGTTTAGCCTTTAAGATCAAAGGCTAACCCCCTCACCCCAACCCTCTCCCCCAGGGGGGCGAGGGGGAAAGGGGGCAGATCTTCAGCGTTCCAGAGATTTCTGCCCGACGCGAAATTTTTTTTACAAGCCTGAGTTAGACGCGGTATTTCACGTCGGCGTAATTCGAACATCCACCGCGGTCAGTCCCCTCTCCCCCCGGGAGAGGGTTAGGGTGAGGGCAGCAATAGCCAGCCGAGCCCATCACTCGAAAGCGCCAACGCAAAAACCTTTTTGACAGCATCACATTTCAACAGGTTAGAATCGCTGGCACGCAGACTGCATGGTCAGTTTGTGCCCGTTTCCACGCTTCTGGAGTACTGCCTTTGAATGCGACGACCATCAACAGCCTGTTCTTGATCGGCGCGTTGCTGGTAGGTGCAAGCATTCTGGTGAGCTCACTTTCTTCGCGCCTCGGCATCCCGATTCTGGTGATCATCCTCGCGGTAGGCATGGCTGCCGGGGTCGATGGCGGCGGGATCATTTTCGATAACTATCCGACGGCCTATCTGGTCGGCAACCTCGCACTCGCGGTGATCCTGCTCGACGGTGGTTTGCGCACACGGGTTTCAAGTTTCCGCGTGGCGTTGTGGCCAGCCTTGTCGCTGGCAACGGTCGGGGTGTTGATCACCACCGGCCTGACCGGCATGGCCGCCGCGTGGCTGTTCGACCTGAACATGATTCAAGGCCTGTTGATCGGCGCGATTGTCGGCTCGACCGACGCCGCCGCGGTGTTCTCGCTGCTCGGCGGCAAGGGCCTGAACGAACGGGTAACTGCCACTCTGGAAATCGAGTCCGGTAGCAACGACCCGATGGCGGTGTTCCTCACCGTGACCCTGATCGACATGCTCGCCAGTGGTCAGACCGGCCTGCACTGGAGCCTGTTGACGCACCTGATCCGCGAGTTCGGTATCGGTGGCGTGATCGGTCTCGGTGGCGGCTGGCTGATGTTGCAACTGGTCAACCGCATCAACCTCGCGGCCGGGCTGTATCCGATTCTGGTGATTGCCGGCGGTCTGGTGGTGTTCGCGTTGACCAACGCCTTGCACGGCAGCGGTTTCCTCGCGGTTTACCTGTGCGGTCTGGTGATCGGCAACCGGCCGGTGCGCAGTCGTCACGGCATCCTGCACATGCTCGACGGCATGGCGTGGCTGGCGCAGATCGGCATGTTCCTCGTGCTGGGGCTGCTGGTCACACCGCATGATCTGCTGCCGATCGCCCTGCCCGCTCTGGGTCTGGCGCTGTGGATGATCCTGTTTGCGCGACCGTTGTCGGTCATGGTCGGGTTGTTGCCGTTCAAGGCGTTCCATGGGCGCGAGAAGGCGTTCATCTCCTGGGTTGGGCTACGCGGCGCGGTACCGATCATTCTGGCGGTGTTCCCGCTGATGGCCGGGCTGCCGAACGCGCAGCTGTACTTCAACCTGGCATTCTTTATCGTGCTGGTGTCGCTGCTGGTACAGGGCACGAGCCTGCCATGGGTGGCCAAACTGTTGAAGGTGACGGTACCGCCGGAGCCTGCGCCGATCTCGCGCGCGGCGCTGGAAGTACACGTCACCAGCGAGTGGGAGCTGTTCGTTTATCGCCTCGGCGCCGAGAAATGGTGCATCGGTTCACCCCTGCGCGAGCTGAAAATGCCCGAAGGCACCCGCATCGCGGCACTGTTTCGTGGGCAACAACTGCTCCATCCGTCGGGTAGTACGGTGCTGGAAGTCGATGATTTGCTGTGTGTTATCGGCCATGAACACAACTTGCCAGCCCTCGGAAAACTCTTCAGTCAGGCGCCACAACGCGGCCTCGATCTGCGCTTCTTCGGCGATTTCGTACTTGAAGGAGACGCCCAGCTCAAAGCGGTTGCCGCCCTTTACGGGTTGCCGGCCGAAGGCATCGATCCGGACATGACCCTGGGCACGTTCATCGCGCACAAAGTGGGTGGTGCGCCAATCGTCGGTGACCAGGTCGAGTGGAACAACACCCACTGGACGGTTGCGGTCATGGACGGGAACAAGATTGGCAAAGTCGGCGTCAGATTCCCCGAAGGAAGTCGCCCGGGCCCCGGTCTCTTCCTCTAAACTGCGTCCACTCTCACTTGCTCGACCGGTCTCTATGCCTAACCTGCGCTCCGTTTTCGCCGCCGCCCTGCTGGGCCTGAGTCTCACCGTCGGCCCGCTGTACGCCGCCGAACCGCCGTCCACTGCCACCGTACAGGCCAGCCTGGACAAGATCGCCGACAGCAAACTGCCGGAGGCTGATAAAAAGACTCTGCAAACCGTTCTGCAAAACACGCTGACCCAGCTCAATAATCAGCGTGACTACGAGCAGAAGCTGGTCGATCTCAAGCAGCAGTTGGCCAGCGCGCCGAAGGCAACCATCGAGAATGCTCGCGAGCTGACGCGCCTCAAGGCCAGCACGGTGATTCCGATTGCCCAGCGCTTTCCCAAGGAAAACATTCAGCAGCTCGAGCAGATTCTCACCGAGCGCTCGACCCAGCAAAGCGACCTGCAAAAAGCCCTGGCCGATGCCAACAGCCTGATCATCACCGCCCAGACTCGCCCCGAGCGGGCGCAGGCGGAGATATCCAGCAGCCAGACGCGCATTCAGCAGATCAACAACATCCTCAAGTCCGGCAAGGACAACGGCAAGGCCGTGAGCAGCGAACAACGCGACCTGCTCAACGCCGAGCTGGCAGCGCTGAATGCGCTGATTCCACTGCGCCGTCAGGAGTTGGCCGGCAACAACCAACTGCAGGATCTGGGCAACAGCCAGCATGACCTGCTGTCGGAAAAAACCGAGCGCCTCGACCACGAGATTCAAGAGCTGCAGACACTGATCAACCAGAAGCGTCTGGCCCAGTCGCAGGAAACCGTTACCCAGCAGTCGATCGAAGCGCAGAAGTCCGGCAGTAGTGCCCTGCTCGCGACTGAAAGTGCGACCAACCTCAAGCTCTCCGATTACTTGCTGAAAAGCACCGACCGCCTCAACGAAGTCACCCAGCAAAACCTGCAAACCAAGCAGCAGCTGGACAGCGTGACCCAGAGCGACGCGGCCCTCGACGAGCAGATCAACGTGCTCAAGGGCAGTCTGCTGCTGTCGAAAATTCTCTATAAGCAGAAGCAAGCGCTGCCGCGACTCAAGGTTGACCGCGATCTGGCGGATCAGATCGCTGATATTCGTCTGTATCAGTTCGACGTCAGTCAGCAGCGCGAACTGCTGAGCAATCCGGCCACCTACGTCGACACTCTGCTGGCCACGCAACCGCCGGAGCAAATTACACCGCAACTGCGCAAAAGCCTGCTGGAGCTGGCCAACACCCGTGCCGACCTGCTGGAACGCTTGAACCGCGAATTGAGCGCGATGCTCAATGAATCGATCACCCTGCAACTCAATCAGAAACAACTGCTGAGCACCGCGCAGAGCCTGCGCGCGACCCTCGATGAGCAGATGTTCTGGATCCCGAGCAACAAGCCGCTGGACACCGAGTGGATGCGCGGCGTGCCGGAGCGGCTGAAACGCCAGGTTGATACGTTGCCATGGACTTCCAGCCTCAGCGAGTTGGTTGATGGTCTGACTCAGCGCCCGCTACTGTTCCTGCCGCTGGCCCTGTTGATCGGCGCGCTGCTATGGCGTCGCAAAAGTCTGTACGGGCGCCTGAACAAGGTTCACCAGGACATCGGTCACTTCAAGCGCGACAGCCAATGGCACACGCCGCAGGCGATTCTGATCAACATCCTGCTGGCCATGCCGGTGGCGCTGGGCCTCGGCCTGTGCGGTCTGGCGTTGCAGATCGACGCCCGTGGGCAGAACGCCAATATGGGCGCGGCGCTACTGCAAATGGGCCAGGCGTGGCTGGTGTTCTACACCGCGTACCGGATTCTCGCGCCGGGCGGCGTTGCTGAATTGCACTTCCGCTGGGAGAAGCCGCAGGTCGAATTCCTGCAAGGCTGGGTGCGCAAACTCGGGCTGGTGGTCATGGCATTGGTAGCCGTGGTTGCGGTCGCCGAGTTGCAACCGGCGGCCTTGGCTGACGACGTGCTCGGTATGCCGGTGGTGTTGACTTGCTACGCCCTGATGGCGTGGTTGCTCAGCCGCTTGCTGATCAGCAGCCCGACCCACGAAAACGCCTCGCTGTTCCGCAAGACATTGGGCGTGATGTTCACCCTGCTGCCGATCGCCTTGTTCGTAGCCGTGTGCTTTGGCTACTACTACACCGCGCTCAAGCTCAGTGATCGCTTGATCAACACGCTGTACCTGCTGATGTTCTGGCTGGTGATCGAAGCCACCTTCGTGCGTGGCCTGTCGGTTGCGGCGCGGCGCCTGGCTTACCAGCGTGCGCTGGCCAAACGTCAGGCGGCGAAAGAGGCTGGCGACGGCGAAGCAATCATCGAAGAACCGACGCTGGACATCGAAAAGGTCAACGAACAATCCCTGCGCCTGATCCGTCTGGCGCTGCTCAGCGGTTTTATCGCTGCGCTGTACTGGGTCTGGTCGGATCTGATTTCGGTGTTCTCGTACCTCGACAACATCACCCTCTACGAATACACCAGCGGCACCGGCGCCAACATGAGCATGGTGCCGATCAGCATCGGCGACATGCTCGGGGCGCTGATCATCATCGGCATCACCTTCGCCCTGGCCCGCAACTTGCCCGGCCTGCTCGAAGTGTTCGTGCTGTCGAAACTCAACCTGGCGCAGGGCAGCGCCTATGCGACCACAACGTTGCTGTCCTACGTGATCGCCGGCATCGGCTTTGTCTCGACCCTGTCGACCCTCGGCGTGAGTTGGGACAAGTTGCAATGGCTGGTGGCGGCGCTGTCAGTCGGCCTCGGGTTCGGTATGCAGGAGATTTTCGCGAACTTCATCTCCGGCATCATGATCCTGTTCGAGCGCCCGGTGCGCATCGGCGACACCATCACCATCGGCAACCTGTCCGGCACCGTGAGCAAGATCCGCATTCGTGCCACGACCATCACCGACTTCGACCGCAAGGACATCATAGTCCCGAACAAAACGTTCATCACCGGGCAACTGATCAACTGGTCGCTGACGGACACCGTTACTCGAGTCACCCTCAAACTGGGTGTCGACTACGGTTCCGATCTGGATCTGGTCAAGGAGCTGCTGCTCAAGGCCGCCCGGGAAAACCCGCGCGTGCTCAAGGAACCGGAGCCGCTCGTGTACTTCCTCAACTTTGGCGAAAGCACCCTCGACCACGAACTGCGCATGCACGTTCGCGATCTGGGCGACCGCAACCCGGTGCTGGATGAGGTCAACCGCTTCATCAATAGCGAGTTCAAGAAGCAGCACATCAACATTTCGTTCCGCCAGATGGAGGTTTACCTGAAGAACCTGCACGGCCAAGAATACAAGTTGGTGCCAATCGAACCCGAAAGCAAAACCATTGTCGCCGTGCCCGACGAGCAGAAACCGCTGCAAGAGCCGCCGCCGGTCAAACTCGACTAACCCGGTCAGACCCAGCAGAATGCCCGGACATTCTGCTGGAGCCGGCCCGTGAAAGCCCTCGACGAACTGACCTTCGACAATCGTTTCGCCCGCCTCGGCGATGCGTTCTCGGCCCATGTGCTGCCCGAACCGATCGACAATCCACGCCTGGTAGTCGCCAGCCCCGCCGCACTGGCGCTGCTCGATCTCGGCCCGGCCGTGGCCGATACCCAGGAATTCGCCGAGTTGTTCGGCGGCCACAAATTGTGGGCCGACGCCGAACCGCGCGCGATGGTGTATTCCGGGCATCAGTTCGGCGGCTACACGCCGCAGCTGGGCGATGGTCGCGGATTGTTGCTGGGCGAGGTGTACAACGAGGCCGGCGAGCATTGGGACTTGCACCTCAAGGGCGCAGGGCAGACGCCGTTCTCGCGCATGGGCGATGGTCGCGCGGTGCTGCGTTCGTCGATCCGCGAATTTCTCGCTTCTGAAGCCTTGCACGGGCTGAACATTCCTTCTTCGCGCGCGGCCTGCGTGATCGGCTCCGACACTCCTGTCTGGCGTGAGAAGCAGGAACGCGCAGCGATGGTGCTGCGTCTGGCGCCGAGCCACATCCGTTTCGGCCACTTCGAATATTTCTATTACACCAAGCGGCCCGAACAGCAAAAGCTGCTCGGGGAGCATGTGCTGGCGATGCATTTTCCGGAATGTCTGGAGCAGCCGGAGCCTTATCTGGCGATGTTCCGCGAGATCGTTGAGCGTAACGCCGAACTGATCGCCAAGTGGCAGGCGTACGGTTTCTGCCACGGCGTGATGAACACCGACAACATGTCGATCCTCGGCATCACCTTCGACTTCGGTCCGTTCGCGTTTCTCGACGACTTCGACGCCAATTTCATCTGCAACCACTCCGATGATCAGGGTCGTTACTCGTTCAGCAATCAAGTGCCGATCGGACAGTGGAACCTCAGCGCCCTCGCCCAGGCGCTGACGCCATTCATCAGCGTCGACGCCCTGCGTGAAGCCCTGGGCCTGTATCTGCCGCTGTATCAAGCGCACTACCTCGACCTGATGCGCCGCCGCCTCGGCTTCACCACGGCAGAAGATGACGATCAGAAACCCATCGAGCAATTGCTGCAATTGATGCAGAACAGCGGCGTTGATTACACGCTGTTTTTCCGCCGTTTAGGCGAGGATTCAGCCGAGCTGGCAGTCGCCCAACTGCGTGATGATTTCGTTGATATCAAAGGCTTCGACGCTTGGGGCGAGCAGTACTTGGCACGGGTTGCGCGCGATGGCCTCAGCGATCAAGAAGCACGTCGTGCGCGGATGCACGCGGTAAATCCGCTGTACATCCTGCGCAACTATCTGGCGCAGAAAGCAATTGATGCGGCGGAGCAAGGTGATTACTCGGAGGTTCGGCGCTTGCACGCAGTGCTGAGCAAACCGTTTGAGCAACAACCGGGCATGGACAGCTACGCCGAGCGGCCTCCGGAGTGGGGCAAGCATTTGGAGATTAGTTGTTCTTCGTAAGGAGCAATCAGTCCTGCGGATCGATAGCACTGACGACGCGAGCAACAATGTCGGCCATCGTGACATCATCTAGACGCTCGATGAATTTGGCCGACCCGTCTCGTACACGCTCTTCGATATCGAAGCTGCGAACCTGATTGCAAACTGCAACGCCGTTGGTTTCGTGGCCAGAAACAACAACGGCAAGTCCCGAATTTCGACTGAAGTTTCCACCGCTGGTCACAGGGACAGTCATGCTGACGCCCAAAGCGTTGATTTCCCGAGGCGTAATGACTACAAAGCGGTGTCGATCCATCATTTCCCGCCCCGCCACCGGATTTGGATCGATCCAATAAACATCACCCCGCTGAGGGGGTTGCCTGCGTACCATCAACCCAACTCCCGACCAACAGGATCACCTTCGCGAGCTTCGGCCGTTTGGGCATTCAATACCTGAAGCGACTCTGACCCCTCAAGAAGTTCAGACAGGCTGTAACGCTTGCGTGCGGGAGGAGCCACCGGTCGTGCGACCAACTCACCATCGACCACATTCAATTCCAACTGCGCCCCGACTTCGAGGTGCAAGAGCTTCAGCAGTGTCGGCGGAATGGTGATGACAGCGGCACCGCCCTGACGACGTATTTTGGAGGTTACGGACATGACGTCACTCCGATCCGGAAAAATATGGCTATCAATTTCTTGATTAGTGCAACAAAAGTAGCACGCAGATATAAGCAAAGCGACATCCTCACGACAAGCGCAAAAAATTGAGTTCGCTAGCAGCCTAGTCATCGATTGGGAAATTCAACGCGCGTAACTGTTAGCAGTTGCAACATTGATAATTCACTCCTGCGTCACTACATCAGTTGCATAGACCTCCTCTTCAAGAGCCAATCATGACCAACCCACTCCTGATCCCCTGCCCCCACTGCAACGGCCTCAACCGCATCCCCGCCGAACGCCTCGGCGACGCACCCAAGTGCGGGCGCTGCAAGGCTGAGGTTCTATTGAGCAAGCCGTTCGAACTCAAGCAAGGCGATTACGCCAGTCAGATCAAGGGTGATCTGCCGTTATTGGTGGACGTGTGGGCGGACTGGTGCGGGCCGTGCAAGTCGTTTGCACCGGTGTTCGAGCAGGCGGCGGCGCAGTTGGCGGGCAAGTGTCGGCTGGCCAAGCTCGACAGCGAGGCGAATCAGCAACTGTCGGCGCAGTTGGGGATTCGCTCGATTCCGAGTTTGATTCTGTTCAAGAACGGTCGCGAAGTGGCGCGCCAGAGTGGGGCATTTCCGTTGCCGCAGTTGATGGCGTGGTTGCGTAGCCAAGGCATCTGACACAACACACCCCCCTGTGGGAGCTAGCCTGCTAGCTCCCACAGGGGGGTGTGGGGTAGCTTGAAATTCAGGCTTCGAGCAGGTTGTGCAGCTCGACAAACTGCTGCGTCAGCTTGTGCCGTGGATCGAGGTGGATCAGCGGCGTATTCGCCTGATGCGACTCACGCATGCGCACCGAGCTGGTGAGATACACCGGCAGCACCGGCAAACCCTCGGCAATCAACTCATCAAGAATCTGCTGCGGCAGGCTCGCCCGGGCCTGGAACTGGTTGACCACGATGCCTTCGACTTCGAGGCCTTCATTGTGGTCTTCCTTCAGCTCTTCGATTTCCGCCAACAAGCCATACAGGGCCTGACGCGAGAAACTGTCGCAGTCGAACGGAATCAACACACGATCTGCGGCAATCAGCGCCGATACCGCATAGAAATTCAAGGCTGGCGGCGTATCGAGGTAAATCCGATCGTAATCTTCCGAGAGTTCGTCGAGCAATTTACGCAGCTTGTTGATCTTGTGCTTGGCCTCAAGCTTGGGCTGCAAGTCGGCCAGTTCGGCAGTAGCGGTGATGATGTGCAGGTTATCGAACGGAGTTTCGTAGATATCCGCCTGATTCTTCTTCGAGAACGGCCCTGAAGACAGGGTCTGCTTGAAGAAATCGGCAATCCCCATCGGAATGTCGTTACCCGTGAGGCCGGTCAGATACTGAGTGGAATTGGCCTGGGCATCGAGGTCCACCAACAACGTGCGATAACCTTCGCTGGCGCTGACCGCCGCCAGATTGCAGGCAATGCTCGACTTGCCTACGCCACCTTTCTGATTGAACACCACGCGCCGCATGACAAAACCTCCGTGTATCAAAGAATGACCGAGTGTAGTTGCGCCCGGCATGGCTTCGCTACCTTCAACGACACGGACTACAGAGTCAGGCGCAAATATCCCAATGTCTGCGGCGCCAAAACCGCCGTCAATCGATGAATTGGCCGACAGACAAACCCTCAGCGATCCGGATAATGGCCAAGTGACAGTTTTTCCCACGAACCACTCAGTACATTTCATTGGCCAAAATGTAACCAGCATTTGCTACACACCCGTCGCACCGGGATAATGCGCCACCCGGCGCCACGCGCCAGATCCAGTCAGCTGCGCCTTGGGCGACTCAGCGCGTCAATTTAAGCCCGCAGGGGCGGGATGAATGTCCGTGATCAACTTCAACATCGCCCAATGGCGCGCCTGGGCCCCCGGGCTCGACAGCGTGGACGCGTGGCAAGCCTGGAGCCGACAGCCGGTCGTGCTACAGAGCAGCGATGCCGCGCCCGATGTGTCGTTCCTCCCGGCCATGCAGCGCCGTCGTCTCAGCCGTCTGGCGCGCATGGCTTTCAGCGTCGGCTGGCCACTAGCCGACGGTCGGAAAGACCTGCCACTGGTGTTCATCTCCCGGCACGGCGAAACCCCACGCACTTACGAAATCCTCAGCGATCTGGCCAACGAACAACCACTGTCGCCGACCCAGTTCAGCCTGTCGGTGCACAACGCGATCATTGGTCTGTGGTCGATAATGCGCGGCGAAACCAGCGAAATGACCGCCCTCGCCGCGGCTGGCGACGGCCTGGAACACGGCATGCTCGAAGCCGCCGCGCTGCTCAACGAAGGCGCCCCCGCGGTGTTGTTGGTGATCACCGAGGAACAACCGCCCGCAGCTTATTCGGCGTGGATCGACGACGTGCCGTTCCCCTACGCTCTCGGCCTGTTGCTGACCCCCGGTACCGACTGGCGGCTGACCCTGAACAGCACCCCTGAAGCACTGTCCAAAGCGCACTGGCCCCACGCGCTGAATCTGCTGCCAACCCTGCTCGGCCAGCAAACCCACTGCCAACATGCCTGGAAAAATCGCGTATGGAACTGGCAACGCAACCCGTGACCGGGAAAACCCGCGACGCCTACTACTGGCGCCTGCTGGCCACTGCCGCAAGCTTCGTGCTGTTCGGGCTCGGCGGTCTGTGCCTGCGCGTGCTGGTGTTTCCGCTGCTCGGCTGCCTGCCCGGCGATGCGCGCAAACATCGCGAGCGGGCACGCTGGACGGTCAGTCGGCTGTTCTGGTTTTTCGTACGGTTCATGGCGCGTACCGGCGTGCTGACTTATGACATTCAAGGTGCCGAGCGGCTGGGTCGTCCGGGACAGATGATCATCGCCAACCACCCGTCGCTGATCGACGTGGTGTTCCTGATCGGCCTGGTGCGCCACGCCAATTGCGTGGTGAAGAAAAGCCTGTGGGAGAATCCCTTCACCCGTGGCCCGCTGCGCAGCACCGAATACATCAGCAACGACGGCAGCATGGACATGCTCGATAGCGCCGCACAGGCGTTGCAAAACGGCCAGACCCTGATCATTTTCCCCGAGGGCACGCGCACCCAGCCGGGGCAGGCGCCGGCCTTTCATCGGGGCGCTGCGGCCATTGCCCTGCGTGGTGCGAGAATCCTCACCCCGGTAGTGATCAAGGTCAGCCCGACCACTTTGACCAAGGCCGAACCGTGGTATCGCATCCCGCATCGCCGCGTGCACTTCAGTTTTCAGGTCGGGGCCGATATAGACCCACAGACCTTTGCCGCGCAAGGCCCTGCACCGCAGGCCTCGCGCAAGCTCAACGATTATTTGCATCAATTCTTTATCAAGGAGCTCGCCGAAGATGAGCGATCTGCACCGTGACATCAAACTGCTGATCATCGACGCCCTCGGCCTCGAAGACATCAGCGTCGCCGACATCGGCGACGACCAGACATTGTTCGGCGAAGGGCTTGGCCTGGATTCGGTCGATGCATTGGAACTTGGCCTGGCGATCCAGAAAAAGTACGGCATCAAGATCGACGCCGACGCCAAGGACACCCGCAACCATTTCTCCAACGTGGCGAGCCTTGCGGCATTCGTCACGGCAAAACAGGCAGCTTGAGACCGGACCATGCAAACTCGTGACGATATTTTCAACACCCTGCGCGATGCCTTGGTCGAGCTGTTCGAACTGGATCCGGCCCGTGTGAGCCTGGAATCCAACCTGTATCAGGATCTGGAAATCGACAGCATCGACGCGGTCGACCTGATCGACCACATCAAACGCCAGACCGGCAAGAAAATCGCCGCCGAGGAATTCAAATCGGTGCGCACCGTCGGCGATGTGGTCGAGGCGGTCTACCGTCTGGTTCATCCGGCCGCATGAGTCGACTGATCGGCCTCGGCCTGCTATTGGCCGGGCTGCTGTACCCATTTGCGGTGTATTTCGGCATGGAGCACTTCGCGCCGTGGCAGTTCGGGTTGCTGCTCGGCAGTCTGTGGCTGGCCCGCGCGCTGACCGGCGAGCGCAAACCCGGCAGTCTGTGGATGGCCGTTGTAGCAATCGTGTTCTGCGTACTGCTGGCGCTGTTCGACAACCCGCTGTTGCTGCGTTGGTACCCGGTGCTGATCAGCGCTTTCATGTTGGCGCTGTTCAGCCTGAGCCTGAAATACGGCCCGCCGATGGTCGAGCGCATGGCGCGTCTGCGTGAACCGCAGTTGCCAGCTATCGCAGTGCGCTACTGCCGCAAGGTCACCGTGGCCTGGAGCATTTTTTTCTTCTGCAACGGTTTGTGCGCCGCCCTGCTCACGCTATGGGCACCGCTGAACTGGTGGATGTTGTACACAGGCCTGATCTCCTACGGATTGATCGGCCTGATGTTTGCCATTGAATGGCTGATACGACAACGGGTAAGAGGTCACCCATGAACTGGATAAAACTTGAGCTGCTGTTGCTCAAGGCACTGCCGTCGCGCGCGGTCACCGACGCGCCGGCACTTGACCATGCACAACTGCGCGAACAGGCCCTGAGTCTGGCCGC
This sequence comes from Pseudomonas sp. TWP3-1, assembly GCF_049896625.1. NCBI lineage: Bacteria > Pseudomonadati > Pseudomonadota > Gammaproteobacteria > Pseudomonadales > Pseudomonadaceae > Pseudomonas > Pseudomonas sp. TWP3-1. Next base: position 102,532 of record NZ_JAFCUQ010000002.1, read on the forward strand.
TGGTCTGCAAGCTCAAGGCGTACGGCGTCTGGCACTGCATCTGGAAGATGCTGTCGATCTGGCCGTCGCCTTGCTCGGAGCCTGGCGCGCGGGTGTCAGCGTGTTGCTGCCTTCCGACCTGCAAGCGCAAACGCGCCAGCGCTGGTCGGGTGAAGTCGATCTGTGGCTGACCGATCAGGCCGGTGACGCGCATCTGAGCGATTTTCAGCAGCCACCATTGGCTGGTGCTGAGCTGGATCTCGACCACTGCCAACTCAGCCTGTGCACCTCCGGCTCGAGCGGCGAGCCGAAGCGCATCGACAAGACCCTGCGCCAACTGGCCAATGAAGTTGAAGCCCTGGAACAACTGTGGGGCGCCGAGCTTGGCCAAGCCTGCATCATCGGCAGCGTCGCCACTCAACATATTTACGGTTTGCTGTTCCGCGTGCTGTGGCCGCTGTGCGCCGGGCGCCCGTTCGTGCGCAAGCAACTGGCATTCCCCGAAGACCTGCAACGCGCCAGCCGCGAATACCCGGCCTTCGCCTGGGTCGCCAGCCCGGCGTTGCTCAAGCGCATGGGCGACAACCTCGACTGGCCAGCCTTGAGCAGTGTGCGTCGGGTGTTTTCCTCCGGCGGCGCGCTGCCGGCGGATGCCGCGCAAAGCCTGCATCAGCGTCTGGGCCAGTGGCCGACGGAAATCCTCGGCAGCTCGGAAACCGGCGGAATCGCCTGGCGTCAGGGCGCACAACTCTGGCAGCCATTTGCCGACGTCAAGCTCACTCAGGACGACGACGGTGCACTGCTGATCGCCTCGCCGTATCTGCCTGCCGGGCACATCGAACACACCGCCGATGCTGCACGCATTGCGCACGATGGTCGTTTCGAACTGCTCGGTCGCCTCGACCGGATCGTCAAACTCGAAGAAAAACGCATCTCCCTGCCGATGCTCGAACACGCCTTGGTCGCCCACGACTGGGTCGCCGAAGCGCGCCTTGGCGTGGTCCAGGAAAACCGCGCATCCCTCGGGGCGTTGCTGGTGCTCAGCGAGTCCGGCCTGTTTGCCCTGCGCGAGCACGGCCGCCGCAGCCTGACCGAAGCCCTGCGCCGCCACTTGAGTCAGCACTGCGAAGCTCTGGCCCTGCCCCGCCGCTGGCGTTTGCTGCGCCAGATGCCGCTGAACACTCAGGGCAAACTGCCGCAGTCCGAGGTCGAGGCACTGTTGCTGGCGCCGCGACCTAAAGCGGCGCAAGTGCTTGAGCAAAGTGAAACTGATGGTGAATGGAACCTGCAACTCAGCGTTCCGCCAGATCTGGCGTACTTCAGCGGCCATTTCCCCAAAGCCCCGGTGCTGCCGGGCGTGGTGCAGGTCGAATGGGCGCTGAATCTTGGTCGACAGTTGCTCAACCTGTCCGGCGCGTTTGCCGGTATGGAAGTGCTGAAATTCCAGCAACTGGTACGCCCCGGCGATGAAATCCAGTTGCATCTGCGCTTCGATCCGGCACGCGGCAAACTGTATTTCACCTACCGCAACGACACCGCCACCTGCTCCAGCGGCCGCATATTGCTGGAGACAACTGATGAGTAACCTGTGGCGAGGGAGCTTGCTCCCGCTGGGTTGCGCAGCAGCCCCAAAGTCGTCCGGCGCGATATCCAGGGCGAGCGCTTCGCACTCGAGCGGGAGCAAGCTCCCTCGCCACAGGGGGGGTGTATTCCATGCATAACCCGTGCGCTGTTATTCCGGTCTACAACCACGAAACTGCAATCACCATGGTGGTTGATGCGCTGCTCGCACAAGGTCTGCCGTGCATTCTGGTGGACGACGCGAGTACACGGTCGTGCGCGCGGGTGCTGGATACGCTGGCCGAACGCGAGCAGGTTTATCTGGTGCGCCTCACGGTCAATCAAGGCAAGGGCGGCGCGGTGATGACTGGCCTGCGCGAAGCGGCGCGACTGGGTTTCAGCCATGTCTTGCAGGTGGATGCCGACGGTCAGCACGACTTGCACGACGTCGCGCGCTTCCTCGATGAATCCCGCGCTCATCCCCAAGCGCTGATCTGCGGTTATCCGCTGTACGACGCCAGCGTGCCCAAGGGCCGTTTATACGCGCGCTATCTGACGCATGTGATGGTGTGGATCAATACCCTGTCGCTGCAGATACGCGACTCGATGTGCGGCTTTCGCGTGTATCCGCTGCCACCGACCCTGGCCTTGATCGACTCGGCGCGGATCGGCAAGCGCATGGATTTCGACTCCGACATTCTCGTGCGTCTGGCGTGGCGCAATCAGCCGATGCGCTGGCTGCAAACCAGCGTGCATTACCCGCTGGATGGCGTGTCGCACTTCCGGATGTTCCACGACAACGTACTGATCTCGAGCATGCACACCCGCCTGTTCTTCGGCATGTTGCTGCGCTTGCCGCTGATCCTTTGGCGACGGTGGCGTACATGAGCGTCGAGACTGATAAAAAGCACTGGGCCGACCGCGAAGAGCGCGGCAGTTTCCTGCTGATGAAATTTACCGCGCTCGCCGCCAAACTCCTCGGGCGCCGCCTGCTCAGTCCCCTGCTGTACGGCATCGTCCTGTACTTTTTCCTGTTCGGACGCACCGCGCGGCGCAGTGCCTGGCAGTATCAGCAGCGCCTCGCCGACTTCAACGCGCGCAGTGATTTGCAGCCGAGCCATTGGCGGGTGTTTCGCCAGTTCATGGCGTTTGCCGATTCGATGCTCGACAAGCTCGATGTGTGGAACGGCAAACTGAAGATCGAACAAATCGAAATCATTGATCCGGCGCTGCTGCGTACACAGTTGCGCGGCAGTCGCGGGCAACTGTTGGTTGGCGCGCATCTGGGCAATCTCGAAGTGTGCCGGGCGCTGGCGGAACTCGGTGAAAAGGTCACGATGAACGTGCTGGTGCACACCAAGCACGCCGAGCAATTCAATCGCCTGCTGGGCGAGGCCGGGGCGACCAATCTGCGCCTGATTCAGGTCAGCGAACTCGATCCGGTAATCATGCTCCAGCTGCACGAACGCCTGGAGCGCGGCGAGTGGCTGGCGATTGCCGGCGACCGTGTGCCGCTGCACGGCGGGCGCAGTGTGACGGTGGACTTTCTCGGCCATCCGGCGCCGTTCCCGCAAGGCCCGTGGCTGCTCGCCGGGCTGCTCAAATGCCCGGTCAATCTGCTGATGTGCCTCAAGCAGCCCGACGGCCACTATCGCCTGACCCTCGAACCGTTCGCCGACGCCGTTGTGTGGAAGCGCAGCGACCGCGAGCAGGTCATTCATCAGTGGGCGACCCGCTATGCCGAGCGCCTGAGTCACTATTGCCTCGAAGCACCGCAGCAATGGTTCAACTTTTACCCTTTCTGGAAGACCGATGACCACGCCAAACCATGAGCCGGTAACCTTCGGCGAACGCCCTTTGCGCATCGAAGACGTGCTGGCCCTGGCCAACCGTCAGGCGCCCGTGCAGTTGCAGAACGACGCCGATTACCGTGAGCGCATCGCCAAAGGTGCGCGGTTCCTCGATTCGCTGCTGGACAAGGAAGGCGTGATTTACGGCGTGACCACCGGTTACGGCGATTCCTGCGTGGTTGCGGTGCCGCTGCACCACGTCGAGGCACTGCCGCGTCACCTCTATACCTTTCACGGCTGCGGGCTGGGCAAACTGCTCGACGCCCAAGCCACTCGCGCAGTCCTCGCGGCGCGTTTGCAGTCGCTGTGCCACGGCGTGTCCGGGGTGCGAGTTGAGCTGCTGGAGCGACTGCATGCCTTTCTCGAACAGGACATCCTGCCGCTGATCCCGGAAGAAGGCTCGGTCGGCGCCAGCGGCGATCTGACGCCGCTGTCCTATGTCGCCGCGACCTTGTCCGGCGAGCGCGAAGTGATGTTCCGCGGCGAGCGTCGACAGTCCGCTGACGTGCAGCGCGAACTCGGCTGGACACCTCTGGTATTGCGTCCGAAAGAAGCACTGGCCCTGATGAACGGCACCGCAGTGATGACTGGCCTCGCCTGCCTGGCCTTCGCCCGCGCCGATTACCTGCTGCAACTGGCCACGCGCATCACCGCGCTGAACGTGGTGGCGCTGCAAGGTAATCCGGAGCACTTCGACGAGCGTCTGTTCGCTGCCAAGCCGCATCCGGGGCAGATGCAAGTGGCCGCGTGGCTGCGCAAGGATCTGGCCATCGACGCCCCGACCGCGCCGCTGCACCGCTTGCAGGATCGCTACTCGCTGCGCTGCGCCCCGCACGTACTCGGGGTATTGGCCGACAGCCTGAACTGGCTGCGTTCATTCATCGAGATCGAACTCAATAGCGCCAACGACAACCCGATCATCGACGCCGAAGCCGAGCGCATATTGCACGGCGGGCACTTCTACGGCGGGCATATCGCGTTCGCCATGGACAGCCTGAAAAATCTGGTGGCCAACGTCGCCGACCTGCTCGACCGTCAGCTCGCATTGCTGGTGGATGAACGCTACAACCACGGTTTGCCGAGCAATCTTTCAGGCGCCAGCGCCGAGCGCGCAATGCTCAACCATGGCTTCAAAGCGGTGCAGATCGGCACCAGCGCCTGGACCGCCGAAGCGTTGAAAAACACCATGCCCGCCAGCGTGTTCTCGCGCTCCACCGAATGCCACAACCAGGACAAGGTGAGCATGGGCACCATCGCCGCACGTGATGCGATCCGCGTGCTGGAGCTGACCGAACAGGTCGCCGCCGCCACCTTGCTCGCAGCCAATCAAGGTGTGTGGCTACGCAGCCGCGATGCTGACGCGCGGCCGCTGCCACCGTCACTCGCCGCCATGCACCAAGAGCTGGCCAAAGACTTCCCGCCAGTCATTGAAGACCGTGCGCTGGAAGGCGAACTGCGCCTGTGCCTGCAACGCATCGCCGAGCAACACTGGAGGCTGCATGCGTAGCGCCGGAGTGTTGCACGCCGACACGGAAATCCTCGTGCCGTTTTTCGACGTCGACACCATGCACGTGGTCTGGCACGGCCACTACGTCAAATATCTCGAAGTAGCGCGTTGCGCGCTGCTCGACAAGATCGGCCACAACTACACGCAGATGGTCGATTCCGGTTATGCGTGGCCGGTGATAGACCTGCAATTGCGCTACGTGCGCGGCGCGGTGTTTGGCCAGAAGCTCAACGTGCGCGCCAGTCTGGTGGAGTGGGAAAACCGTCTGAAGATCAATTATCTGATCACCGACGCGCAGACCGGCGAACGCCTGACCCGCGCCAGCTCGGTGCAAGTGGCGGTCGAAATGAACAGCCGCGAAATGCAGCTGGCTTCACCCAAAATATTTACCGATGCCGTGGAAAGGATGCTGCGATGAACCTGTTTTTGAAGTCCCTTGGGGCGGTGGCGCTGTTGGCCATGTCGTCGCTGGCGCAGGCCTTTGACCTGCAACAGCTGAGTGCGCAACTGGCCAAACCGGACGTGATCCACGGCCAGTTCATACAGGAAAAACACCTGCGCGCCCTGCCCCAGCCGCTGCTCAGCAAGGGCAGTTTCGTGCTGGCAAAAAACCACGGCCTGCTGTGGTTGTTGAAAACCCCGCTGCAACAGGACTACCGCATCAGCGCCAAAGGCATCGCCCGCCGCGACGCCAACGGCTGGCAACTGCTGCCGAACAAGAGCGCCGGTGCCGAGCAGAACCGTTTGTTCCTCGCCGTGCTGCAAGGCGACAGCACTGGCCTGCAAAGGGATTTCGAACTGGCCCTGAGCGGCGACGCGCAGAAGTGGCACCTGACCCTGACTCCGCGTTCGCTGCTGCTCAAACAAGTGTTCAACCAGATCAACATCGACGGCGGCGAACTGGTGCAAACCATCGAACTGCTGGAAACCCAGGGCGACAGCACCCTGCTGCGCATGCAGGACAGCACTTCCAGCCAACCATTGAGCGACGCGGAGCAACATGACTTTGCTGAGTGAACGCAGGCTGCCCTGGCTGTTTTTGATCCTGCTGCTGGCAGTCGCTGCGCTGGGCGTCTGGCAGTGGCGTGACGGCGCGCCGTTGTCGGCGAACTTGATGGAGCTGGTGCCCGGCACTCACCCGGACGCCCTCGAACTGCGCGCCGAACAACGCATGCAGGAGCCGCTCAACCGCGAAATGCTGGTGCTGGTCGGTCATGCCGATCGCCAGCAAGCGGTGGCGATGGCTCAGACCCTTGGCGAACAATGGCAGTCGAGCGGGCTGTTCGAGAAAGTGCAGTGGACCCTCCAAGCCGATCTGCCGGCCCTGCGCACGCAACTGCTGCAAGGCCGGTTGGCGATGCTTTCGGCCGATGATCGACAACTGCTCAGCGAACATCCCGACGCGTTCATTCAGCAACGCGTACAAGCGCTGTTCGATCCGTTCACCGGGTTCAGTCTGGTACCGAGTCAGGACGACTGGCTGGGCCTCACCGGACGCATCCAGAACAGCCAGCCGCAACATGGCGCGGTGCAACTGGACATTGGCAGCGGCGCGTTGATCGCCGACGCCGACGGCAAGAGCTGGGTGCTGCTGCGCGCACGCACCACCGGCAATGCGTTCGACATGAACCTGCCGCTGCAAGTCGCCGCGCTGCTGCAACACAGCCGCGAAGACGCCGCCAAGGCTGACGTGCAATTGCTTGCTGCCAGCGGTCTGCTGTATGCGGCCAATGGTCAGCAGCAAGCTACTCGGGAAATGACCTGGGTCGGTGGCGGTGCGACTGTGGGCATTCTGTTGCTGCTGTTGCTCGCATTCCGCCGTTGGCGGGTGCTGCTGGCATTCGTGCCAGTGCTGGTCGGCATGCTGTTCGGCATGGTCGCTTGCGTGGCACTGTTCGGGCATATGCACGTGATGACGCTGGTGCTCGGTTCAAGCCTGATCGGTGTGGCGGTGGATTATCCGCTGCACTATCTGTCGAAGAGCTGGAGCCTCAAGCCGTGGCGCAGTTGGCCGGCGTTGCGCCTGACGCTCTCCGGACTGACGCTGAGCCTGATCACCAGCGCCATCGGTTATCTGGCGTTGGCCTGGACGCCGTTCCCGGCGCTGACGCAGATCGCAGTGTTCTCTGCCGCCGGTCTGCTCGGTGCCTATCTGTCGGCGGTGTGCCTGTTGCCGGCGCTGCTGAACAACATCGAGCTGCGCCCGGCGCAATGGCCGCTGACCTTCGCCGAACGCTTGATCCAACTGCGCGAAACCCTGCTCCAACACGTCAAGACTCCGGTGTTGCTGGCATTGCTGATCGCGTTCTGCATCGGCGGTCTGCTGCAACTGGAAAGCAAGAACGACATTCGCCAATGGGTCGGAGCGCCGCAACAGCTGACCGATGAAGCGCAGGCAATCGCGCGCATCACCGGTTATCAGCCGACCAGCCAGTTCTTCCTCGTGCGTGCGGCCAATCAGCAAGAGTTGCTGGAGCGCCAGGCAGCGCTGAGCGAACGCCTCGATCAACTGGTCAATCTCGACAAGCTGCAAGGTTATCTGGCGCTCAATCAACTGGTGAGTCCGCCGAGTCAGCAGCAACAGGTGCGCGATGCGCTGAACAAATTGCCGCAGTTCTGGCAGCCGCTGCTTGACCTCGGCGTGCCACTCGCGGCGCTGCAAACCGAGTTGCAACAGTTGCAGAACCTGCCGCTGGAAGACATCGACGCCGCACTGGCCGGCCCACTCGGCGAACCGTACCGAACCCTGTGGCTCGGCCCGACCGACGATGGCGTGGCGGCCATGGTCAGCCTGCAAGGCCTGAACAATCCGGCGCTGCTGCGAGTGCAGGCGCTGGACTTGCCCGGCGTGATGCTGGTGGATCGCCTCGGTGATCTGAACAAGGTCTTCGCCGAAACCCAGATCAGCGCCGCCGAACTGAAACTCGCCTCCTGCGTGCTGATCGTGCTGGTGCTGATGCTGCCGTTCGGCCTCGGCGGCGCAGCACGAATTGTTGCCCTGCCGTTGCTGGCAGCGTTATGCAGTCTGGCCAGCCTCGGCTGGCTGGGTCAGCCGTTGACGCTATTCAGCCTGTTCGGCTTGCTGCTAGTGACGGCGATCAGCGTCGATTACGCAATCCTCATGCGCGAGCAGGTCGGCGGCGCGGCGGTCAGCCTGCTTGGCACCCTGCTCGCGGCGGTCACCACGTGGCTGTCGTTCGGTCTGCTGGCGGTTTCGAGCACGCCTGCGGTGAGTAACTTCGGGCTGTCAGTGAGCCTCGGGCTAGCATTCAGCTTCATGCTCGCACCGTGGGCCGGACGCCATGCGGAGCCGGCAGCATGATGATTGTCGTGTTCTGGCTGCTGGCCCTGGCGTTGTTCTTTGTCGCGACCCGCGTCGGTCGGCACTTCGGGCTGATCCCGATTGTCAGCCAATTGCTGCTGGCGAGTTTCGGTTTGCCGCTGCTGATGTACTTCTGGATCGAACCGGGCTGGCAACTCAGCGGCGCCGAATTGATCAGCCCGACGTGGCTGAAAAATCTCTACAGCCTGAGCTTCGCGCTACTGCTCGGGCACATCCTCAGCGACGTGATCGACCTGGATCTGGATCGCCAGAGCGTGAAAATCGCCATCCCGAGTTTCGCCGTGCCGTTCGCCTGCGGGCTGGCCACGGCGTACTGGCTGCTGCCGGCGCAACCGTGGATCAATTCGTTGGCGATTGGTCTGGTGTTCGCCATTACCGCGATTCCAGTGCTCTATCTGTACTTGCGCCACATCGACTACCCGCCCGCTGCCACCCGGCGCCTGGTGCAGACTGCAATCCTGATTGATCTGACCTGCTGGACGCTGTTCGGTCTGGCTCAGGGCAGTCTGCATTTGAGCAGTTTGCTGCTACCGCTGGCGATGGCCTGCGTGCCGCTGATTCTGTATGCGCTGCGCGTGCGTCAGCCGCTGGTTTACAGCATCGGTTTCTTCGCGCTGCTGGTGGTCGCCGAACACTTCAAGCTCAACGCGCTGATTTTCGGCATCGGTTATCTGCTGTGCATGGCCGCGCTGAAAGTGCCGCTGGTGCTGCCGCTGCCGGCGCGCTGGATGAACCGTTTGCAGACGTGGATCGCGATCCCGCTGATCCTGACCTTCGGCATCGTGCAGATCGACGTGCACAGCGCCCTCGCCAGCCTCGGCGCCGGGCAATGGGCGGCGCTGTTGCTGCTGCCGATTGCTGGCAAAGTACTCGGCAACTGGCTTGGCCTCGGCTGGGCCGGTGCCTCATTCGAAGGCGCCAGCCGCTGGCGCGAAAGCGTGCTGCTGAACATTCGTGGCCTGAGCGAAATCGTTTTTCTCAATCTTTTGTTGCAGCAGCAACTGATCAGTCCGGCGCTGTACTTCGCGCTGATGCTGATGGGTCTGATCGCAACGCTGCTGCCGGCCGTGATCGGCCTGCATCGTGCCCCCCTGAACATCAGCGCCGTTACGGCCAGGAGCTCTCGTGTCAACCGTTGAAATGGAATCCCGTCAGGTTGTGATCATCGGTGCCGGCCCGTCCGGCGCCATCGCGGCCGCGTTGCTCAAGCGCAGGGGCCACGATGTGCTGGTAATCGAGCGCCAGCACTTCCCAAGGTTTTCCATCGGCGAAAGCCTGCTCAGCCATTGCCTGGATTTCGTCGAAGAAGCCGGCATGCTTGAGGCAGTGAACGCCGCCGGTTTCCAGCGCAAGAACGGTGCGGCGTTTGCCTGGGGCGAGCGCTACAGCGCGTTCGATTTCGGCGACACTTTCAGCGACGGCAAGCCGACAACCTTTCAGGTGCAGCGCGCCGACTTCGACAAGTTGCTGGCCGATCAGGCTGCGTTGCAGGGCGTGGAAATCCGCTACGGCGAGACCATCGTCAGCGTCGATTTCCAACGGCCGAAACCGCAATTGAATGTGCAGCGCGAGGACGGCAGCGAATACCTGGTCGAAGCCGATTTCGTGCTGGACGCCAGCGGCTACGGACGTGTGCTGTCGCGCTTGCTCGATCTGGAAGCGCCGTCGGACTTCCCGGTGCGCCAGGCGGTGTTCACCCACGTCGAAGATCATATCGATCCGGCGATTTTCGACCGCGAAAAAATCCTCATCACCACGCATCCCGAGCATCGCGACATCTGGTTCTGGTCGATCCCGTTCAGCAATGGCCGCTGCTCGATTGGTGTAGTCGCCGCCGCAGAACATTTCAATGGACGCGATCAAGATCTGGACGCCTGCCTGCGCGGTTTTATCGCAGAAACCCCAAGTCTGGCCAAGGTTCTGGAAAACGCCGTATGGGACACCCCAGCGCGCACCCTCGGTGGTTACGCCGCCAACGTCAAAACCCTGCACGGCCCGGGTTTTGCGCTGCTAGGCAACGCGGCGGAGTTCCTTGATCCGGTGTTCTCTTCCGGCGTGACCATCGCGATGCGCTCGGCGAGCATGGCCGCCAGCGTCTTGAATCGTCAGCTGCAAGGTGAAACCGTCGACTGGCACAGCGAGTTCGCCGCGCCGCTGAAACGTGGCGTCGATACCTTCCGCTGCTACGTCGAAGGCTGGTACGCCGGGACTTTTCAGGACGTGATTTTCCATGAGCAAGCTGCGCCGGAAATCCGCCGCATGATCTGCTCGATTCTCGCCGGTTACGCCTGGGACGAACGCAACCCGTACGTCAGCGAAGCGCGCCGTCGACTGAAGACCATCTCCGAACTCTGTGCAAAGGACTACACATGAGCTACTTGAGCGACAGCTACGTCGAAGAGACCCGTTTCGGCTTGTGGTTCCTGCGCAGTCACACCTGGCAGCATCATGTTTTGCGCGTCGCGATTGATGATTTGCGTGGTTTGTTCAGCGAGGCGCCGCCGGTCAATCCGGTGCTGCTGGATGCGGGTTGCGGTCAGGGCAAGTCGTTCGGCCACCTGCGCCAGACTTTCGCCCCGCAGCATTTGATCGGTGTGGATGCCGATCCGCACAGCCTGCAAATGAGTGGTGAAGAAGCTGCGCGCCAAGGTCTGGATGTCGAATTGATCGGCAGCGATTGCGCGACCCTGAATGTGGCGGCCGCCAGTGTTGATCTGCTGTTCTGTCACCAGACTTTCCATCATCTGGTCGAGCAGGAAAAAGCACTGGCGGAGTTTTATCGGGTACTCAAACCGGGCGGTTATCTGCTGTTCGCCGAGTCCACCGAGGCCTACATTGATACGTGGGTGATTCGCTGGCTGTTCCGCCATCCGATGCACGTGCAGAAAAGTGCGGCGCAGTATCTGGGGATGATTCGCCAGCAGGGATTCGAGTTCAGCGAGCAGAACGTTTCGTACCCGTATCTGTGGTGGAGCCGTTCGAAGGATTTTGGCTTGCTGGAGCGTTTCGGGTTGCGCAAGCCGAAGCCGTTTGGGCAGCGGGAAGAGACGTTGGTTAACGTCGTGGCGCGCAAGCCGCTTGCGGGTGAGATCTGATGTACCGCAGTCGATCTATGCACACTGAACCCTGTGGGAGCTGGCTTGCCAGCGATTGCGGTGGGTCAGTTGAATTCAATGTTGGGTGTGCCGACGCTATCGCTGGCAAGCCAGCTCCCACAGTGTCCAAGGTGTGGCGGCTGTTTGTGGTTGGCGTTGTAATGTTGCTCAGTGCGTGCGCCAGTCAGGCGCCGCTGCCGGCGGGTAATCCGGATCTGCCGTTGCCGCTGCAATTGCATATCGAGCGCACGTTGGCCGAGCAGCGTCAGGACTGGCTGCTGGTGATCCAGCGCGAAGGCCCGGGCATCCGCTGGTCGATGATGGACCCGTTGGGCATTCCTCAGGCGCGTCAGCAACTGATCGATGGACACTGGCAGGCCGATGGTCTGTTGCCGCCAAATCCGGAAGCCCGAGAGCTGTTCGCTGCGCTGCTGTTCGCGCTGACGCCATCCGGTGAGCTGACGCGCAACTATCCGGCAGCGCACCAACAGGCCGGGCAACGCTCCCTGCCAGCGCGCTGGGATATCCGCTACTCACAACCGTTGAGCTTCGAATTGAATCTGCCCCAAGGCCCGCACTATCGCGTGTCGCCACTCGGTGAATCGACGCCATGACCGCTTACCTGAATGCCCTCGGCGTGATCTGCGCCCTCGGTCGCGACAAGCAATCCGTGGCGCAAAAATTGTTCGCTGGCGATTGCTCAGGCATGCGCCTCGAATCCGGCTGGGTGCCGGAGCGCGAGTTGCCGGTGGCCGCCGTGCATGGCGACCTCGCTCCGATTCCGCCAGAGCTGTCGGCCCAGCGCAGCCGCAACAATCAGCTGTTGCTGGAAGCGGCGTTGCAGATCCGCGACGACATCGACCAGGTGATCCACACCTACGGCCGCGAGCGCATCGGCGTTGTGCTCGGCACCAGCACGTCGGGCATCGACGAGGCCAGCCGTGGTCTGGCGCACTACATTCGCGACCAGCAGTTCCCGGCCGACTACGACTACCGGCAACAGGAACTCGGCGCCCCGGCAAATTTCCTCGCCGACTGGCTGCAACTGAGCGGCCCGGCCTATGTGATTTCCACCGCTTGCACTTCCAGTGCGCGCGCCTTGATGAGCGCCCAGCGCTTGCTCGATCTGGGCCTGTGCGACGCGGTGTTGTGCGGCGGCGTCGACAGTCTGTGCAAGCTGACGCTGAACGGTTTCTCGGCGCTGGAAGCAGTATCCGAGCAACGCTGCAATCCGTTCTCGGCCAACCGCAATGGCATCAATATCGGCGAAGCGGCGGTGTTGTTCGTGATGAGCAGACAGCGCGGCGACGGACCGGCCATCGCGCTGCTCGGTGCTGGCGCCAGCTCCGATGCGCACCATATTTCCGCGCCGGAACCGAGCGGTCGTGGCGCCCGACAAGCGATGCAAAAGGCCCTGAGTCGAGCGCATCTGCAAGCAACGCAAATCGACTATCTGAACCTGCACGGCACCGCGACCCAACACAACGACTCGATGGAAAGCCTGGCCGTGGCCGCGCTGTTCCCGGAGGGCGTGGCCTGTTCGTCAACCAAACCGCTGACCGGCCACACCCTTGGCGCTGCCGGTGCGCTGGAGGCGGCGTTCTGCTGGCTGAGCCTGAGTGCCGACAATCCCGATCACGCCTTGCCGCCGCACGTCTGGGACGCGCAGCAGGATCCCGCGCTGCCGGCCCTGAAGTGGGTGACTGCAAGCGAACGCCTGTCGTCCATTGCACCCCGCTACCTGATGAGCAATTCGTTCGCTTTCGGTGGCAATAACGTCAGCCTGATTATCGGAGACGCCCCATGACTGACTGGCCGCTCGCCGAACTGCTGCCGCACGCCGGCGACATGATCCTGATCGACAAGATTCTCTGCTTCGACGATGAGCAGATCCACACCCGTCTCACGGTCAAATCCGACGGCCTGTTCAACCTGCCCGACGGCAGCTTGCCGGCATGGGTCGGCGTCGAGCTGATGGCGCAAAGCGTCGCCGCGTTTGCCGGTTGTCATGCGCGACGCAAAGGCAATGCGGTGGAGCTGGGCTTTCTGCTCGGCACGCGCAAATTTGAATGCAATGTCGCGGCGTTTCCCGCTGGCAGTGAGCTGACCATCCACGGCATGCGCTCGCTGGAAGACGACAACGGCATGGGCGTTTTCGAATGCCACATCAACGCGCCCGGCATTGAGGCCAGCGCCCGGCTCAACGTGTTCCGCCCGCCACACGCGGCGAATTATCTAGAACAGAAAAAGGAGTCGAACGATGACTGAATCAATCCTGGTCACCGGCTCCAGCCGTGGCATCGGCCGCGCCATTGCCCTGCGTCTGGCACAGGCCGGACATGACATCGTCGTGCATTGCCGCAGCGGCATGGCCGAGGCGCAAGCGGTGCAGGCGGAAATTCAAGCGCTGGGCCGCAACGCCCGCGTGCTGCAATTCGACGTCGCCGACCGCGAAAGCTGCAAAGCCATTCTCGAGGCCGATGTCGAAACTCACGGTGCCTATTACGGCGTGGTGCTCAACGCCGGCCTGACCCGCGACGGCGCGTTTCCGGCCCTGAGCGACGATGACTGGGACGTGGTGCTGCGCACCAATCTCGATGGTTTCTACAACGTCCTGCACCCGGTGATGATGCCGATGATTCGCCGTCGCGCCGCCGGACGCATCGTCTGCATCACCTCGGTGTCGGGGCTGATCGGCAACCGTGGCCAGGTTAACTACAGCGCTTCGAAGGCTGGCGTTATCGGCGCTGCGAAAGCCTTGGCGATTGAACTGGCCAAGCGCAAAATTACCGTCAACTGCGTCGCTCCGGGTTTGATCGACACAGCGATGCTCGACGAAAACGTGCCGGTGGAAGAACTGATGAAAATGATCCCCGCACAACGCATGGGTACGCCTGAGGAGGTAGCCGGTGCGGTGAATTTCCTGATGTCGGCGGAAGCCTCGTACATCACCCGCCAAGTGCTGGCAGTCAACGGAGGCCTGTGCTGATGAAGCGCGTCGTCGTCACCGGCATGGCCGGCATCACTTCTCTGGGCAGCAACTGGGAGACCATCGCCGGCAACTTCGCGGCCAACCGCAGCGGCATTCGCCGGATGGACGAATGGGATCGGTTTACTGAACTCAACACACGTCTGGCCGGGCCGATCGATGATTTCGTGGTGCCGTCGCACTGGACGCGTAAACAACTGCGCAGCATGGGCCGTGTCTCGCGTCTGGCGGTCGGCGCCGCCGAACAGGCACTCGCCGACGCTGGGCTGCTCGGCGATCCGTCGATCAAGGACGGACGCATGGGCGTGGCCTGTGGCTCGTCCACCGGCAGCACCGACGAGATCAAGGCGTTCGGCAACATGCTGCTCAATTCGGTAGCCGAAGGTCTCAACGCCAACTCCTACGTACGAATGATGCCGCACACCACAGCAGCGAACATCAGCATCTTCTTCGGCCTCACCGGCCGGTTGATCCCGACGTCCAGCGCCTGCACCAGCGGCAGCCAGGGCATCGGCTATGCCTACGAGGCGATCAAGTTCGGCCGCTTGCCGCTGATGCTTGCCGGCGGTGCTGAAGAGCTGTGCCCGACCGAGGCCATGGTGTTCGATGCGCTATACGCCACCAGCCTGAAAAACGATGCCCCGCAAACCAGCCCGCGTCCGTATGACAAAGATCGCGACGGCCTGGTGATCGGTGAAGGCGGCGGCATGCTGGTGCTTGAGGAGCTGGAACACGCCCTCGCGCGCGGCGCGCACATTCACGCTGAGCTGGTCGGTTTCGGCAGCAACGCCGACGGCCAGCACACCACCCGCCCGGAACAGACCACCATGCGCCGTGCGATGGAACTGGCGCTGGAAGACGCCGGCCTGACGCCGGATGCCATCGGTTATGTTAACGGCCACGGCACCGCGACAGAACAGGGCGACATTGCCGAAACACTGGCCACCAGCAGTCTGTTTGGCGAACGCATGCCGATCAGCTCGCAGAAGAGTTTCCTCGGCCACACCCTGGGTGCCTGTGGTGCGCTGGAGTCGTGGTTCAGCATCGAAATGCTCAACCGTGACTTGTACGTGCACACGTTCAATCTCGACGAGGTCGATCCGCACTGCGGCAAGCTCGACTACCTGCGCGGCGAGTTCCGCCAGATGAGCAACGAGTACGTGATGAACAACAATTTTGCCTTCGGCGGGGTCAACACCTCGCTGATCTTCCGCCGCTGGCCGCAACCGAATTAATCCGGGTCAAGGAGACCTCCATGCACTTCAAGAAACTCGCTACCGCCGCCACCCTGCTGATCTGCGCCCTGCCGGCTGTCAGCCAGGCGCGTGACACTGCCGTCTACCTGCCGCTGGACAAAGCCGTCGCCGAAGCCACGCGCAGCGGCAAAATCGATGGCAGCGTGAAGTTCTATCTGGCCGGCAACACCCCGGCCGGCAAAGTCACCGTCCTCAGCCCGGGCGCCGTGACCAACAAGAAAACCAACGCCTTCAACAAGTCCGATCAAGTCGCCTGCGAATGGGTCGCCCAATCGGCAATCATCAGCCTGCACCAGGCCGCGAAAAGCGCCGGCGCCAACGCCGTGACCAACATCGTCAGCTTCTACAAGAGCAACGAGCGCAAGGATGCGAAGAACTATGAATGCCATGCAGGGGCAATCATGGCAGGTGTTGCGTTGAAGGGTGATCTGGCGCAGGTTCAGTAAGCGTCAGAAACGACAAAGGGCGCCTTTCGGCGCCCTTTTTTATTCTCCATCTACACTCGCTCAAGCAGGCCATCGCGTAGCGCCTGCATGAACCGCGAGCGAGCATTCGCGGCTCTCTTTCACCGTCAAGGAGATGACCATGCAAGTGAAAGCACTGATCGCCGCCGTCCTGTTCAGCGTGCTACCCAGCGCCAGCCATGCGACCAATCTGATGTACATGCCATTCGAAACGGTGGTATCGGATGCCCTGCGCGCCGGGCGGCTGGATGGGAGTGTGAAGTTTTATCTGGCGGGGAACGGGCCGCAGGGGACTCAGCGGTTGATGCAGCGCGGCGTGGTCAGTGATCTGAAGACCAACGGCTTCAACAAAAGCGATCACGCTTCGTGCGAGTGGGTGTTGCAGTCGAATCTGATCAAGTTGCAGGCGGATGCGAAGCGTGTCGGGGCGAATGCGGTGACCAATATCGTCAGTTATTACGACCAGCGTGTGCGCAAGGATTTAAATACGTACGAGTGTCGGGCGGGGATCTTTGTGACGCGGGTGGCGTTGAAAGGGGATTTGGTGCGGCTGCCCTGAAATATGTGGTGATTGAGCTGACGTCATCGCTGGCAAGCCAGCTCCCACAGGATTTTGGATGTACACAAAAAATGTGAACAACAGCGAAAACTGTGGGAGCTGGCTTGCCAGCGATTGACGGCGAAGCCGTCAGGTTTGTTCGACCTTGCGCGTGAGGAGGTCGACAAACGCCTTGGCCATCGGTGATTTCTGATCCTTGCGCTGCACCAGCCACACTGCCGAGATCGCTTCGGGGTCAAGCAGCGGCCGATAGACCACGCCGTCGATGCGCATCCGCTGATAAGACGCCGGCAGCACCGAGACGCCCAACCCCGCTGCCACCAGGCCAATGATGGTCATCGCTTCGCCGGCCTCCTGCGCAAAGTGCGGGCTGAACCCGGCATCACGCGCCAGGCTTAACAGTTGCGCGTACAAACCGCTGCCGTAACTGCGTGGGAAAAATACGAAAGGTTCGAGGGCCAATGCCGAGAGAAATAGACCTTCTTCACTGCCGGTGGCCAACGGATGTTTGGAGCTCAGCACGGCGACCAAAGGCTCGCGCATCAATTCGACCACGCTCAGCGAATCCGGCAAACCCAGCGGCCGCATGATGCCCACTTCGATTGATTCATCCACCAGCGCTTCGGCGACCTGGGTGCTGCTCATTTCCCGCAGGTTCAGGTGCACTGCCGGAAAGCGCTGGCGAAACGAGAAAATCGCCTGAGGAATGGTCGAGTTGAACGGCGCCGACGAGGTGAAGCCGATTTTCAGTTCGCCGATTTCGCCTAACTGCGCGCGTCGCGCCACATCCGCCGCTTTGTCGACCTGCGCCAGCACCAGCCGCGCCTCTTGCAGGAACAATCTCCCGGCCTCGCTCAGCTCGACCCGACGATTGGTACGTTCGAACAGCCGCGCGCCGACCTCTTGTTCCAGCGCCTGAATCTGCTGGCTCAGCGGTGGTTGGGAGATGCCCAGCACCTGAGCGGCGCGGCCGAAGTGCAGTTCTTCGGCGACGGCGATGAAGTAGCGCAGATGACGTAATTCCATGCAAATCCCATTAGGTCGTTAAAGCTATCAAACAGGTCGAACAATATATTGGATAGAAACATTAGCCAGCTATATGATTTTTTCATTGCCTGACCGGCCGCGCCCTCCGAGGTCTGAAGTGAAAACTGCTGTCGCCCCTCTCGCCCACGAAGTCCCGCCCGCCGCAGCCGACGATGTGCTCGCCGAACTGCAAGAAATCTACATCGAAAAAGGCACACCTGCGTTCATGCGCACGGTGCTGGCGCTGTTCTGTGGCGGCTTCGCGACTTTTGCGTTGCTGTACTGCGTGCAGCCGATGATGCCGCTGCTGTCTCACGAATATTCGATCAATGCGGCGCAGAGCAGTCTGATTCTGTCGGTGGCGACCGGAATGCTCGCTATCGGTCTGCTGATCACCGGACCGATTTCGGATCGGGTCGGACGCAAACCGGTGATGGTCGCGGCGTTGTTCGCGGCGGCGCTGTGCACCATCGCCAGTTCGGTGATGCCGAGCTGGGAGGGCGTGCTGCTGATGCGTGCGCTGATCGGCTTGTCGCTGAGCGGGCTGGCGGCAGTCGCGATGACTTATCTGAGCGAAGAAATTCACCCGCAGCACATCGGTCTGGCGATGGGTTTGTACATTGGTGGCAACGCGATTGGCGGGATGAGTGGCCGATTGATCACCGGGGTATTGATCGACTTCGTAAGCTGGCACACCGCAATGCTGGTGATCGGCGGCCTGGCGCTGATCGCCGCGGCGGTGTTCTGGAAAATCCTCCCCGAGTCGCGCAATTTCCGCTCGCGCTCACTGCACCCGCGCAGCCTGCTCGACGGCTTCACCATGCACTTTCGCGACGCCGGTCTGCCGCTGCTGTTTCTTGAAGCCTTCGTGCTGATGGGCGCATTCGTCACCCTGTTCAACTACATCGGCTATCGCCTGCTGGCCGGGCCATACAACCTCGATCAGGCGTACGTTGGCCTGCTGTCGGTGGTGTATCTATCCGGGATCTACAGCTCGGCGAAGATTGGTTCGCTGGCCGACCAACTGGGGCGCCGCAAAGTGCTGTGGGCAACCATCGCGCTGATGTTCGCCGGTCTTGCGCTGACCATGTTCACCGCGCTGCCGCTGGTGATCATCGGCATGCTGATCTTCACTTTCGGCTTCTTCGCTGCGCACTCGGTTGCCAGCAGTTGGATCGGCCGCCGCGCGACCAAGGCCAAGGGCCAAGCGTCGTCGTTGTACCTGTTCAGTTATTACGCGGGGTCGAGTATCGCCGGGACGGCGGGCGGAGTGTTCTGGCACATCGGCGGGTGGAACGGGATCGGGCTGTTTATTGGCGCGCTGTTGTTGGTTGCGCTGTGGGTCGCGTTGAAGCTGGCGAAGTTGCCGCCATTGGGTGGCGTCAACGCCTGAAACAAAAACGCCCGGCATCTAGCCGGGCGTTTTTGTTTTGTACCATTAGAGCTGGGCGCAGATCACTCGTGATACTGCCCCGACAGATCATGCACCGCGCGCAGGAACGCACCGGCATGTTCCGGATCAACTTCCGGCGTGATGCCGTGGCCGAGGTTGAATACGTGGCCGCTGCCTTTGCCGTAGCTGGCGAGGATGCGCCCGACTTCGGTGCGAATGGCTTCCGGTTTGGCGTAGAGCACGGTCGGGTCCATGTTGCCTTGCAGCGCAACTTTGTCACCGACGCGGGCGCGGGCGTTGCCGATGTCGCAGGTCCAGTCCAGGCCGAGTGCGTCGGCGCCAGCGTCGGCGATGCTTTCCAGCCACAGGCCGCCGTTCTTGGTGAACAGGATCACCGGGACCTTGCGCCCTTCGTGCTCGCGGATCAGGCCGCTGACGATTTTCTTCATGTAGGCCAGCGAGAATTCCTGATACGCCGCCGCCGACAGATTGCCGCCCCAGGTATCGAAAATCTGCACCGCTTGCGCGCCGGCCATGATCTGGCCGTTGAGGTAGCTGGTGACCGACTGCGCGAGTTTATCCAACAGCAGGTGCATGGCTTGCGGGTTGTCGTAGAGCATGGCTTTGGTCTTGCGGAAGTCTTTCGACGAGCCGCCTTCAACCATGTACGTCGCCAGAGTCCACGGGCTGCCGGAGAAGCCGATCAGCGGCACACGACCATTCAGCTCACGGCGGATAGTGCTGACCGCGTCCATCACGTAGCCGAGGTCTTTGTGCGGATCAGGAATCGGCAGGGCTTCGATGTCGGCCATCGTGCTGACGACTTTCTTGAAGCGCGGGCCTTCACCGGTCTCGAAGTACAGGCCCTGGCCCATGGCATCGGGGATGGTCAGGATGTCGGAAAACAGGATCGCCGCATCCAGCTGTGGATAGCGGTCGAGCGGTTGCATGGTGACTTCGCAGGCGAACTCCGGGTTCATGCACAGGCTCATGAAGTCACCGGCCTTGGCGCGGCTGGCGCGGTATTCCGGCAGGTAGCGACCGGCCTGACGCATCATCCACACGGGGGTGACGTCAACGGGTTGCTTGAGCAGGGCACGAAGGAAACGGTCGTTCTTGAGGGCAGTCATGTCGGCATCCGCAAAAAAAGTGCGGGCATTTTCTCAGAGCGCGACGCAAAAGGCACGGTTGCAGGTCAGCCTTTTGTCTATCGGGTCAATTTATTGCGCTGGAACACCGACTTTGTAACACCACAAAACACTGTGGGAGCTGGCTTGCCAGCGATGCAGACACCTCGGTGTGTCCAGATAAACCGAGGTGATGCTATCGCTGGCAAGCCAGCTCCCACAGGTACTGCGATGCAGTCAGTTAGACCCCGAGGTAATCGAGGATCCCTTCAGCCGCATTGCGCCCTTCGAAGATCGCCGTCACCACCAGGTCAGACCCGCGCACCATGTCGCCACCAGCAAAGATTTTCGGGTTGCTGGTCTGGTGCTTGTATTGAGCTTGCTCAGGCGCAACAACGCGGCCCTGGCTGTCGGTCTGGATCTCGAACTGCTCAAACCACGGCGCCGGGCTTGGACGGAAACCGAAAGCGATGACCACGGCGTCAGCCGGGATGATCTCTTCGGAACCCGGGATCGGCTCGGGGCTGCGACGGCCACGGGCATCCGGTTCGCCGAGACGGGTCTCGACCACCTTCACGCCTTCAACGCGGTCTTCGCCGACGATGGCGATTGGCTGGCGGTTATAGAGGAATTTCACGCCTTCTTCCTTGGCGTTCTTCACCTCTTTGCGCGAGCCGGGCATGTTCGCTTCGTCACGACGATAGGCGCAGGTCACCGACTTGGCGCCCTGGCGGATCGAGGTGCGGTTGCAGTCCATGGCCGTGTCGCCGCCGCCGAGTACCACGACCTTTTTGCCTTTCATGTCGACGAAATCTTCCGGCGACTTTTCAAAGCCCAGGTTGCGGTTGACGTTGGCAATCAGGAAATCCAGCGCGTCGTGCACGCCCGGCAGATCCTCACCGGCAAAGCCGCCCTTCATGTAGGTGTAAGTGCCCATGCCCATGAACACCGCATCGTATTCGGCGAGCAGTTGCTCCATGGTCACGTCCTTGCCGACCTCGGTGTTGAGGCGGAACTCGATGCCCATGCCGGTAAAGACTTCGCGACGATTGCTCAGCACGCTCTTTTCCAGCTTGAACTCGGGAATGCCGAAGGTCAGCAGACCGCCGATTTCCGGGTTCTTGTCGAACACCACCGGGGTCACGCCGCCGCGCACCAACACGTCGGCGCAACCAAGGCCCGCCGGGCCTGCGCCGATGATCGCGACACGTTTGCCGGTCGGTTTGACCTTGGACATGTCCGGGCGCCAGCCCATGGCAAACGCGGTGTCGGTGATGTACTTCTCGACCGAACCGATGGTCACCGCGCCAAAACCGTCGTTGAGCGTGCAGGCACCCTCGCACAGACGATCCTGTGGGCACACCCGGCCGCAGACCTCCGGCAAGGTGTTGGTCTGGTGCGACAGCTCGGCGGCCTGGAGAATGTTGCCCTCGGCCACCAGCTTCAGCCAGTTGGGAATGAAGTTGTGCACCGGGCACTTCCATTCGCAATACGGGTTGCCGCAACCCAGGCAGCGGTGGGCCTGATCGGCCGAGTGCTGGGGTTTGAACGGTTCGTAGATTTCCACGAACTCTTTCTTGCGTTGACGCAACAGTTTCTTCTTCGGATCTTTGCGCCCGACGTCGATGAACTGGAAGTCGTTATTCAGACGTTCAGCCATTGTTAAAACCTCATCAAACTCTTCAGGCGCATATCACTGCGGGTTGGCACGAGTGCTGGAAAGCAACGATTTCAGGTTGGCAGCCTTGGGCTTGACCAGCCAGAAACGACGCAAGTAATCATCGAGGTTCTCGGCGAGTTCACGACCCCACTCGCTGTCGGTTTCCTCGACGTACTCGTTCAGCACGCGTTGCAGGTGGCTGCGGTAGGCTTCCATCGCCTCGCCGCTGATCCGCTGGATTTCCACCAGTTCGTGGTTGACCCGGTCAACGAAGGCGTTGTCCTGGTCGAGCACGTAAGCGAAACCGCCGGTCATGCCAGAGCCGAAGTTGTAACCGGTCTTGCCCAATACGCAGACGAAACCACCGGTCATGTATTCGCAGCAGTGATCGCCAGTCCCTTCAACCACGGCATGCGCGCCGGAGTTACGCACAGCAAATCGCTCGCCCGCGGTGCCGGCGGCGAACAACTTGCCGCCAGTGGCGCCGTACAGGCAGGTGTTGCCGATGATGGCACTGTCCTGAGTTTTGTAGACACTGCCCTTCGGCGGCACGATGGTCAGCTTGCCACCGGTCATGCCTTTGCCGACGTAGTCGTTGGCGTCGCCTTCGAGGTACAGGTTCAGACCACCAGCGTTCCACACGCCGAAGCTCTGACCGGCAGTGCCCTTGAAGCGGAAGGTGATCGGCGCATTCGCCATGCCCTGATTACCGTGCTTGCGCGCGATTTCGCCGGAGATCCGCGCGCCGATCGAACGGTCGCAGTTGCAGATATCCAGATCGAACTCGGCGCCGCTCATGTCATTGATGGCCGAGGTGGCCATGTCGACCATTTTCTCGGCCAGCAGGCCTTGGTCGAATGGCGGATTGCGCTCAACCTGGCAGAACTGCGGCTTGTCCGCCGGGATGTGATCGCTGCCGAGCAGCGGAGTCAGATCCAGATGGTTTTGCTTGGCGGTCTGGCCTTCGAGGACTTCCAGCAGATCGGTGCGACCGATCAGCTCTTCGAGGGAGCGCACGCCCAGCTTGGCCAGCCACTCACGGGTTTCTTCGGCGACGTAGGTGAAGAAGTTCACCACCATGTCGACGGTGCCGATGTAGTGATCCTTACGCAGCTTCTCGTTTTGAGTGGCAACGCCAGTGGCGCAGTTGTTCAGGTGGCAGATGCGCAGGTATTTGCAGCCCAGCGCGATCATTGGCGCGGTGCCGAAGCCGAAGCTTTCGGCGCCGAGAATCGCAGCCTTGATCACGTCGAGGCCGGTTTTCAGGCCACCGTCGGTTTGCACCCGGACTTTGCCGCGCAAGTCGTTGCCACGCAGGGTCTGGTGGGTTTCGGCGAGGCCGAGTTCCCACGGTGCGCCGGCGTACTTGATCGAAGTCAGCGGCGAAGCGCCGGTGCCACCGTCGTAACCGGAGATGGTGATCAAGTCCGCATAGGCCTTGGCCACACCGGCGGCGATGGTGCCGACGCCGGCTTCTGCCACGAGTTTTACCGAAACCAGCGCCTTCGGATTGACTTGTTTCAGGTCAAAAATCAGCTGCGACAAGTCTTCAATCGAGTAGATGTCGTGGTGCGGCGGCGGCGAAATCAGGGTCACGCCCGGCACTGCGTAACGCAACTTGGCGATCAGCCCGTTGACCTTGCCGCCCGGCAGTTGACCACCTTCGCCGGGCTTGGCGCCCTGGGCGACTTTGATCTGCAACACTTCAGCGTTGACCAGGTATTCCGGAGTAACACCGAAACGGCCCGTCGCAACCTGCTTGATTTTCGAGCTCTTGATGGTGCCATAACGCGCCGGGTCTTCGCCGCCTTCACCGGAGTTGGAACGCGCACCGAGGCGGTTCATGGCTTCGGCCAGGGCTTCGTGAGCTTCCGGCGACAGTGCGCCCAAAGAGATACCGGCGGAGTCAAAGCGCTTGAGCACGGATTCCAGCGGTTCGATTTCACTGATGTCCAGCGGCGTGTCGAGGGTCTTGACCTTGAGCAGGTCGCGGATCATCGACACCGGACGGTTGTCCACCAGCGCGGTGTATTCCTTGAACTTGGCGTAGTCGCCCTGCTGCACAGCGGCCTGCAGAGTGTTGACCACGTCCGGGTTATACGCGTGATATTCGCCACCGTGGACGAACTTCAGCAGACCGCCCTGCTGGATCGGCTTGCGCGGACTCCAGGCTTCGGCAGCCAGCGCTTTCTGCTCGGCTTCGATATCGACGAAACGCGCACCCTTGATGCGGCTCGGCACGCCACGGAAGCTCAGGTCGCACACTTCTTCGGACAGGCCGATGGCTTCGAACAGCTGCGCACCGCGATACGAGGCAATGGTCGAAATGCCCATCTTCGACAGGATCTTCAGCAGACCTTTGGTGATGCCTTTGCGGTAGTTCTTGAACACCTCATAGAGGTCGCCCAGTACTTCACCGGTACGGATCAGGTCGCCCAATACTTCGTAAGCGAGGAACGGATACACCGCCGAGGCGCCAAAACCGATCAGCACCGCGAAGTGATGCGGATCGCGCGCAGTGGCGGTTTCGACAAGGATGTTCGAGTCGCAGCGCAGGCCTTTTTCGGTCAGGCGGTGATGCACCGCACCGGTGGCCAGCGAGGCGTGGATCGGCAGTTTGCCCGGGGCGATATGGCGGTCGCTCAGGACGATCTGGGTACGCCCGGCGCGCACGGCTTCTTCAGCCTGATCGGCAACGTTGCGGATCGCCGCTTCGAGACCGACGCTTTCGTCATAGTTGAGGTCGATGACTTGACGCTCGAAACCCGGGCGGTCGAGGTTCATCAGCGAGCGCCACTTGGCCGGCGAGATGACCGGCGAGCTGAGGATCACGCGCGAGGCATGTTCCGGCGACTCCTGGAAGATGTTGCGCTCGGCGCCGAGGCAGATTTCCAGCGACATCACGATGGCTTCACGCAACGGATCGATCGGCGGGTTGGTCACCTGCGCGAACTGCTGACGGAAATAGTCGTACGGCGTGCGCACGCGCTGGGACAGCACCGCCATCGGCGTATCGTCGCCCATCGAGCCAACGGCTTCATAGCCTTGCTCGCCAAGCGGACGCAGCACTTGGTCGCGCTCTTCGAACGTGACCTGATACATCTTCATGTATTGCTTGAGCTGATCGACGTCGTAGAAAGCCGAACCGTGATCGTTGTCCTCCATGGTCGCCTGAATGCGCAAGGCATTCTTGCGCAGCCATTGCTTGTACGGATGACGGGATTTCAGTCGGTTGTCGATCGCATCGGTGTCGAGGATCTGCCCGGTTTCGGTGTCCACGGCAAGGATCTGCCCCGGCCCCACACGGCCCTTGGCGATCACGTCTTCCGGCTGGTAATTCCACACGCCGATTTCCGACGCAACCGTGATGAAACCGTTGGTGGTGGTCACCCAACGCGCCGGGCGCAGACCGTTACGGTCGAGCAGGCATACCGCGTAGCGACCATCGGTCATGACCACGCCGGCCGGGCCGTCCCACGGTTCCATGTGCATCGAGTTGTACTCGTAGAACGCACGCAGATCCGGGTCCATGGTTTCAACGTTCTGCCACGCAGGCGGAATGATCATGCGCACGCCACGGAACAGGTCGATGCCACCGGTGACCATCAGCTCAAGCATGTTGTCCATGCTCGATGAGTCGGAACCCACGCGGTTGACCAGTGGGCCGAGTTCTTCCAGATCCATCAGATCGTTGGTGAATTTGGTCCGACGCGCCTGGGCCCAGTTGCGGTTACCGGTGATGGTGTTGATTTCGCCGTTATGGGCGAGGAAGCGGAATGGCTGAGCCAGCGGCCATTTTGGCAAGGTGTTGGTAGAGAAGCGCTGGTGAAACACACAGATCGCGGTTTGCAGGCGCTCGTCACTCAGGTCCGGATAAAACGCGGCCAGATCGGCCGGCATCATCAGGCCTTTATAAATGATGGTCTTGTGCGAAAAGCTGCAGATGTAGTGGTCGCTGTCGACAGCATTGGTCACCGACGAACGACGACGGGCGCTGAACAGCTTGACCGCCATGTCCTGATCGCTCAGGCCTTCGCCGCCGATGTACACCTGCTCGATCTGCGGCAGGCGCTCAAGGGCCAGGCGGCCGAGGACGCTGGTGTCGATGGGCACTTTGCGCCAGCCGATCAGTTGCAGGCCTTCAGCGATGATCTCGCGGTTCATGTTCTCGCGAGCGGCTTCGGCTTTGACCGGATCCTGGTTGAAGAAAACCATGCCCACGGCGTATTGCTTGGGCAACTCGACACTGAAGGTTTTCTGGGCAATCGCACGCAGGAAGGCGTCGGGTTTTTGAATCAGCAGACCGCAGCCGTCACCGGTCTTGCCGTCGGCATTAATCCCACCGCGGTGGGTCATGCAGGTCAGGGCCTCAATGGCCGTTTGCAAAAGGGTATGACTGGGTTCGCCCTGCATATGGGCTATCAGGCCGAAACCGCAGTTATCCTTGAATTCATCTGGTTGGTACAGACCTGCTTTCATAGACACTTTCTCACCAGGCTGCCTCTTTTCGAGGCAAATTTCTTTTCAATTCAACCACTTGCGATCCGCGCCGAACGTACGCCGGCTTAGCGGGGGCAAAAGGGTGGTCATTGTACACAGCGACACAGAGGCTCACAAATTTGACGACGAAATGTCGCAAATTCATGTCGCATTTGTGAAAGGTTTAAAGCGATCTGCTGTGCTAGTCAAAACTTTTTTAATTTTGACCGCAACGACTCAAAGACTACTGTGACGCAGACACCACAAGGCACGCGGCCTGTAGAGGCGGCGCGCACTTGCGGAAATTTTGAGGTGCCTGGAGTGGCGGCCTGGGTAAGGCCGCCGAATCTTCAGCGAGTTGTTGCCAGTTCCTGTTGGACGCTGGCGACAGTGCGAGGCCAAGGTTTACCAGCCTGAACCTTCGCTGGCAAGGCCTTGATGGCAGAAACAGCCGCATCACGATTGGCGAAGTTGCCGTAGGTGATCACGTAGAGCGGCTTGCCGTTGAGGACTTTCTTGAAATAGCGGTACTCACCGCCCTGCTCTTTGACGAAGCTTTGCGCAGCAGTCTCGGAGCTGGTGCCGAGGATCTGCACCACATAGTTGCTGGTCGGCTGGCCGGCGTACCAGCTGCCACCGGCAGCTTTGGCCACGACAGCTGGCTTCTCGGCCGGTTTGACCGCTGCAACCGGCTTGGCCGGTGCTGGCGCCGGTTTCACCGCTGGTGCAACCGGAGCAGGCTTGGCGGTGGCGATCTGGGTCGGTGCAGGCGTTGGCTTGGCCGCAGGCACTGGAACCGGGGTCGGCGCAGGACCGGCCGGAACGCCCGCAGGTGGCGCGGAAGTGGTCACGGTTGGTGGCGTATCGCTGGAGCCTTCGAGCGGCACGCCGTCGTCGCCTTCGGTGATGCCGCCAGCCGCTTCAGCCAACGGGCCGCGCATCACTGGCTGCGAGTTGCCGACCAGCGGCAGCGGCATTGGCTGCGTATTGCCATTGAATTCGACGGATGGGTTGGCGCCCGCCTGAGGCGTGCCTTGACCCAATGGCAGTTGCGCCTGTTCGTTGGCCGGCGCACCGGTAGTCGGTGTCTTGTTGCGACCCGGCATCAGCCAGGCGGCAGCAACCGCGACCACAACGACGGCGGAAATCGCCAATACGTGTTTCTTCGGCATGTTGAACCCCATACTTGGACGCTTGACCGCAGAGCGGCTGGCAATCATGGCTTCGATCAGTGCATCGCGAGCGACCTGGTTGATATTACCCGGCCAACCCTCGGAGCTTTCGTGAATATCAGAGATCTGATCCGCGGTGAAAAGTTCGATACCGCGGCCAGCACCTTGCAGACGCAGATCGAGATATTCGCGGGTTTCTTCTTCGGTGTACGGCTGCAATTCGATGACGTGGAAACGCTCTTCCTCAAGCTGCAAAGCCTCAAGCTGAGCGATCAGCGACGACTCGCCGAACAGGAACACGTGCGGGCGACCTTCCGGTGCGCCGGCACCCAGCGCCATCAGCGCTTCGAGAGCGGATTCGTCGAGCTGCTCGGCGTCATCTACCAGCAGATAGACTTCCTGACCGGTCAGCGCCAACT
Organism: Pseudomonas sp. TWP3-1; assembly: GCF_049896625.1. NCBI lineage: Bacteria > Pseudomonadati > Pseudomonadota > Gammaproteobacteria > Pseudomonadales > Pseudomonadaceae > Pseudomonas > Pseudomonas sp. TWP3-1. Next base: position 130,410 of record NZ_JAFCUQ010000002.1, read on the forward strand.
GCACTACCTGATCAAGAATCGCACCGACGTCGGCCTGCGCCACGTCCAGCGCTTGAGCAACCTGGCGCAACACGCCCGCCGCATCGCCGGCACCGCGTGCGGAAACCACCACGCTCTGCACCGATTGTTTGTTGGTACTGGCTACCAGCGCCTGACGCAGCAGGGTCTTGCCGCTGCCTTGCGGGCCGGTAACCACCAGCAGCAACTGGCTGTAACGCGCCAGATGATGCAGTTGACCCAGCACTGGTTTGCGCTGGGCCGGGAAGAATTTGAAGCCCGGCACCCGTGGAGCGAAAGGGTCGTGGCTTAACTGGTAATGGCCGAGGAACGCCTCGTCGGCATGCAAACTAGTCATCGGAATCTTATTAACCTTTAAGCTGAGCCAGAGCGCGGTAATCCGCGCTCAGCGTGGCCTGTAGAACCTCTTTCGGATAATCGGCGGTCACCACCGCTTCGCCCATCCGGCGCAGCAGCACCAGGCGTAGACGACCGTCGATCACTTTTTTATCAATTGCCATGTGTTCGAGAAAATCGGCTTCGCTCATCTCTTCAGGCGGAACCACCGGCAGACCGGCGCGCTGGAACAGACGAATGCCGCGATCGCGCTCCTGCTCGCTGATCCAGCCCAGACGCGCGGACATCTCCAGCGCCATCACGGTGCCCGCGGCGACTGCTTCGCCATGCAACCAGACACCATAGCCCATGTGGGTTTCGATGGCGTGGCCAAAGGTGTGGCCGAGGTTGAGCGTGGCGCGCACGCCAGTTTCTTTCTCGTCAGCGCCGACCACCGCAGCCTTCGCGGCGCAGGAGCGCTCGATCGCGTAAGTCAGGGCTTGCTGATCGAGATTGCGCAGGCGATCGACGTTTTCTTCGAGCCAGGTGAGGAACGGCTCGTCGCAGATCAGCCCGTATTTGATGACTTCGGCCAGACCGGCGGACAGTTCGCGCGCCGGCAGGGTATTCAGCGAGGCAGTATCGATCAGCACCACGTTCGGCTGATAGAACGCGCCGACCATGTTCTTGCCCAGCGGATGATTGATCCCGGTCTTGCCGCCCACCGACGAATCGACCTGGGACAGCAGCGTGGTTGGAATCTGAATGAAATCGACACCGCGCTGGTAGCAGGACGCCGCGAAACCGGCCATGTCGCCGATCACCCCGCCGCCCAGGGCGATCACGGTGGTGCGGCGGTCATGACGTGCAGTCAGCAGGCCGTCGAAGATCAGTTGCAGGGTTTCCCAGTTCTTGAAGGCTTCGCCGTCGGGCAGCACTACGGAAATCACCGAGAACTGCGCGAGGCTGCGGGTCAGACGTTCGAGATACAGCGGCGCTACGGTCTCGTTGGAGATGATTGCCACTTGCCGCCCGTGGATATGCGGCGCCAGCAACTCCGCCTGATCCAACAAACCTTCGCCGATATGAATCGGGTAGCTGCGCTCGCCTAAATCGACCTTGAGTGTCTGCATGTGTCCCCACAGTGAAGATGGAAGCAGGCGTCCTGCCATGAATTATCGGACGTCCCCGGCCTTGAGAGGTGTGACGCCGCTTGCGTGCGATCCGCCACAACCCTCGACAGGACGCCGAGGATAGCGCATTTCGGGCGACGGTTTAACGGGGTGGAAGCTGCGCCAGGCGCTCGAGGATATCCAGCACGACCATGCGTGGCGGCCGCTCGTCGGTTTCCACCACCAGATCAGCGATTTCTCGATACAGCGGATCACGGATCGCCAGCAGATCACGCAGGGTTTTTTCGGGATTGCCGGTGCGCAGCAACGGGCGGTTGCGGTCGCGAGAAGTGCGACCGACCTGCTGTTCGACCGAGGCGTGCAGATACACCACTCGCCCTCCCTCATGCAGGGCCTTGCGGTTGGCATCGCGCATGACTGCGCCGCCGCCGGTTGCCAACACCACGCCATCGAACCCGCACAGCTCGGCGATCATCGCCTGCTCACGGTCACGAAAGCCGGGCTCGCCTTCCTTGTCGAAGATCCACGGGATATTGGCGCCCGTACGCAGTTCAATTTCCTTGTCGGAATCTTTGAACGGCAGGCGCAGCTCTTTGGCCAGTAATCGGCCGATGGTGCTTTTACCAGCCCCCATCGGTCCTACAAGAATCAAATTTCGCACAGAATCAACGACTCACAGCAATCGCCTGGTTATTCATGATACGCGGAGTGAGAAATACCAGCAGCTCGGATTTTTTCTCCGAAACCACATCACGCCGGAAAAGGCGGCCAAGATACGGCACATCGCCAAGAAATGGCACCTTATCTACGACCTTGCTTTGAGTATTTGAGAAAACCCCACCGATCACGATGGTTTCGCCGTCATTCACCAGCACCTTGGCGTTGACCTCGTTTTTCTTGATCGGCGGCACGTCCTGCACTTTGTTCAGGTAGTCCGGTTCGTCCTTGGTGACCTTGACCTCCATGATGATGCGGTTGTCCGGAGTGATCTGTGGCGTCACTTCCAGCGACAGCGAAGCCTCCTTGAATGACACCGACGTAGCGCCGCTGGAGCTGGCCTCCTGATACGGAATCTCGGTGCCTTTGAGGATTTTCGCGGTTTCCTTGTCCGAGGTGACCACCTTGGGCTGCGAAACGATTTCGCCGTTGCCGGTTTTCTCCATCGCCGTCAGCTCCAGGTCGAGCAGCACGTTGTCGGTGATGAACGCGATGCCGATCCCCGAGGTGTTGCCGATGGTGCCCATGTCGACGAACGGCGAGTTGGTGCTGGTACTGCCCGGCGTGCCGATGGTGGTCGACGAACCGTTGCTCACGCCGGAGGTGTTCCAGTTGCCTTTGTTCTGGATCGAACCGCCCCAGCGCACGCCCAGGCTCTTGTCATAATCGACGTTGGCCTCGACGATGCGCGCTTCGATCATGACCTGACGCACCGGGATATCCAGCTGCGCCACGATCCGCCGCAGTTCGTCGAGGCGATCCTGAGTCTGATAGGCAATGATGTTGTTGGTGCGTTCATCGACGGTGATCGAACCGCGCTCGTCGATTTTCGCCTCGGCACTGGTCACCGACTGAAACAGCTTGGCAATGTCCGCTGCCTTGGCGTAGTTGACCTGCAACAGTTCGCGGCGCAACGGCGCCAGCTCGGCGATCTGTTTCTGCGATTCCAGTTCCTGGCGCTCACGCGCAGCGATTTCATCGGCGGGGGCCACTAGCAACACATTGCCGATCTTGCGCTTGTCCAGGCCCTTGGTCTTCAGCACCAGATCCAGCGCCTGATCCCACGGCACGTTTTGCAGGCGCAAGGTGATGCCGCCCTGCACCGTATCGCTGGCCACCAGATTGAGGTTGGTGAAATCGGCGATCAGTTGCAGCACCGAGCGCACGTCGATGTCCTGAAAATTCAGCGAAAGCTTCTCGCCGCTGTAGGCCTTGCGATCGGCGTTGCGCTTTTGCAAGTCATCGACCGTCATCGGCCGGATGCTCACGGTCAGCTTGTTGTCGGTCTGGAACGTTGAATAGTCGAACGTACCGCTCGGTTCGACGGTGATCACCGCGCGATCCCCGCTGACAGCGGCGTTGACGAATTGCACCGGGGTGGCGAAATCCTTGACGTCGAGGCGCACCCGCAATGGCTCAGGCAACTGAGTGCGGGCGAAGCTGAGGATGATCTTGCCGTCGTGCTCCTGAATATCCGGGGCGATAGTCGGGTCGGACAGGTCGATCACCACATTGCCTTCGCCCGCCGTGCCGCGCTGAAAATCCACACCGCGAATGGCTTTGGACGACGGCGCGTACGCCCGAGTCGGCGCTTTAACCGCTGTGGCCCGTGGCGCAGTGGTTTTCGGGCGTGCAGCCACAGGTTTGGTGCCCGGCCCGACCACTACGAACACATTATTGCCTTCGACCCGCGTGTCATACGGGGCCAACTGGGTCAGGCTGATGATCAGTCGCGTACGATCCTTGGCCTCGACCACCGTGGCAGTGCGCGCATTGCCGCTGCCCAGGTCGCGATTCTTGTTGGCCAATTGGCTGGCGACACCCGGCAGGTCCAGCGCAATACGCGCCGGCGACTCGGTGGTGTAACCCTTGGGTTGCGGCGGCGGGCCGTCGAACGACAACTTGAGTTCGACACGATCACCCGGCAACGCCGCAACATCCAGCGCCTGCAGATTGGCCGCGATTACCATCGGTGACAGCAACGCTATCCATAGCGAAAAACCGAAGGTTGAGAAAATCCTGTTCATTGATCGACTTCCACTATGAGTGCTCTTTCAAAGGAATGGTGCGCGGCCGCTCCAGCCAGGCGCCGTCGCCATCGGGAACGATTTCGACCACATCGACCTGAGCCGCATTGATCGCGACGATGCGTCCGTCATTGCGCCCCAGGTAATCGCCGACCTTGAGCCGATGCACCCCGCCCGCTCCGCGCAATAACGCGAAGGAGCCGCTGGCATTGGAGATCGTGCCGACCATTTCAAACTGCTCGATGTTGAAACCTTCGAGGTATTGCTTGACCCGGTTCGGGTCTGGTTTGACGTTGCGCGAGCCGCGTTTTTGTCCGGCCACATCAGCGCGCACCTGGCGCGAGAACGGGCTGCGCAGGTTGGCGGCGCTGTAGGTAAATGTCGGATAGGAACGGAACGTCGGTGTCGGTTCGATCTTGCCCGGTGGGCGTAGACGCTCTTGATTCATGTAGGCGTCGAGGTCGCTGAAGTCGTCGCTGCCGCCACAACCGTTAAGCGTGAGGATCAGCAAAGCCAGGGTGGAATAACGAATCGGGGTCATTTCTGCAGCCCCTTGTCGTTATAGCGGTAGGTCTTGGCGAGGATGCTCATGCGCAACTTAGTGCCGCCGTCGGGATTGGCCGGGGCCAGTTCGAAATCGTGCAGGGTAACGATGCGTGGCAGCCCGGCGACGCCGCTGACGAAGGTGGCGAGGTCGTGATAGGCGCCGGTCACAGTGATCTGGATCGGCAGTTCGATGTAGAACTGCTGGGTGACCTCGGGCAGCAGTTTGATCTCTTCAAACTCAAGACCGCTGCCCAGCCCCGTGCGGGTGATGTCTTCGAGCAAGCCCGGCACTTCAGTGTCACTGGGCAATTGCCGCAGCAGCACGCCGAAGGAGTTTTCCATTTCCTTCATCTGCTGGGTGTACAACTCCAGATTGGCCGCCATGCGTGCTTTGCTGGCGAACTGCTCCTTGAGGGTGATTTCTTCCTCGCGCTTGAGATCGAGCTGGCTCTGCATGTCGCTGATGAAAAAGCTGTAGCCAAGCGCCAGAACCACGATCATCAACAGTGCGCCGGCCAAGCCTTTGACTGCTGCGGGCCACGAACCGATGTTGCTCGTATCGAGGTCGTTGAAATCGATACTGCGTAGACTTTCCAGCCATTCGGACGGCTTCATTGGTCGCCCTCCAGGTTCTTCGGCCGGGTCTGGCGTACGGTCAGTTGAAAGACATTGGCCTGCTCAAGCTGCCCGGCCGTGGTCGCCTTGACTTCCGTCAGGCTCGGCGCGTCGAACCAGTCGGAGGCGTCGAGGTTGCGCATCAGGTCGGACACGCGATTGTTCGACTCGGCCGCACCGCTGATCGACAGGGTTTTGCCGGCCATTTTCACGTCGGTGAAATACACCCCGTCCGGCAGCGTGCGCGCCAGTTGATCGAAGATCCGCCCGCTGATCTGCCGGTTGACCTGCAAGTCCTGGATGATGCGCATGCGCTCCACCAATTGCTGGCGGTGGGCCTTGAGTTCGCTGATCTGTTTGATCCGCTCATCGACTACCGCGATCTGTTTGCCAATGTAATCGTTGCGCGCCATTTGTCGCTGGATGGCAGCACTGACGATCTGGTCGGCGATAAACACCGCTCCGACCGAGCCGACCACCACGCCGATCAAGACCAGCAGAAAGCGTTTGCGCTTTTCTTCGCGACGCTCCTCGCGCCAGGGTAAAAGGTTGATCCGCGCCATCAGTCAAAACTCCTGAGCGCGAGCCCACAGGCAATCATCAGGGCCGGCGCATCACTTGCAAGCGCCCCGGCGTTGACCCTGCTGCTCAGGGCCATGTCGGCAAACGGGTTGGCAACCTGGGTCGGTGTCTTCAGGCGTTCTTCGATCAGCCGGTCCAGCCCCGGCACCGAAGCCGTGCCACCGGCCAGCAAAATGTGATCGACCGCGTTGTACTGACCGGAAGCGAAGAAGAACTGCAACGAGCGCGAGACTTGCTGCACCAGCGCCTCGCGAAATGGCTGCAATACCTCGCTGACGTAGTCGTCGGGCAAGCCGCCCTGTTTTTTTGCCAGGCCGGCCTGTTCGACGGTCAGGCCGTAGCGCCGCTGGATTTCTTCGGTCAACTGGCGACCGCCGAACAACTGCTCGCGGGTATAGATGATGCGGCCGTTATGCAGAACGCTGAGGGTGGTCATGGTCGCGCCGATATCGACTACCGCGACAGTCAGGCGCTCTTGAGAAGCCGCCAGTTGCTTGGCGAGCAACCCGAACGAACGCTCCAGCGCGTAGGCTTCGACATCGACCACCCGCGCAGTCAGCCCGGCCAGCGCCAGCGCCGCTTCGCGGACTTCGACGTTTTCCTTGCGACAGGCGGCCAGCAACACATTGACCCGCTCGGGGTTACGCGGCGAGACGCCCTGGACTTCAAAGTCGATGGCGACTTCATCCAGCGGATAGGGGATGTATTGATCGGCCTCGATCTTGAGCTGGTTTTCCAGTTCGTCGTCGGAAAGTCCGGCGTCCATCTCGATGATCTTGGTGATCACCGCAGAACCGGCGACAGCCACCGCCACGTTTTTCTGCCCGGTGCGGGCCTTGGCCAATACCTTGGACAGGGCAAGCCCGACGCCCTCAAGTTCGGCAATGTTCTTTTCGACCACGGCATTCGCCGGCAACGGCTCGACCGCATACGCCTCGACCCGATAGCGATCGCCCTGACGGCTCAGCTCCAGCAGCTTCACTGAGGTGGAACTGATGTCGATCCCCAGTAACGTATTGGTCTTTTTATTGAAGAGTCCTAGCACTACCAATTCCCTATGACTATCCGTGAGTTACGGACTCTGTAATGCCCATTGCGTTCCCTGACCCCGTCTTGACAGCAGCGCAAATGACGCCCCCGGCGGAAAAGTGCTTATAATGCCCAGCGATTTTTTCCGCTTTTTACTGCCAGCGCGGGCCGTTCTGTGTGTTCCCGGAACCCTGTCGCCTAATTCATTCTTTGCCCTGGATGTTCAAACGCCTTGATTCGTCTGCTGAAATTTTTCGGTTGGTCCATCGTCGCCATTTTCTGCGGACTGCTTTTAGCTCTCAGCGGCGCGTACCTTTACCTTAGTCCGGGATTGCCGTCCGTGGAGGCGCTGAGAAGCATCCAGTTGCAGATTCCCCTTCGCGTCTACAGCAGCGACGACAAATTGATCGCAGAGTTTGGCGAAATGCGCCGGACTCCGATCCGTTTCGCCGACATTCCCCCCAATTTCATTAATGCGTTACTAAGTGCTGAAGACGACAACTTCGCCAACCACTATGGCGTCGATCCGAGCAGCCTGATGCGCGCCGCGACCCAACTGGTCAAAAGCGGACACATCCAGTCCGGCGGCAGCACCATCACCATGCAGGTGGCGAAGAACTTCTTCCTGAGCAGCGAACGCAGCTTCTCGCGCAAAACCACCGAAATCCTCCTGGCCTTGCAGATCGAACGGCAGCTGACCAAGGACGAAATCCTTGAGCTGTACGTCAACAAGATCTATCTGGGCAACCGCGCCTACGGCATCGAAGCTGCTGCGCAGGTGTATTACGGCAAGTCGATCCGCGACGTCAGCCTGGCGCAGATGGCGATGATCGCCGGCCTGCCGAAAGCTCCGTCGCGTTTCAACCCGCTGGCCAACCCGGCACGCAGTAAAGAACGGCGCGACTGGATTCTCGGCCGCATGTACAAGCTCGGCAAAATCAGCGAGCCGGACTACACCGCCGCAATCAACGAGCCACTGAACGCCAGCTACCACGTGCCGACGCCGGAAGTGAACGCGCCGTACATCGCCGAAATGGCTCGCGCGGAAATGGTCGGTCGTTACGGCAGCGACGCCTACACCGAAGGTTTCCGCGTCACCACTACGGTGCCGAGCAACTTGCAGGAAATGGCCAACACCGCGCTGCACGAAGGCCTGATGACCTACGACCAGCGTCACGGCTACCGTGGGCCTGAGTCGCGTCTGCCAGGCAAGACCCGTGAAGCCTGGGCCGCTGAACTGACCAAACAACGCACCATCAGCAGTCTAGAGCCAGCCATCGTTACCCAGGTGGACAAGAACGGCCTGCAAGTGTTGACCCGTACCGGCGAAGAGCACGTGGCCTGGGACACCATGAAATGGGCACGACCGTTCCTCAACACAAACAGCATGGGCGCCAACCCGCGTCAGCCGTCGGATGTAGCGCAGATCGGTGACCTGGTGCGCGTGCAACGGCAGAAAGACAACTCGCTGAAGTTCAGCCAGCTCCCGCAGGCGCAAGGCGCGCTGGTGTCGCTGGATCCGCAGAACGGCGCAATCCGCTCGCTGGTCGGTGGTTTCGCTTTCGAGCAAAGCAACTACAACCGTGCGATGCAGGCCAAGCGTCAGCCGGGTTCGAGCTTCAAGCCATTCGTTTATAGCGCCGCGCTGGATAGCGGCTACACCGCCGCCACACTGGTGAACGACGCACCGATCGTGTTCGTCGACGAGTACCTGGACAAGGTCTGGCGTCCAAAGAACGACACCAACACGTTCCTCGGCCCGATCCGCTTGCGTGAGGCGCTGTACAAGTCGCGCAACCTGGTGTCGATCCGTTTGCTGCAAGCAATGGGCGTGGGCAAGACCATCGACTACATCAGCCGCTTCGGCTTCAACAAGCAGGACTTGCCGCCGAACCTGTCGCTGGCACTCGGCACCGCGACCCTGACACCGATGGAGATCGCGACCGGTTGGGCCACCTTCGCCAACGGTGGCTACAAGATCACCCCGTTCATCATCGACAAGATCGAAAGCCGCAACGGCGACACGCTGTTCGTCGCCAACCCGCCAAGCGTGCCGCAGGGCGCCGCAGCGACTGACGGCATCGCCGCGCCGTCGGCCGAGACCTTCACGGTCAACGCGACACCGGGTGAAGCACCGGGCAGCCCGGCCACGCCGCAGACGCCAGCGGTTGCCGAGCGCATCGTTGATGGCCGCACCACCTACATTCTCAACAGCATGTTGCAGGACGTGATCAAGCTCGGCACCGGTCGCCGTGCACTGGCGCTGGGTCGCAGCGATATCGCCGGTAAAACCGGTACCACCAACGAATCCAAGGATGCGTGGTTCTCCGGCTACAACGCCGATTACGTGACCACCGTGTGGACTGGCTTCGACCAGCCGGAAAGCCTCGGTCGCCGCGAGTTCGGCGGCACCGTGGCGCTGCCGATCTGGATGAACTACATGGCTGCCGCACTGAAGGACAAGCCACCGCATGTGCAGGCCGAGCCGGAAGGGTTGCTGAGCTTGCGGGTGGATCCGGCCAGTGGCCGTGCGGCCTCGCCGAGCACGCCGGGTGCGTACTTCGAGCTGTTCAAGGCCGAAGATACGCCGCCGTCGGTGAATGAGCTTGGTAATGGAGCGGTGCCGGGCAGTCCGTTGCCGGCGGATGAACAGGCGCCTATCGACCTGTTCTGATTTAGCCACCTGATGAAAAGCCCCGCCTTCGAGAGAAGAGCGGGGCTTTTTTATACATGAAGATCAAGAGCCCCTCACCCTAGCCCTCTCCCAGAGGGAGAGGGGACTGACCGAGGTGTCTTCCGCCATACATCGACCTGAATGACCGAGTCGATTATGGATTCGGTAAAGCAAGTTCAGGTCGGCGTATCTCTCAAACATCCCACGGTCGGCTCCCTCTCCCTCTGGGAGAGGGCTGGGGTGAGGGTTGCTTTTGACCAACAAAAAAGCCCCGACTCTCGCGAGCCGGGGCTTTCAGTTGAAGCGCTACAACAGCTTAACCGTTGAACACGTCATCCACGCTTTTCAGCGGGTAGTTCTTCGGATACGGCAGGGTCGCCACACCGGTCTCGATCGCGGCTTTGGCCACAGCATCGGAGATCAGGGTGATCAGGCGCTTGTCCATTGGCTTCGGAATGATGTACTCACGGCCGAATTCCAGCGGAGCACCACCGTAGGCATCGCACACGTCCTGTGGCACTGGCAGTTTGGCCAGTTCACGCAGGGCGTTGGCGGCGGCCACTTTCATTTCTTCGTTGATGCGCTTGGCGCGAACGTCCAGGGCACCACGGAAGATGAACGGGAAGCCCAGCACGTTGTTGACCTGGTTCGGGTAGTCCGAACGGCCGGTGGCCATGATCACGTCGCTGCGGGTGGCGTGCGCCAGTTCCGGGGAGATTTCCGGATCCGGGTTCGAGCAGGCGAACACGATCGGGTTGGCCGCCATCGACAGCAGGCCTTCAGCGCTCAGCAGGTTCGGGCCGGACAGACCGACGAACACGTCAGCGCCCTTCAGCGCGTCAGCCAGAGTGCGTTTTTCGGTCGCGTGAGCGAACACCGCTTTGTACTGGTTCAGGTCGTCACGGCCGGAGTGGATCACGCCGGTACGGTCAACCATGAAGATGTTTTCGATGCTTGCGCCCATGCTCACCAGCAATTTCATGCATGAGATGGCAGCAGCACCGGCACCGAGGCAGACGATCTTCGCGTCAGCAAGGGTTTTGCCGGCGATTTCCAGGGCGTTGATCATGCCCGCAGCGGTCACGATGGCGGTGCCGTGCTGGTCATCGTGGAACACCGGAATGTCGCACTGCTCGATCAGAGCGCGTTCGATCTCAAAGCACTCAGGCGCCTTGATGTCTTCCAGGTTGATGCCGCCGAAGGTGATGGAGATGCGCTTGACGGTGTCGATGAAGGCTTGCGGGCTTTCGGAGTCGACTTCGATGTCGAATACGTCGATGCCGGCGAAGCGCTTGAACAGCACGCCTTTACCTTCCATCACTGGCTTGGAAGCCAATGGGCCGAGGTTACCCAGACCGAGAATCGCGGTGCCATCGGAAATGACTGCAACCAGGTTGCCTTTGCCGGTGTATTTGTAAGCCAGTTCAGGATCGCGAGCGATCTCGCGCACTGGTTCGGCTACGCCGGGGCTGTACGCCAGCGACAGGTCGCGAGCAGTAGCTGTGGCCTTGGTGAGCTCGACACTCAGCTTCCCTGGACGAGGATGGGCATGGTATTCGAGAGCGGCAGTTTTCAGATCAGACATGGGGGCATTCCGCTTTTTACTGTTGGACAGACTGGTCAGCGAGGATACGCGCCTCGCAAAGTCCCCACAAGACTGACCGGTCACCCCTGTCAAGCGCCCTGTCCTACGACTTTGGGCCAAGAGCCACGGTGCACAAGGGCTGGAGTGTTCACAATCGAGTTGAAAAATGTCTACAATTTTTCTTCAGCGCGAAGACTGCAGCATCGACGGATCGGTCAGTGGCAGCAGCCAGCGTGGCTGTCCTGATTTCAGTCCGCCGCGTCGCGAACGATCAACGATCCAGCCACGAGCCTCGATTTGTCGGCCCTTCAACGCTTGCAGCGCCGCACCGTCAAAGCGGTCGAGCAGATTGGGTGCAACGCGCAATACAAGCGAGTCCTGCAACTCGATCCAGATTCCGCCACGATTGCGCTGAACCTTGCTCACACGCCCGCTGATCACGGCAAAACCCGAACGCTGGATCTGCTCTGCTTTCAGTACAGGCGACTGCTTCCACACGCCAAGACCGGCCTGCCGCGCATTGCGTTCGGCAGCTTGCTGACAGGCAACCAGATCGACATTCGGCGCCACCGCGACCAGGAATCCCAGGCCATCGGCGAGCATTTGTGCTTCGAGATTGGCGCCGCTGGCGCTGTAGAGGTGGGCCAGCGTGCGGCCGTAATGATCCTTGGACTCCTTACCGGGAAGCACACCGACGCGCCCGCCACTGCTGGCCACTAGCGCTTCCAGGCGTTGCCGCGCAGCTACGGCGAATGGCTCGTCGCTGCGGCCCTGCTTGCCGAGTTCAGGCGTATTGAGCCCGATCATGCGCACGCTGCGCCCGTCGCTCAGGCGCACGGTGTCGCCATCTACTACGCGCTGCACCGTGACTTGCGTCAAACCGGACGGGGCCGGGCAGAACGCCTGCGCCGTTGACAGCCAAATCGCAGGCATAAAAAAGGCGCCCGCGAGGGACGCCTTTTTCAGCAATGAGGAAAAGCCCACCGGGCCTTTCAACCTTACTCTGCAGCTGCAGGTTTCTTGCCGAAAGCACCGAAACGGTCTGCGAAGCGCTGAACGCGGCCGCCAGTGTCCAGAGTCTTTTGCTTACCGGTGTAGAACGGGTGGCATTCGTTGCACACGTCGATTGGCAGCGGCTTGCCGAAAGTCGAACGAGTTTCGAACTTGTTGCCACAGCTGCAGGTAACAGCAATGACTGGGTAATTCGGGTGGATATCAGCTTTCATGGTGTCTTCCTCAGCTAGCGTGCCGCCATCCAACACTATTGTTGAATACCGCACGTAATTAGGCCGCGGATTCTACCAGACCTTTGCAATGACGCAAGCTGTCACTGAGACCGACCGTCTGCTAGGCTCCGGCCCTTCTTCGACCATCCGCCCAAAGAGATCCCCCCGCGTGCCCGACGCCATCCTGCGCCTCGCCCTGCCTTCGCCCTTGCGCCGTCTGTTCGATTATCGAGCACCGGCCGGCGTGCTGCGTGAGCAGTTGCAGCCGGGCATGCGCCTGCGGGTGCCGTTCGGGCGACGCGAGATGATCGGGATTCTGGTGGAGGTCACCGACACCAGCGAAGTGCCAGCGGAAAAGCTCAAACCGGCACTGGCCCTGCTCGACGCGACCGCGCCGCTGCCGCCAGCGCTGTTCAAGCTGTGCCTGTGGACGTCGCAGTATTATCAGCACAGCCTCGGCGACACCTTGAGCTGGGCGCTGCCGGTACTGCTGCGTCAAGGCGAATTGGCCGAAGCACGCCAGGAACGCTTCTGGTCGGCCGCCCCCGGCGCCAGCCTGGATGATCCACGCATCGCCCGTGCGCCGCGTCAGCGTGAAGCCCTGGCCACGCTGGCCCAGCATCCGCACGGCGTCGCCCATCAGTTGCTGAGCAAACTGATGCTGAGCAAGGACAGCCTCGATCTGCTGCTGGCGAAAAATCTGGTGCAGGTGGAAATCCGCCGGCATGCGCCGGGCGCGCGTCACGAGCGTTGGCTGGCACAACCGGAATTGCCGCTCAACAGCGAACAACGCGCTGCTTATGAAGCGATCCGCGCCGGGTTCGACAGTTATCATGCGTTCTTGCTGGCCGGCGTCACCGGCAGCGGCAAGACCGAAGTGTATTTGCAGTTGATCCGCGAAACCTTGGAGGCCGGCAAGCAGGCGCTGGTGCTGATCCCGGAGATCAACCTCGGCCCGCAGACGCTGGCGCGTTTCGAGCAGCGCTTCAATGCGCGCATCGCGCTGATTCACTCCGCGGTCAACGACCGCGAACGCCTCGACGCCTGGCTCGCCGCCCGCGATGGCGAGGCCGACATTATTATCGGCACCCGTTCGGCGCTGTTCACCCCGATGAAAAATCCCGGGCTGATCATTATCGACGAAGAACACGACGGCTCGTATAAACAGCAGGAAGGTTTGCGCTACCACGCGCGTGATCTGGCGCTGGTACGCGCGCGGCAGGAAAACATTCCGATCGTGCTCGGCTCGGCGACGCCGTCGCTGGAAAGCCTGCACAACGCCTACACCGGCCGCTACGGCCTGCTACGCCTGAACGAGCGCGCCGGCGGCGCCAAGCAGCCACGCTTCCTGCGACTGGACGTGAAAAGTCGTCCACTGGATAGCGGTATTTCCGGGCCGATGCAGCAAGCGATCGGTCAGACCCTGGCGAAGGGGCAGCAGGTGCTGGTATTCCTCAACCGTCGTGGCTTCGCGCCGACTTTGCTGTGCCACGATTGCGGCTGGATGTCCGAGTGTCAGCGCTGCGATGCGCGGATGACCGTGCACCAGCGCCATGGCGAGCTGCGTTGCCACCATTGCGGCTACGTCGAACGTACGCCCCGCCAGTGCCCGAAGTGCAACAAGGTCGACCTGCGCCCGGTAGGCGCCGGCACCGAACGCGCCGAGGAACGACTGGCGATTCTGTTCCCGGACTATCCAGTGCTGCGCGTCGACCGCGACAGCACTTCGCGCAAAGACGCAATGAATCAGTTGTTCGCGACGATTCAGAAGGGTCAGCCGTGCATTCTGGTCGGCACGCAGATGTTGGCCAAGGGTCACCACTTTCCGCGAGTAACACTGGTATCGATCCTTGACGCCGACGGCGGACTGTTTTCCGGCGACTTCCGCGCCAGCGAGCGCATGGCGCAGTTGATCGTGCAGGTAGCGGGGCGTGCCGGCCGTGCAGAAGAGCCGGGCAAGGTGATCATTCAGACGCACCTGGCCGACCATCCTTTATTGGTGCAGTTAACCGAGCAGGGTTACTTCGCTTTCGCCGAACAGGCGTTGAGCGAGCGCCGTGCGGCCGGGCTGCCGCCGTTTGCTCACTTGGCACTACTGCGCGCCGAGGCGCATAAACCGGGGCAGGCCGAAGGCTTTCTCGATGAGGCGTGCAGCGCGGCCGAGCGTTTGCTGGCGGAGCAGAATCTGACTGGCATCGAGTTGCTCGGGCCAGTGCCGGCACCGATGGAACGCCGCGCCGGGCGTTATCGTGCGCAGTTGTTGTTGCAGGCGACGGCTCGCGCACCGTTGCATCGATTGCTCGCCAGTTGGTTGCTGGTGCTGGAACAGATGCCGAGCGGGCGCGCGGTGCGTTGGTCGCTGGATGTTGATCCCGTCGATTTGTATTGACCCTGAATCTGTGGCGAGGGAGCTTGCTCCCGCTCGGCTGCGAAGCAGACGCACATTTCAGGGCCGCTTCGCGCCCCAGCGGGAGCAAGCTCCCTCGCCACAGGATAATCGCCCATCGATTTGTCACCACATATCCATAACCTGCCTGCTAAGGTTGGCAAGCCCGTCTTCGCAACGGATAATGCCCAGTTTTTCCACCCGCGCATTGATGCGCCGCCGCGCTTGCGGTCGAAAGAGAAGACCATGAAAGACACCATTCGCCAGCTGATCCAACAAGCCATCACCCAACTCGTCAACGAAGGTGTGTTGCCTGAAGGCCTGTCGCCGGCGATCCAGGTGGAAAACGCCCGCGACAAGACCCACGGTGACTTCGCCAGCAACATCGCGATGATGCTGGCCAAACCGGCGGGCATGAAGCCGCGCGATCTGGCGGAAAAAATCATCGCCGCACTGCCAGCCGACGAGAACGTCACCAAGGCTGAAATCGCAGGCCCAGGCTTCATCAATTTCTTCCAGAACACCCAAGCGCTGGCCTCGCGCCTCGACGCCGCTCTGGCCGACGCCCATGTCGGCGTGCGTAAGGCCGGTCCTGCGCAACGTACCGTGGTCGACTTGTCGGCACCGAACCTCGCTAAAGAAATGCACGTCGGTCACTTGCGTTCGACCATCATCGGCGACGGCGTGGCCCGTGTTCTCGAGTTCCTCGGCGACACCGTGATCCGCCAGAACCACGTTGGCGACTGGGGCACCCAGTTCGGCATGTTGATGGCTTACTTGCAGGAAAACCCGATCACCAGCGACGAGCTCTCTGACCTGGAAAACTTCTACCGCGCCGCCAAGCAGCGCTTTGACGAGTCGCCGGAATTCGCCGACCGCGCCCGCGGTCTGGTGGTCAAGTTGCAGGCCGGCGATGCCGAGTGCCTGGCACTGTGGACCAAGTTCAAGGACATCTCGCTGTCGCATTGCCAGAAGATCTACGAACTGCTCAACGTCAAACTGACCATGGCCGACGTGATGGGCGAAAGTGCCTACAACGACGACCTGGTCAACGTGGTCAACGACCTCAAAGCCGCTGGCATGCTGGTGGAAAGCAACGGCGCGCAGTGCGTGTTCCTCGACGAGTTCAAGAATGCCGATGGCGACCCGCTGCCGGTGATCATCGTCAAGGCTGACGGCGGTTATCTGTACGCCACCACTGACTTGGCCGCCGTGCGCTATCGCAGCGGCCAACTGAAAGCTGATCGCGCGCTGTACTTCGTGGACCAGCGCCAGGCCCTGCACTTCCAGCAAGTCTTCGCCGTGGCGCGCAAGGCCGGTTTCGTGACCCATCCGATGGAAATGGAACACATGGGCTTCGGCACCATGAACGGCGCCGATGGCCGTCCGTTCAAGACCCGTGATGGCGGCACCGTCAAGCTGATCGATCTGCTGACCGAAGCTCAGGAACGCGCCTACAGTCTGGTGAAAGAGAAGAACCCGACGTTGGCTGAAGACGAACTGCGCAACATTGCCAAAGTGGTCGGCATCGGCGCGGTGAAATACGCCGACCTGTCGAAACACCGCACCAGCGACTACAGCTTCAACTTCGACCTGATGCTCAACTTCGAAGGCAACACCGCGCCGTATCTGCTGTACGCCTACACTCGCGTGGCTGGTGTGTTCCGCAAGTTGGGCAAGGATTTCAGCGAAGTCGACGGCCAGATCGTTCTCGAAGCGCCGCACGAACACGAACTGGCAGCCAAACTGGCGCAGTTCGGCGAAGTGCTGAACAACGTCGCGGAAAAAGGCACGCCGCACACGCTGTGCACCTACCTGTACGACGTCGCCGGCCTGTTCTCCAGCTTCTACGAGAACTGCCCGATTCTGGCTGCAGAAACCCCGGCGCAAATGCAAAGCCGTCTGCGCCTCGCCGCGCTGACCGGCCGTACCCTCAAGCAAGGCCTGGAGTTGTTGGGCCTGGAAACCCTGGAGCGCATGTAAGTTGGCTGCCAAGAAAAAACCTGCACCCAAGCGTGGCGCCAGCCGTTACCAAGCTCCTGCAAAGCAACCGATTCCGGGCTGGCTGTGGATGGCCATCGGCCTGACGGTCGGCGCGTTCATCGTGTTTCTGATGAAACTGGAACCGGGCAAGGGCAGCGACGCGGTCAAGCGTGAAAAGCTCGAGCAACAGCAACAACAGAAAGCCAGCAAGATCGCCGAGGCCAACAAGACCCCGCCGAGCCCGACGCAACCAGTGAAGCCGAAGTACGACTTCTACACCCTGCTGCCGGAATCGGAAGTGATCGTGCCGCCGGACGCTGTGCCGGAGAAAACCCTGCCGACGCCACAAGTGCCGGCAATCCCGACGACGCCGGTAACGCCTGCGGAAGCGGCGAAGATCGACACTGCACGCGCTCAGGCTGCACTGGCCGGGATCACCCCGCCGCCAGCACCGCCAGTGAGCAAAGCGGCACCGGTGACCAAGTTCTTCCTGCAGGCCGGCTCGTTCCGCAAAGAAGCTGACGCGGACAAAGTGCGCGCGCAGATTATTCTGCTCGGGCAGGCGGTGGCGGTTGAATCCGGCACGGTGAAAGAGGAAACCTGGTATCGCGTATTGGTCGGGCCGTTCAGCAACCGCGAACAGCTGACCACAGCGCAGAAACAACTGGCCGGCGCAGGCTTTAGCAACCTGTTGTTACAACAACGCCAGAGCCGCTGATCCAAAGCTGAACCTAAACAGTTCGGCGGACATTGTGGCGAGGGAGCTTGCTCCCGCTGGGGTGCGAAGCGCCCCCAAACTCTGTGAATTCGGTGCATCAGACAGACCGGGATCGCAGGGTTTGCGACTGCTGCGCAGCCGAGCGGGAGCAAGCTCCCTCGCCACATGGGCTTGTATCCCATCACCACACCGCTCGTCCCCTCCCCCGCGCCACAGTTGAAATCTTCTCCACCACCCCCATATGAATGGGAATCAGGCATTTTCGCCTCGCTGCGTGGAGACTCTTCCCTTGACCACCATCGTTTCAGTCCGCCGCCACGGCAAAGTCGTCATGGGCGGCGACGGCCAGGTTTCTCTTGGCAACACCGTGATGAAAGGCAACGCGAAGAAAGTGCGTCGCCTGTACCACGGCCAGGTCATCGCCGGTTTTGCCGGCGCCACCGCTGACGCCTTCACTTTGTTCGAACGCTTTGAAGGCCAGCTCGAGAAGCATCAGGGCCACCTGGTCCGCGCCGCTGTCGAACTCGCCAAAGAATGGCGCACCGACCGTTCCCTGAGCCGCCTCGAAGCCATGCTCGCGGTGGCCAACAAAGACGCCTCGCTGATCATCACCGGCAACGGTGACGTGGTTGAGCCGGAAAACGGCTTGATCGCCATGGGTTCCGGCGGCGGTTACGCCCAGGCTGCTGCCAGCGCGCTGCTGAAAAAGACTGATCTGTCGGCCCGCGAAATCGTCGAGACTGCGCTCGGCATCGCCGGCGACATCTGTGTATTCACCAACCACACTCAGACCATTGAGGAGCAGGATCTCGCTGAAGAAGCCTGATTTGGCCCCTGCGCCACGGCTTGTTTCTGCTTGAGGACCGCCAACTATTATGTCCATGACTCCCCGCGAAATCGTTCACGAACTCAATCGCCATATCATCGGCCAGGACGATGCCAAGCGCGCCGTCGCGATTGCTTTGCGCAACCGCTGGCGCCGCATGCAGCTGCCGGAAGAGCTGCGCGTTGAAGTGACCCCGAAAAACATCCTGATGATCGGCCCGACCGGTGTCGGTAAAACCGAAATCGCCCGTCGCTTGGCGAAACTGGCCAACGCGCCGTTCATCAAGGTCGAAGCGACCAAGTTCACCGAAGTCGGCTATGTCGGCCGTGACGTCGAATCGATCATTCGTGATCTGGCCGACGCCGCAATCAAGCTGTTGCGCGAACAGGAAATGACCAAGGTTCGCCACCGCGCCGAAGACGCCGCCGAAGACCGCATTCTCGACGCCCTGCTGCCGCCGGCACGCATGGGCTTCAGCAATGAAGAAGCGCCGAGCGCGGATTCCAACACCCGCCAGCTGTTCCGCAAGCGCCTGCGCGAAGGTCAGCTGGATGACAAGGAAATCGAAATCGAAGTCGCCGAGATGGCCGGCGTCGATATTTCCGCGCCTCCGGGCATGGAAGAGATGACCAACCAGCTGCAAAGCCTGTTTGCCAACATGGGCAAAGGCAAGAAGAAGGCGCGCAAGCTCAAGGTTAAAGAAGCACTGAAGCTGGTGCGCGATGAAGAAGCCGGGCGTCTGGTCAACGACGAAGAGTTGAAGGCCAAGGCGCTGGAAGCGGTCGAGCAGCACGGCATCGTGTTCATCGACGAAATCGACAAGGTTGCCAAGCGCGGCAATTCCGGTGGCGTCGATGTGTCCCGCGAAGGCGTGCAACGTGACTTGCTGCCGCTGATCGAAGGCTGCACCGTCAACACCAAACTGGGCATGGTCAAGACCGACCACATCCTGTTCATCGCTTCCGGTGCGTTCCACCTGAGCAAGCCGAGCGATCTGGTGCCGGAGCTGCAAGGTCGTCTGCCGATCCGCGTCGAACTCAAGGCCCTGAGCCCGGAAGACTTCGAACGCATCCTCAGCGAACCGCATGCCTCGCTCACCGAGCAATATTGCGCGCTGCTGAAGACCGAAGGCCTGAACATCGAGTTCAAGCCCGAAGGTATCAAGCGCATCGCCGAGATCGCCTGGCAGGTCAACGAAAAGACCGAGAACATCGGTGCCCGTCGTCTACACACGCTGCTTGAGCGGTTGCTCGAAGAGGTTTCGTTCAGCGCCGGCGATCTGGCCAGCGCGCATGATGACAAGGTGATCCTGATCGACGCTGAATACGTCAACAGCCACCTCGGCGAATTGGCGGAGAACGAAGACCTGTCCCGTTATATCCTGTAAGCAATCTTACAGATGCAGTGAAACTGTGGGAGCCAGCCTGCTGGCGATGGCGGTGGGTCATTCAACTGATGTGTTGAATGACTGATCGCAATCGCTAGCAGGCTAGCTCCCACAAGTTTTCGCACAAGACGGATACCTGGTCATGATCCCCACCGACATCAAACTGCACAAAGCCTCGAAAACCCTGACGCTCACCTACGCGTCCGGCGAGGAATACACCCTGCCCGCAGAATTCCTGCGCGTGCATTCGCCCTCCGCCGAGGTCCAGGGCCACGGCAAACCGATCCTGCAATTCGGCAAGCTCAACGTTGGTCTGAGCAAGCTGGAACCGGCCGGTCAGTACGCACTGAAACTGACCTTCGACGACGGTCACGACAGTGGTCTGTTCACCTGGGAATATCTCTACGAGCTGGGGCGACGTCATGACGCACTCTGGGCCGATTATCTCGCTGAGCTAAAAGCTGCCGGGAAAACCCGCGATCCGAACGAGTCGATCGTCAAGCTGATGCTCTAGTCCGCACCTCCTGCTCTTTAGAGGGCATTTTCTAAATTCATCTGATTGAATGCTCCGCACCGGCGGCCAGGATCGGCTGCTTGCGAAAAAAATTAAACTCGGGTAACCAATGGAGCTGGCAAGTTCCCTGCAGTGCTCTACGACTGTAAAGCAGCTATGCAGAATCAACGGTCACCCGAGCAGTAGTACCTGGCATTGGCTGTGGAACTGCACAGCAGAAAACCGGGTACTCGTCTCAGGACAATGGAGCGTCGTAGATGAGTAACAAGAATAACGATGACTTGAAGTACCAAGCCTCGGAAAACACCCTGGGGCTTAATCCCGTCGTTGGGCTACGCGGAAAGGATCTGCTGGCCTCTGCTCGAATGGTGCTGACCCAGGCCATTAAACAACCGATCCATAGTGTCAAACACGTCACTCACTTCGGCCTCGAATTGAAGAACGTGCTATTCGGCAAATCCGAACTGCAACCGGCTGGCGATGACCGTCGTTTTGCCGATCCGGCGTGGAGTCAGAACCCGCTGTACAAACGCTATCTGCAAACTTATCTGGCGTGGCGCAAGGAACTCCACGCCTGGATTGACGACAGCAGCCTGACGCCCAAAGACATTGCGCGCGGGCACTTCGTGATCAACCTGATGACTGAAGCCATGGCGCCGACCAACAGCGCGGCCAACCCCGCAGCGGTCAAACGCTTCTTCGAAACAGGCGGCAAAAGCCTGCTCGACGGGCTCTCGCATCTGGCCAAGGATCTGGTACACAACGGTGGCATGCCGAGCCAGGTCAACATGGGCGCGTTCGAAGTCGGCAAGAGCCTCGGTGTCACCGAAGGCGCGGTGGTGTTTCGCAACGACGTGCTGGAGCTGATCCAGTACAAGCCGATCACCGAGCAAGTGCACGAGCGCCCGCTGCTGGTGGTGCCGCCGCAGATCAACAAGTTCTATGTATTCGACCTGAGCCCGGACAAGAGCCTGGCGCGGTTCTGCCTGCGCAATAACGTGCAGACCTTCATTGTCAGTTGGCGCAATCCGACCAAGGAACAGCGCGAGTGGGGCCTCTCGACTTACATCGATGCCTTGAAGGAAGCAGTCGATGTGGTCACCGCGATCACTGGCAGCAAAGACATCAACATGCTCGGCGCATGCTCCGGCGGCATCACCTGCACCGCCCTGCTCGGCCATTACGCCGCGCTCGGCCAGAACAAAGTCAACGCCCTGACGCTGCTGGTCAGCGTGCTCGACACCACCCTCGACAGCGACGTAGCGCTGTTCGTCGACGAGCAAACCCTTGAAGCCGCCAAGCGCCATTCGTATCAGGCCGGCGTGCTCGAAGGCAAAGACATGGCGAAAGTCTTCGCCTGGATGCGTCCAAACGATTTGATCTGGAACTACTGGGTCAACAACTACTTGCTCGGTAACGAGCCGCCGGTGTTCGACATCCTGTTCTGGAACAACGATACGACCCGCTTGCCGGCAGCGTTCCACGGCGACCTGATCGAGATGTTCAAAAACAACCCACTGATCCGCTCCAATGCACTGGAAGTGTGCGGCACTGCGATTGACCTCAAGCAGGTGACCGCCGACATCTTCTCGCTGGCCGGCACCAACGACCACATCACGCCGTGGAAGTCCTGCTACAAGTCGGCGCAGTTGTTTGGCGGCAAGGTTGAATTCGTGTTGTCGAGCAGCGGCCATATACAAAGCATTTTGAACCCGCCGGGCAATCCGAAATCGCGTTACATGACCAGCGAAGGCATGGCCGCCAACGCCGATGACTGGCAGGCGAATTCGACCAAGCACACCGATTCCTGGTGGCTGCACTGGCAGGCGTGGCAAGCCGCGCGCGCGGGCGAATTGAAGAAGGCACCGACCAAACTGGGCAACAAGGCATACCCGGCGGGCGAAGCATCGCCGGGCACTTATGTACATGAGCGGTAACTGACACACCGCGCTCCTACACAGGGGCGCGGTGACCTTAAATCCACAGGGCCTGACGCATGCCGCACCCGTTTATTTTTCGTACTGTCGAGCTGGATGGCCAGACCCTCCGCACCGCAGTACGCCCCGGCAAGCCTCACTTGACGCCCTTGCTGATTTTCAACGGCATCGGCGCCAACCTGGAGCTGGTGTTTCCGTTCGTCGCGGCTTTGGACCCGGATCTGGAAGTGATCGCCTTCGACGTGCCCGGTGTCGGCGGCTCTTCGACGCCGAATCGGCCGTACCGCTTTCCCGGACTGGCCAAGCTTACCGCGCGGATGCTCGATTACCTCGACTACGGACAGGTCAACGTGATCGGCGTGTCCTGGGGTGGCGCGCTGGCGCAGCAGTTCGCCTACGACTATCCCGAGCGCTGCAAGAAGCTGGTTCTGGCGGCGACAGCGGCAGGCGCGGTGATGGTGCCGGGCAAGCCGAAAGTGCTGTGGATGATGGCCAGCCCGCGCCGTTACATTCAGCCGTCACACGTGATTCGCATCGCGCCGATGATCTACGGCGGCGCGTTCCGTCGCGATCCGACGTTAGCGGCAAGCCATGCGGCGAAGGTGCGTTCGGCGGGCAAGCTTGGCTACTACTGGCAACTGTTCGCCGGCCTTGGCTGGACCAGCATTCACTGGCTGCACAAGATCCATCAACCGACGCTGGTGTTGGCCGGTGACGATGATCCGCTGATCCCGCTGATCAACATGCGCATGCTCGCCTGGCGCATTCCCAACGCACAGTTGCACATCATCGATGACGGCCATCTGTTCCTGATCACCCGCGCCGAAGCGGTGGCGCCGATCATCATGAAGTTCCTCCAGGAAGAACGTCAGCGTGCAGTGATGCATCCACATCCGACTCCGCTGGGCGGATAAACGGCTCCGGCAGCTGTATTGGATGGATTTTTGCAAAGTGCGTGGCAGGACGCTGCGCAGGCAACAACCCGTAACAGCGTCTATGGTGTTCTGGTTCGGTGTGTTTGTTTTTGGCCTGAAGACGAAGGAGTGTTGAGTCATGCGCGACAAACCAGCGACGGGCGTTGTGCCCAGCCCCGCCGTGTTTATCAATGCACAGAGTGCGATGACCGGCCTGCGTGGCCGCGATCTGATTTCGACATTGCGCAGCGTCGCCGCCCATGGCCTGCGCAATCCGCTGCACAGTGCCAAACACGCCTTGAAATTCGGCAGCGCGCTCGGACGCGTGCTGCTCGGTGAAACCCTGCATCCGACCAACCCGCAGGACACGCGTTTCGCCGATCCGGCGTGGAGTCTCAACCCGTTTTACCGGCGCAGCTTGCAGGCGTATCTGGCCTGGCAGAAACAGGCCAAGAGCTGGATCGACGACAGCAACATGACCCCCGACGATCGCGCCCGCGCGCACTTCGCCTTCACCCTGCTCAACGATGCGGTGGCGCCGTCCAATACCTTGCTCAATCCGCTGGCGCTCAAGGAGCTGTTTAACTCCGGCGGGCACAGCCTGGTGCGCGGTTTCAGCCATTTGTTCGATGACATGCTGCACAACGATGGCCTGCCACGCCAGGTCACCAAGCAAGCGTTCGAGGTTGGCAAAACCGTGGCGACCACCACTGGCTCGGTGGTGTTTCGCAACGAGATGCTTGAGCTGATCCAGTACAAGCCGATGAGCGAAAAGCAGTACGCCAAGCCGTTGCTGGTGGTGCCGCCGCAAATCAACAAGTACTACATTTTCGACCTCAGCCCGCACAACAGCTTCGTTCAGTTCGCCCTGAAAAACGGTTTGCAGACGTTCATGATCAGTTGGCGCAACCCGGATGTGCGCCATCGCGAATGGGGTCTGTCGACTTACGTCGAGGCCGTCGAAGAAGCGATGAACATCTGCCGGGCGATCACTGGCGCCCGCGAAGTCAATTTGATGGGCGCCTGCGCCGGCGGGCTGACCATCGCCGCGCTGCAAGGGCATTTGCAGGCCAAACGGCAACTGCGGCGGGTCGCCAGCGCGACCTATCTGGTGAGCCTGCTGGACAGCCAGATGGACTCTCCGGCCACGCTGTTTGCCGATGAACAAACCATCGAAGCGGCCAAGCGTCGCTCGTATCAGAAGGGTGTGCTCGACGGTCGCGACATGGCCAAGGTGTTCGCCTGGATGCGCCCCAATGATTTGATCTGGAGCTACTTCGTCAACAATTACCTGCTGGGCAAAGAACCGCCGGCCTTCGACATCCTCTACTGGAACAACGACAGCACGCGCCTGCCCGCCGCGCTGCACGGCGATCTGCTGGACTTCTTCAAGCACAACCCGCTGACCCATCCGGGTGGACTGGAGGTGTGCGGCACGCCAATCGATTTGCAGAAAGTCACGGTCGACAGTTTCAGCGTCGCCGGTATGAACGACCACATCACGCCGTGGGACGCGGTGTATCGCTCGACCCTGCTGCTGGGCGGCGAGAAGCGCTTCGTGCTGTCCAACAGCGGCCATGTGCAGAGCATTCTCAACCCGCCGAACAACCCGAAGGCCAACTACGTCGAGAACGGCAAACTGAGCAGCGATCCGCGCGCCTGGTACTACGACGCCAAGCATGTTGACGGCAGCTGGTGGCCGCAGTGGCTGACTTGGATTCAGGAACGCTCCGGCGCCCAACACGAAACCCAGATGACTCTCGGCAACGCCAACTACCCACCGATGGAGGCCGCGCCCGGTACTTACGTGCGCGTGCGCTGATCCGCCCCACCTTTTTTAAGAAGACTGGATGAAAACAAGCGAACGGATCCTCGAATGCGCCCTGCAGTTATTCAATGAAAAGGGCGAGCCGAATGTCTCCACGATGGAAGTGGCCAATGAAATGGGGATCAGCCCCGGCAATCTGTATTACCACTTTCATGGCAAGGAGCCGCTGATTCTCGGGCTGTTCGAACGCTTTCAGAATGAGCTGGCGCCGTTGCTTGATCCGCCGGCCGATGTTGAATTGGCGCCGGAGGATTATTGGCTGTTTCTGCATTTGATCGTCGAGCGACTGGCGCAGTACCGCTTTCTGTTTCAGGACCTGTCGAACCTCGCCGGGCGTTTGCCGAAACTGGCGAAGGGCATTCGCAACCTGCTCAACTCGCTCAAGCGCACGCTGGCTTCATTGCTGGCGCGGTTGAAGGCAGCTGGGCAGTTGGTGAGTGATACGCAGGCGTTGGGGCAACTGGTGGAGCAGATCACCATGACGCTGCTGTTTTCGCTGGATTATCAGCGGATTCTCGATCGTGAGGGTGAGGTTCGGTTGGTGGTTTATCAGATCATGATGCTGGTGGCGCCGCATTTGTTGCCGCCGGTGAAGGTGGCTACGGAGCGGTTGGCTTTGCGGTATCTAGAGGATCATGAGTAAGCCGAAAAGCCCCTCACCCTAGCCCTCTCCCGGAGGGAGAGGGGACTGACCGTGGGATGGTTCAGATCTGCATCGACCTGAAAATGCTACACCGAATCCATAATCGACTCGATTTCTCAGGTCGATGTATAGCGCAAGACTGCTCGGTCGGCCCCCTCTCCCTCCGGGAGAGGGCTGGGGTGAGGGTAAGCCTGTAAACCGAAAAAACAAAAACGCCCGACCTTCACAGGCCGGGCGTTTTGTTGAAGCCCCGAAAAAATCAGGACTGACTGGTTGGCGTCGACGGTGTCGATGCTGCAGTCGATGTAGCCGCCGGAGCTGGAGCCGCGACGGAGTTCGACGCGCTCACCGGGGCTGCCGGTGTTGCTGGCTTGGCGGCTGGCGCTGCCGGTTTCGGCGCAGCGGCTTTCGGCGTGGCCGGTTTTTTCACTGCGGGTTTCTTCGGAGCAGCAGGTTTGGCGGCAGCGGTTTTCGCTGCTGGCTTGGCTGCCGGTTTTGCCGCAGGCTTGGCTGCCGACTTGGCAACGGCCTTGGCAGCTGCAACCGGTTTGGCTGCAGCTTTTGCAGCAGGTTTGGCCGCAACAGTTTTCGCCACCGATTTGACCGCAGCTTTAGCTTTGGCAACCGGTTTGGCGGCAGCTTTGGCTAACGGCTTGGCAGCAGGTTTCGCCGCAGCAGTTTTAGCCGCAACCGGACGAGCCTTCTCGCCAGTCAGTTTTTCAATCTGCTTGGTCAGTGTTTCGACCTTGCTGTGCAGCGCTTTCACTTCATTGCGGCTCGGCACGCCGAGACGCGAAATCGCGCTGTTCAGACGCTTGTCGAAAGCCCCTTCGAGCTCGTCCCACTTGCCCAGTGCGCGATCTTTCACGCCGCTGATGCGCGACTTGGCGGAAGAAGCAGAGTCCTTGGCCGCATCGACTTTTTTGCCGACTGCGTTCTTGGTGAGCTTCTCGGCTTTCTCGCCGTCTTTGACCAATGTATCGAAGAGCTTGCTGCCGTCAGTGTCGATCTTCGAGTACACGCCTAAACCAGCCAGCCAGATCTTGCGGGAGTAGTCTTCGACCTTCCCGATCCACGAGCTGCCTTCTTTATCGGTGTTCTTTTTACCAGCCATCCCGTTCTCCTTAAGATTTACGCGCGACGCGTTCGAGCAATGCCGTCAGCTCATCGAGCTTAGCAGAGAGTGTCTCAACGTCATGTTTAGACGGAATGCCGATGCGATTCAAGGCACTGGCCACACGCGTGTCGAAGACCTTCTCGACCTTGTCGAGCTGAACTTCGACCCGGCCTTTGAAAGAGCTGACTTCACTTTTGGCTTCATCGATCTCGGCGTTGGCCGCTTCGAGTTTTTCGGTGACGACTTTTTTGCCTTGCTTTTCAACAGTTTGACCAGCCTTGATCAACTCTTGAAAGTACTCGCTACCCTCTTGGCCGACCTTGGTGTAGGCACCCAGGCCTGCCAGCCAGATCTTGCGGGCATAGGATTTGACGTCGCTCAGAGCAGTTGTCGAAGCGTCGATTTTTTTCTTCAAAAT
Organism: Pseudomonas sp. TWP3-1; assembly: GCF_049896625.1. NCBI lineage: Bacteria > Pseudomonadati > Pseudomonadota > Gammaproteobacteria > Pseudomonadales > Pseudomonadaceae > Pseudomonas > Pseudomonas sp. TWP3-1. The sequence goes on from NZ_JAFCUQ010000002.1 coordinate 157,548, forward strand.
TACTTTAGCCATGGTCCACCTCACGCGCAGAAGGGTTGAGGAACTGCCCGGATAAGTGTCGGGCTCAGGCACAAAGTAGGTTTAAAAATTAGAAACGGCACCCTAACAACTGACATAAAGCGCGGGTGCTGTCACACCAACGCTTTGTCCAAAGCCTTTTCGATTTCCGCTTTGATCATGCCGCTCATGGCCGACATCATCAGCCCCAACTCGACATCCACGCGGATCGAATCGTCGCCCACATGCACCGCGCCTTTCACGCCCGAACGTTTAAGGTTCAACACGTCGCCGGCCCATTGCGGCTCCAGGCCGTATTGTTCATTAAGCTTTTGGGCCAGTTTGTCGGCCTTCTCGCGGGCGGCTTCCTTGCCCAGGGTGTGGGCACGCTCAACAGTGATTTTGGCCATTGAATGACTCCTGATTGATCAATAGGTGACAGTAAATCTTGACCGCCGCTGCGGCAAATCGTCCCGAAGGTTGCCTATCTTACCTTTCGCCATTCCAAGACAAAGCATGGCTTGGGGATTAGAATGTCGCGCATTCTCTTTTGGTGACAGCGATATGACTGATCAGCGCAAAGGCAGCGATGCCGAACCCACCACTCACTTCGGCTTCAAAAACGTTCCGGAAAGCCAGAAAGCGGAAAAAGTCGCTGAGGTGTTCCACTCCGTAGCCTCTAAATACGACTTGATGAACGACCTTCTGTCGGGCGGCATGCACCGTTTGTGGAAGCGTTTCGCGATCGAACTGTCGGGCGTGCGCAGCGGTAACCGCGTGCTGGACATCGCTGGCGGCACCGGCGACCTGACCAAAAAGTTTTCGCATCTGGTTGGCCCGACCGGTCAGGTCGTTTTGGCCGACATCAACGAATCCATGCTCAAGGTCGGTCGTGACCGCCTGCTGGATCTCGGTGTGGCGGGCAACGTCGAATTCGTCCAGGCCGACGCAGAAAAACTGCCGTTCCCGGACAATCATTTCGACTGCGTGACCATCGCCTTCGGCCTGCGCAACGTGACGCACAAAGAAGACGCGCTGCGCTCGATGCTGCGCGTGCTCAAACCCGGCGGCCGTCTGCTGGTGCTGGAGTTCTCCAAGCCGACCAACGCGCTGATGTCCAAGGCCTACGACGCTTACTCGTTCGCGTTCATGCCGCTGATGGGCAAGCTGATCACCAACGACTCGGAAAGCTATCGCTATCTGGCCGAATCGATCCGCATGCACCCGAATCAGGAAACCCTGAAGTCGATGATGGTCGAGGCCGGTTTCGACCGCGTGACCTATCACAACATGACTGCCGGCATCGTCGCCCTGCACCGTGGCATCAAGCCCTGATGTTGCTGACCGGGCTGCTCGCCAGCGTTGAACTCGGCCTGAACCGGGTGCTGCGTCTCGACAGCACGGCGCTGCCGCGTCTGGCGCATCTGACCGGCAAAGTGATTGCCGTGGACTGCCGCAGCCCGGCGCTGCAACTGTTCATTTTGCCGAGCGATGAAGGTCTGATGCTGGCTTCGCACTGGGAAACCGGTGTCGACTGCACCCTGCGCGCCCCGGCCTCCAGCCTGCTGAAACTGGCGCTGAGCAAAGACAAAACGGCAGTGCTGCACGCGCCGGAAGTCGAGCTCGACGGCGACAGCGGCGTGCTGCTGGAACTGGCCGGCGTGCTGCAAGACCTCGAGCTGGACTGGGAGTACGAACTCTCGCGCTGGCTGGGCCCGGTCGCCACGCAACTGATCGGTGGCCACCTGCGCAGCCGCGCGCGCTGGTATCAGCAAGGATTTGCCAGCCTCAACCAGAACCTCGCCGAATACCTCGCCGAAGAATCGCGCACCCTTGTCGGGCAGCGCGAAGCCGAAGCGCGCTTCAGCGAACTGGACCGGATCAAACTTGATCTGGAACGTCTCGAGGCGCGCTTCGAGCGCCTTTCCCGATCCCTCGACCCAAGCGATAACGCATGAAGCTGCTCGCCGTCCGCCGTCTGCTGCGCATCCAGTCCGTCGTGATCCGCTACCGCCTCGATGACTTGCTGTTCGACCTGCCACTGCCGTGGTTCCTGCTCGCGCTGCGCTATGCGCTGCCGTGGCGCTGGTTCCCGCGCAAGCCGCTGGAACTCAGTCGCGGTGCGCGTCTGCGGCTGGCACTGCAGGATCTTGGGCCGATCTTCATCAAGTTCGGGCAGATTCTTTCGACCCGTCGCGACCTGTTGCCGGAAGACATCGCCGATGAGCTGATGCTGTTGCAGGACCGCGTGCCGCCGTTCGATTCGCAGGTGTCGATCAAGCTGATCGAAGCCCAGCTCGGCAAGAAGATCAGCGAAGTGTTCACGCGTTTCGACGTCGAACCGCTGGCCTCGGCCTCGGTGGCGCAGGTGCATGCCGCGCAGCTGAAAACCGGCGAAGAAGTGGTGGTCAAGGTGATCCGCCCGGGCCTGAAACCGATCATCGCGCAGGATCTGGCGTGGCTGTTCATCCTCGCCCGCGCCGCCGAAAAGGTCTCGGCCGACGCGCGCCTGCTGCATCCGGTGGACGTGGTTCAGGATTACGAAAAAACCATCTACGACGAACTCGATCTGCTGCGCGAGGCGGCCAATGCCAGCCAGTTGAAGCGCAACTTCGAAGGTTCGCCGCTGCTTTACGTGCCGCAAGTCTATTGGGACTGGTGCCGGCCGAAAGTGCTGGTGATGGAGCGTATCTACGGGATTCAGGTGACGGATCTGGCGACCCTCGCCGACCAGCGCACCGACATGAAAATGCTCGCTGAACGCGGTGTGGAGATTTTCTTCACTCAAGTGTTCCGTGACAGCTTTTTCCACGCCGATATGCACCCGGGCAACATCTTCGTCAGCACCGTCAACCCGTGGAGCCCGCAGTACATCGCGATCGACTGCGGCATTGTTGGCAGCCTGACCCCGGAAGACCAGGATTACCTGGCGCGCAACCTGTTTGCCTTCTTCAAGCGTGACTACCGGCGTGTGGCGCAATTGCACATCGATTCGGGCTGGGTGCCGGCGGAAACCAAACTCAACGAATTCGAAGCGGCGATCCGCACCGTCTGCGAACCGATCTTCGAAAAACCGTTAAAAGATATTTCATTTGGCCAGGTGCTGATGCGCCTGTTCCAGACCGCGCGCCGCTTCAACATGGAAGTGCAGCCGCAACTGGTACTGCTGCAAAAAACCCTGCTGAACATCGAAGGTCTGGGCCGTCAGCTGTATCCGGATCTGGATTTGTGGAACACCGCGCAACCGTTCCTCGAACGCTGGATGCGCGAGCGTGTCAGCCCGAAAGCCTTGCTGGGCAATGTGCAAAGCCAGCTCGAGCAGATTCCGCATCTGTCGAACATGGCCCGCGATCTGCTCGAGCGCATGTCGCAACCGCACGCCAAAGACCCACCGCCGCCGTGGCACAAACGCAAGGACGACTGGTTCCTGAGACTGCTCGGCAGCGCTCATCTGGCCGGCGGTACGATCCTCGCGGCAGGTGGCCCGATGCATGAATTGGGGCATTGGCCGGCGGGCATCATGGTGGCAGTCGGCTTGTATCTGGTCGTTCGCCGATAGCCAGTTCGGTGATCGGCTGGCACACTGTTTCAACGCCCTGAGCCCGACTAATTCAAGTGTGGGGCTCGCTGTCGGAGTCGAAGATGAAAAACTGGCTGGACGAGATCAAGTGGGACGCTGATGGCCTGGTGCCGGCGATTGCCCAGGATCACAAGACCGGACGCGTGCTGATGATGGCCTGGATGAACCGCGAAGCCCTCGAGCTGACCGCGGCAGAAAACCGTGCCATCTATTGGTCACGTTCGCGTGGCAAGCTGTGGCGCAAGGGCGAAGAGTCCGGCCACGTTCAGACCCTGCATGAAATGCGTCTGGACTGTGACGCCGACGTGATCATCCTGATGATCGAACAGATTGGCGACATCGCTTGCCATACCGGCCGTCAAAGCTGCTTCTACCGTGTCTTCGAAAACGGCGATTGGAAAACAGTTGACCCGGTACTCAAAGACCCGCACGCCATTTACTCCGCAGGACACAAACATGAGTGACACCCTGACTCGCCTCGCTCAGGTACTTGAGGAGCGCAAGGGCGCGGCCGCTGACAGTTCGTACGTCGCCAGCCTGTATCACAAGGGTCTGAACAAGATTCTGGAGAAAGTCGGCGAAGAGTCGGTCGAAACCATTATTGCCGCCAAGGACGCCGCGATCAGCGGCGACTGCAGCGACGTGATCTACGAGACCGCCGATTTGTGGTTTCACAGCATGATCATGCTCGCCCAACTGGGGCAGCATCCGCAGGCTGTGCTGGATGAACTGGATCGCCGCTTCGGCCTGTCCGGACACGTCGAGAAAGCTTCGCGTCCGTCCGCCTGAACAACTTTTAGAGAGGAACAGCCACATGGGTATTTTTGACTGGAAACACTGGGTCGTCATTCTGGTTGTCGTGGTGCTGGTGTTCGGCACCAAGAAACTGAAAAACCTCGGCACTGATGTCGGCGAGTCGATCAAGGGCTTTCGCAAAGCCATGAACGATGACGAAAAACCGGCCGCCGATCCGACCGTCACGCCTACGCAGCCAGTGCCACCGGTACAGCCGCAAGCCACGGCACAGGCCAACCCGCCGCACACCATCGACGTGCAGGCGCAGAAAGTCGAAGAGCCGATCCGCAAAGACGTGTGAGCACTGACTAATGTTTGGTATCAGCTTCTCTGAACTGCTGCTCGTCGGCCTCGTGGCCCTGCTGGTGTTGGGCCCCGAGCGTCTGCCGGGTGCTGCGCGCACCGCTGGCCTGTGGGTCGGACGGCTGAAGCGCAGCTTCAACGCGATCAAACAGGAAGTTGAACGTGAGATCGGTGCCGACGAAATTCGCCGGCAACTGCACAACGAGCACATTCTGTCGCTGGAGCAAGAGGCGCGGAAGATCTTCCAGCCGGTTCAGCAAGAGCCGACGCCGGTTGAACACGTGGGCGGGCAGACGATTCATGCGCCTGCCCCGGTTGTGGCGGCTACCGAACCTGCACCCGCGGTTGCGCCAACGACTGTTGAACACATTGCTCCAGCCGCCGCGCCAACAGCGCCGGCCCCTCACGACCCAACACTGCCGCCGCGAGCCCCATGAGCGATCTCCCCGAAAACGACCAGCATATGCCGCTGGTATCGCACCTCACCGAGTTGCGCACCCGCCTGCTGCGTTGCGTCGCGGCGATCTTCATCATCTTCGCCGGGTTGTTCGCCTTCACCCAGCAGATCTACACCTTCGTCTCGACGCCGCTGCGCCAGTACCTGCCGGTCGGCGCGACGATGATCGCCACCGACGTGTCGTCGCCGTTCCTGACGCCGCTGAAGCTGACGATGATGGTTTCGCTGTTCCTGGCGATCCCGGTGATCCTGCATCAGATCTGGGGCTTCATCGCGCCGGGCCTGTACAAGCATGAGAAACGCATCGCGGTGCCGCTGCTGGTTTCGAGCATTCTGCTGTTCTACACCGGCATGGCCTTCGCCTATTACTTCGTGTTCCCGCTGATCTTCAAGTTTTTCGCCGCTGCCACCCCGGCCGGCGTGGAGATGATGACGGACATCGCCAGCTATCTCGACTTCGTCATGACGCTGTTCTTCGCGTTCGGCGTGGCGTTCGAGATTCCGGTGGCCGTGGTGCTGCTGGTGTGGATCGGTGTGGTCGATGTCGTTTACCTGAAGAAGATCCGCCCGTACGTGATCATCGGCTGCTTCGTGGTCGGCATGATCCTGACACCGCCGGACATCTTCTCGCAGACCCTGCTGGCCGTGCCGATGTGGATGCTGTTTGAAATCGGCATCATTTTCGGTGGTCTGATCAGCAAGCGCGAACGCCCGGAAGAAACGCCTGCCGACGATCACAACGACCAGCCGCCAGCGACCCAGGCATGAACCTGCTGTTGCTCGAAGAAGCCGATTTCATCGCGGCCGACCGCGTCGTGTTGCGTGACCGCCGTCTGACGCATATGCAGGAAGTGCATCGCTCGGAAGTCGGCGACAGCCTGCGGGTCGGGCGCATTGGCGGCTTGATGGGAACCGCCGAACTGCTGCGTCTTGAACCCGGCGAAGCGGAACTGCGCGTCACCCTTGATCAACCTCCGCCGGCCAAGCTGCCGTTGACGCTGGTATTGGCCCTGCCCCGCCCGAAGATGCTGCGACGCGTGTTCCAGACCGTGGCGACCATGGGTGTGCCACGGGTGATTCTGGTCAACAGCTACCGCGTCGAAAAGAGCTTCTGGCAGACGCCGTTTCTTGAACCCGAGGCAATCCGCGAACAACTGATCCTCGGCCTCGAACAGGCCCGCGATACCGTGCTGCCGGAAATCGTCATCGAGAAACGCTTCAAGCCGTTTGTCGAAGATCGCCTGCCCGCGATCAGCGAAGGCACGCTGGGGCTGGTCGGCCATCCCGGTAATTTCCCGCCCTGCCCGCGCGCCCTCAGCGAACCAGTAACCCTGGCCATCGGCCCCGAGGGTGGCTGGATTCCTTACGAAATCGACCTGCTGGGCAAGTCCGGCCTGCAACCGGTGCAACTCGGTGAGCGCATCCTGCGCGTCGAAACCGCCGTCACCGCCCTGCTCGCGCGCCTGTTCTAAACTCGCCACAAATGACCGACGGCGCCTTTAGATTGCCATCACTCAGCCGATACAGTCCCCATAAGTCCAATTAGTGGTCCGAGGGGAGTGGTCGCATGTACCGTTGGTTAGCCGAAAGTCTTGGAAACGTCAGCGTCAAACGCAAGCTGGGCATCGGTTTCGGCCTGGTGCTGCTGTTGACGCTGTTGATCACCTTCACCGGCTGGACCGGCATGAGCGGCATCATCAGCCGCGGCGACAAGCTCGGTTTCATCTCGAGCCTGAATGAGCTGACCAAGGACCTGCGTCTGGCCCGTGTCGACTACGACGCGCGCCGTGGCGAACAAGGCCCCGGCGCGGTCAACGACCTGCTCGGCAAACTCGACAGCGGCTTGCAAAACGCGCGCAACATGATCGAGCAACCAGCCGATGTGGCGATGGTCGATCAACAACTGGCAGCGGTCGCAGAATACAAACGCGCCTTCGCCGACATGACTCAGGCCACCGTGCAGCGTGAAGATGCGCGCAGCAAGCTCGGCGCCAGCGCTGATAACGCCGTGGCCAGAGTGAGTGAAGTCGAGAAGTCCCTGCTGCAGGGTGAGAGCGTTGCGCAATTCAACAGCGTGATCGAACTGAGCAAGCTGTTGCAGCAAGCGCGCTATCAGGTGCGCGGCTACACCTACAGCGGCAAGGCCGAAGCCGAGCAACCGGCGCTCGATGCCATCGCCAACGCGCTGAACAATCTCGAAAGCCTGCCGGCCAAACTGCCCGAGCAACACATCGCCAACCTGCAACAGGCGGCCGATTCGCTCAAAGCCTACCGTGGGGCGGTCGGCCAGTTCCGCGACTCGCAAGTGATCAATGCCAAGGCTCTCGCACGCATGGCGGCACAGGGCGACATCCTGATCGACGTCAGCAAGAAGCTCACCGCCTCGCAAACCATCGTGCGCGACACTGACGCGGCTCACGCCAAGAACATGCTGCTGATCGCCACCGTGTTGGCCCTTGCGTTTGGTTTGCTCGCCGCTTGGGCGATCACCCGGCAGATCATTATTCCGCTGACCCAGACCCTGAAAGTCGCCGAACGCGTGGCGGCTGGCGACCTGACGCACAACCTGGTGTCCCTGCGCCGCGACGAACTCGGCCAATTGCAACGCTCGATGCAGAGCATGACCCAAGGCCTGCGCGAGTTGATCGGCGGCATCAGCGACGGCGTAACGCAGATAGCCAGCGCTGCCGAAGAACTCTCAGCGGTGACCGAACAGACCAGCGCCGGGGTCAACAACCAGAAAATCGAGACCGATCAGGTCGCCACCGCCATGAATGAAATGGCCGCCACCGTGCAGGAAGTCGCGCGCAACGCCGAGGAAGCTTCGGAAGCAGCGGTCGCGGCTGATCAGCAGGCACGTGAGGGCGACAAGGTGGTCGGTGAGGCCATCGCGCAGATCGAACGTCTGGCGACCGAAGTCGGCCACTCCACCGAGGCCATGGGCGAACTCAAGCGCGAAAGCGACAAGATCGGCAGCGTCCTCGACGTGATCAAGTCCGTGGCCCAGCAAACCAACCTGCTGGCGCTCAACGCCGCCATCGAAGCCGCCCGCGCAGGCGAGGCCGGACGTGGTTTTGCCGTGGTTGCAGATGAAGTGCGTAGCCTCGCGCAGCGTACGCAGAAGTCGACTGAAGAGATTGAAGAGCTGATTGTCGGTTTGCAGAACGGCACCCAGCAAGTGGCGACGATCATGGACAACAGCCGCACGCTGACCCAGAGCAGCGTGGAGCTGACGCGTCGGGCCGGTGGCTCGCTGGACAACATCACGCGCACCGTTTCGGCGATTCAGGCGATGAACCAGCAGATCGCGGCGGCGGCTGAACAGCAGAGCGCGGTCGCGGAAGAGATCAACCGCAGCATCCTGAACGTGCGCGATGTGTCGGATCAGACGTCAGCGGCGAGTGAAGAGACGGCGGCGTCCAGCGTTGAGCTGGCGCGACTCGGTACGCATCTGCAGACGCTGGTGGGCCGGTTCAAGGTTTGAGGTGATTCAGCCACCTCGGTTCGCTTGGGACCGAGGTGATGCTATCGCTGGCAAGCCAGCTCCCACAGGGTTTTCGGTTGTACACACATTTGTGAACGACGGAAAATCCTGTGGGAGCTGGCTTGCCAGCGATGGCGTCCGAAAGAGCGCCGCAGTTACAGGACTTGGCGCAGAAAGGCCTGCGCGCGCGGATCCTTCGGCGCATCGAAGAACTCCGCCGGAGCAGCATCTTCCAGCAATTTTCCGTGATCGAAGAACAACACCCGATCCGCCACTTCCCGCGCGAAGCCCATCTCGTGGGTCACGCAGACCATGGTCATGCCCTCCACGGCCAGGTTCTTCATCACGTCCAGCACTTCGCCGACCATTTCCGGGTCGAGCGCCGAGGTCGGCTCATCGAACAGCATGACTTTCGGGTCCATCGCCAACGCCCGGGCAATCGCCACACGCTGCTGCTGACCACCGGAAAGCCGTGACGGATACTCGCGAGCCTTCTGCGCAATGCCGACCTTCTCCAGCAATGCCAAGGCCTTGGCTTCGCTTTCCTTCTGGCCGCGCTTGCGCACGACTTTCTGCGCCAGGCAGAGGTTTTCCAGCACGGTCATGTGCGGGAACAGATTGAAATGCTGGAACACCATGCCGACTTCACGGCGATAGGCGTTGACGTCGGTTTTCGGGTCGGCCAGCTGCAGACCGTCGATGCTCACCGAGCCGGAATCGAATTCCTCCAGACCATTCAGGCAGCGCAGGAAGGTCGACTTGCCGGAACCCGACGGGCCGATCACCACCAGCACTTCACCCTTGGCCACCTGGGTGCTGACGTTATCCACCGCACGGACGACTTGGCCGCGAGTGTCGAAGACTTTTACCAGATCGCGGACTTCAATCACTTTGCGCGAGCCTCCGCTCAAGCCGGCTGGCGATTTTCGACAGCGGCAGGTTGATCAACAGGTACAGGCCGGCAACGCAGAACAGAATCTCGAACGGCGAAAACGAGGTGGTGATGACTTCACGGCCGCTTTTCAGCAGCTCGGTGATGGCGATCACCGACACCAGCGACGTGTCCTTGACCAGACTGATGAACTGCCCGGCCAGCGGCGGCAGCACGCGCTTGAGCGCTTGCGGCAACACCACGTGGCGCATCGACTGCCCCGAGCTAAGGCCCAACGAACGCGCAGCTTCGTTCTGGCCACGGGCGATCGACTGCACGCCGGAACGGATGATCTCGGCCACGTAGGCGCCAGTGAACAGCGCCAATGCGGCGACGCCTGCGAACTCGCGGGACAGGTTCATCACCGTGCCGATGAAGAAGTAAAAGATGAAGATCTGCACCAGCAACGGCGTGCCGCGCACCAGTTCGACGTAGATCGTCGATAGGTCGCGCAGGGGCGGGTTGCTCGACAATCGACACAGCCCGGTAGCCAGACCGATCAGCAGCCCGAGCACCCCGGACACCACCGACAGCCACAACGTCGTCCACAGCCCCCACAACAGCGGTCCTGCGGCCCAATGCCGGGTAACACCCACGACGTCGCCTTCAGCGACATCATCGCCCTGAGCGAATGCCAGGCTGTTCTCGTCGACGGTCAGGTGTTGCTCGTCACCGGCGTCGTTGCGCAGGGTGACTTCAGCAATGCCGCCCTTGCGCACCAGTTGGCTGACAGTGGAAATGTCACTGGCGCGCTGGGTTTCCTCGGCCTGATAGGCGAAGTACTGCGGCACACGGTTCCAGCGCCATTCGTAGGACATCAGCGACGTGGCGTAATACAGCGCGCCGGCCAGGCCGATCAGCACCAGCACGGTCAGCACATGCCAGGGCCATTGGGCTTTTTTCTGTTTCATTGGGTTTGCAGGTTCCGAATTCTGTGTCGCCTGGGAGGCCGCCATCGCTGGCAAGCCAGCTCCCACAGGTCTAGTGCCGGACACAAAATTTGTGTTCACCTAAATCCCTGTGGGAGCTGGCTTGCCAGCGATTGGGGCGACTCGGTCTATGCGACCGAGTTATTCCATGTCCTTGAGCCACTCGGTGCTCTTGAACCACTTGTCATGGATGCGATCGTAGGTGCCGTCTTCGTGGATCTGGTGCAGGAAGTTATTGATGAAGTTGAGGCTGTCGTAATCGCCCTTCTTCAGACCGAAGGCCAGCGGTTCGTAGGTGAACGGTTTGTCGAGGAATACCAGTTTGCCGGCCCCGACCTTGTTCACCGCCACAACGTTGTACGGTGCGTCGTAGATGAAGGCGTCAGCCTTGCCGTTGACCACGTCGAGCACCGCTTCCTGCTCGTTATCGTAGCCGTGGTACTTGGCTTTGGAGATCAGCTTCTTGGCGACCATCTCACCCGTGGTGCCGAGCTTGGAGGTGATGCGATAGTCGGCGGTATTCAGGTCTTTGTAGGACTTGATGGTGCCTTCCAGTTCCTTGCGGATCAGCAGGGTCTGGCCGACGACGATGAACGGTTCGCTGAAGTTCAGGCGCAGGTTGCGTTCCTGGGTCAGGGTCATGCCGCTGCCGATCATGTCGAACTTGTCGGTCAGCAGGGCCGGGATGATCCCGTCGTAACCGGTGGAGACCAGCTCCAGCTTGACGCCCATGGCTTTGGACATGGCTTTGAGGATGTCGACTTCGAAACCGATGATCTCACCACGCTTGTTGGTCATCTCGAACGGCATGTAGGTCGGATCCATGCCGACTTTCAACGTACCGCGCTTGACCGCATCATCGATTGCGCCGGCCTGTGCCGCATTGACTGCAACCAGTGCCGTGACGCCGACCAGCAGCATCGACAGATACTTCTTCATCTTCAAGTCCCCAAAACCATTGCGTTTGCGGCGCGAAAGCCGACGGAGATGGGCCAAAAAGCCCGGGCGCGCCAATTCGGGGACGGATGCTAACGCACTCGTTCGTTTGCACAAGTTTTTTTGCTCCGTCGCATTGCTATGCCTGCATTCGCAAGGCGAAAAAAAACCCCGCTTTCGCGGGGTTTTTTATCAGGCTGGTTGAGCTTCGAAGCTTAACGGCCGCAGCGGTAGCAACGGCGCATGCGGATCGGCTTTCACCGAAGCCCGCCACGCGTCCAGCCACTCGGCATGGCCTTCGCTCCAGACGATTTCGTGCAAGCGCGCCAGAGCCACCGGATCGCTCAGCAGTTGCAGACGATCATGGTTGTTCAACCCTGCCGGGCCCACCTTGATCGCGTGACGTACGCGCTCTTGGCGCAGCCACTCGATCGGTTCAGCCTGACCATGACGCGAGGTCGCCAGCGAGCACGCCAAGGCGTTCTGCTGTGGATCGACCACCGCGCGGACGAAGCCGTCGTTGAGTGCATGCCAGCGGTTTTCGTGGGTGTACTGATCGGTCGCCAGCAGCGCCTGTGGCGGATTGTATTCCTCGGGAATGAGGAACAGGCTCTCGTCACGCGACTTCAGGCCCAGACCAACACGGCTGGAAATCACCGACACCGGAATCGACAGCATCAGCGAGCCGACGATCGGCACCAGCCACCACAGGAAGCTCGGGTTCAGCCAGATCACCAGCAGCGCCCAGAAGAAACCCAGCAGTGTCTGTGGACCGTGGCGTTTGACCGCTTCGCTCCACGGCGTGGAGTCGTCGTCACGTTGTGGCGAGTTCCAGGTCGCGGCCCAGCCGAGGAACGCGGCCAGTACGAAACGGGTGTGGAAGATCATGCGCACCGGCGCCAGCAGCATGGAGAACAACATCTCCAGCAGCATCGACAGGGTCACCTTGAACTTGCCACCGAACTCTTTCGCGCCCTTGGCCCAGATCAGGATGATGCTCAACAGTTTCGGCAGGAACAGCAGCACGATGGTCGTCGAGAACAGCGCAATCGCTTTGTCCGGGTGCCATTGTGGCCACAGCGGATAGAGCTGACGTGGTTCGAGGAAGTACTGCGGCTCCATCAGCGTGTTCACCGCCAGCAGCGCGGTCGACAACACGAGGAAGAAGAACCACAGCGGCGCCGACAGGTACGACATCACGCCGGTCAGGAACACCGCGCGGTGCACCGGGTGCATGCCTTTGACCAGGAACAGCCGGAAGTTCATCAGGTTGCCGTGGCACCAGCGACGGTCGCGCTTGAGTTCGTCGAGCAGGTTCGGCGGCAGCTCTTCGTAGCTGCCCGGCAAGTCGTAGGCAATCCACACGCCCCAACCGGCACGACGCATCAGCGCGGCTTCAACGAAGTCGTGGGACAGAATCGCCCCGGCGAAAGCGCCTTTACCCGGCAACGGCGCCAAAGCGCAGTGCTCGATGAACGGCTTCATGCGGATGATCGCGTTGTGACCCCAGTAATGGGATTCACCCAGTTGCCAGAAGTGCAGACCGGCGGTAAACAGCGGGCCGTACACTCGAGTGGCAAACTGCTGCATGCGCGCATACAGGGTGTCCATGCCCGACGCACGTGGCGCGGTCTGGATGATCCCGGCGTCCGGCGTGGCTTCCATCAAGCGCACCAGACTGGTCAAGCACTCACCGCTCATCACCGAGTCAGCGTCGAGCACGACCATGTACTTGTAGTCACCACCCCAGCGACGGCAGAAGTCGTCGAGGTTACCGCTCTTGCGTTTTACACGGCGACGGCGGCGACGATAGAAGATCTTGCCGAAACCCTTGGCTTCGCGGCAGACGTCCAGCCAGGCTTGTTGCTCGGCAACGCAGATGTCGCTGTCGTTACTGTCGCTGAGGACGAAGAAGTCGAAGCGATCCAGATCCCCCGTGGCGGCGACCGACTCGAACGTCGCACGCAGACCGGCGAACACGCGCGGCACGTCTTCGTTGCAGATCGGCATGACCAGTGCGGTACGCGCGTCTTTGGCAATCGGCTCGTTGCCGGCGCTTTTGCCCGAGATGCGGTACTTGTCGTGACCGGTGAGCAACTCGAGGAAGCCCATCAGCGCGGTCCAGAAACCGGCCGACACCCAGCAGAACAGAATCCCGAACAGAATCAGAATGCTGGTTTGCAGCGCATACGGCAGCACTTGCGTGACGGTTTGCAGCAGCGGTTGGTGCAGGACTTCGTCGAGATCAACGAACGACCAGCCCTGATACGGCATGATGCCTTTCATGTACCAGCCAGCGACGATGGTCTGGCCGAGCATCAGTACCAGCAAAATGTAGCGGCGGATCGAACCGACCGTACGCCAGCGAGCCGCTGGCAAGACGTTTTCGTCCTTCGGCGGCTGTGGCGGGTTGGTGCGGCCGGTCAGGCGACGCCAGCCACGCACCAGAATGTTGGTGCGCCATGGCTCCGGCACGACTTTTGTCCGACGAATCGGCGGCGTAGCCTTGAGGCAAACGCGGCCGCTGGCGTCGAGCACGAGCATTTCCGCATCTTGCAGTTCTTCGGCTGTGCTTAGCGTCAGGCGCTTGCCCACCGAAGCCTGGGCGGCCTCGGCAGGAGCGTCGAAGGTTTTCGACGACAGGCGTTCATGCAGCTCGCTGAACGACTGGCAGCCCGCGAGTTCCGCGCGCTGCTCGTCGGTCATCGGCAGATGCGCCAGATACTCGGACAGAGTCTCTGGCTGTACTTGAGAATTACTCATCGGCAGGCAACTGATAGCTCCAGGTCTCGGTCAGGACTTCTTCAGTCGACGCCGATTCCGGTGTGGCTGGGGCCGCGTCCGCAGCGACTGGCTGCTTGGCGTCTTTGTTGGCCTTGTCCTTGGCATCTGCGACTGGCTTGGCGTCGGCCTGTTTGGCCTCGGCTGCCTTGGCTTCCTTGTCGAGTTTCTCTTGTTGCTTGGCGGCGACCTTGTCGGCTTTGGCCACCGACGAGTTCGATGCTGGCAGCGAAGTCTTGGCCAGATCAGCCGGCACCACGTTTTGCGCCAGTGCGGCACGCATCTCGGTGGACTTGCTCGGATCCTTGATCTTCATCCGCAGGGTCAGACGCCAGCCCTTGGTTTCAGGGTTGTAACGCACGCTGTTCTCGACCAGCTCGGCGTTGTCACCGACGCTGACCTGGCTGCGCACGTCTGCATCCGGAGCCAGTGCGGCCAGGGATGGACCCATGAAATCCACCAGATAGGCAACGCTGCCATCCGGCTGACGGATCAGGTTCGACTGTTTCACATCACCGGTGGAACGCAGAGTCTGCTCGACCCAGGCGCTGTCCGGCGCGTGAAGTGCTGCTTCGTCGATGGTCCAGTGCATGCGATAGGCGAAGTCCAGCGGCTGGCCTGGCTCCGGCAGTTTTTCCGGGTTCCAGAACGCAACGATGTTGTCGTTGGTTTCGTCAGCGGTCGGAATTTCAACCAGCTCGACGGTGCCCTTGCCCCAATCGCCCTTCGGCTCGATCCAGGCGCTTGGACGTTTGTCGTAGCGATCGTCGAGGTCTTCGTAGTGGCTGAAGTCGCGGCCACGTTGCAGCAGACCGAAACCACGCGGGTTCTCGACGCTGAACTGGCTGACAGCCAGGTGTTTCGGATTGTTCAGTGGACGCCAGATCCACTCGCCGTTGCCGGCATGGATCGACAGACCGCTGGAGTCGTGCAGTTCACGACGATAATTGAGGACTTTCGACGGCTGGTTGGCGCCGAACAGGAACATGCTGGTCAGCGGCGCGATGCCAAGCTTGCCAACCTTGTCACGCAGGTACATCTGGCCTTTGACATCGACAATCGTGTCGCTGCCCGGACGCAGAGTCAGGCGATAAGCACCGGTAGCACGCGGCGAATCGAGCAGGGCGAAGATCACCAGGTGCTTGTCACCCGGCTTCGGCTGCTGAATCCAGAACTCGCGGAAACGCGGGAATTCTTCACCGGACGGCAAAGCGGTATCGATCGCCAGGCCACGGGCCGACAGACCGTAAGTGTGACCCTTGCCGACGACGCGGAAGTAACTCGCGCCGAGCATGGTCATGATTTCGTCTTGCTTGTCAGCCTTGTTGATCGGGTACAGCACACGGAAACCGGCATAACCCAGTTGTTCGGTGGCTTTAGGATCGAATTTCAGATCGCCGAAATCGAAACGTGCCGGATCGTATTTGATCTCTTCGACGTTGTTCGCGGTGATTTCGTTGATTTTCACCGGCGTATCGAAGTGCATGCCCTGGTGATAGAAGGACAGCTTGAACGGGGTTTTCTGATCAGCCCATTCGGCTTTTTCAGTGCGGAAACGAATTTTCTGATAATCCGCGAATTTCATTTCGCGGAATTCGTTCGGCAGGTTACTGCGCGGGGCTTCGAATTTCTGCCCGGCCAGCTCTTTAGCCTTGACCGACACATCGTCGAGATTGAATGCCCAAAGCTGGCCGGCGCTGAGCAGGCACAGGAGTGCCGAGCCCGCTACCAGAGCACTTCGCAAGCGTTTGGCAGACAATTTTGGTGCATTACAGGGACTAACAATCACGAGCAACCCTCGCCGAAAACAGATCAAAAAACCAACGGCCAGCTATCTATATGCCAGGTTGGCGAGCATTGTTCCGACTCCGGCAGGGCAAAATGATTCCCCAATCGGATCCGGACAAGTCTCTACCTAAGTCAAAACGGATACAGCGGACGCTGATCCCCATGCTCGCGATTATCTAGTAGCCCGCATGACAACGCATCAGGGGTAACAAAGTATTTATCGCGAAAAAACCCTGTTTTCAGTCGAAAAGCCTTTAAAAAGATGTTTCAAGCGCTTTCACGTCTGTAACAGGAAGGTTACCGGGCCATCGTTGACCAGGTGCACCTGCATATCCGCGCCGAATCTACCTGATGCCACAGTGCCATGCACCTGTTTCGCTTTGGTTAATAGATAGTCGAATAATTCCTCGCCCAGGACCGGAGGGGCGGCGGTCGAAAAACTCGGGCGCAACCCGCTTTTGGTGTCGGCAGCCAGGGTGAACTGAGAGACCAGCAGCAACCCGCCATCGACGTCCGCCAAGGACAGATTCATCTTGCCGTCGGCGTCACTGAACACTCGATAGTTAAGCAGTTTATGCAGAAGTTTGTCGGCGCTGGCGCGCGTGTCGTCGGGTTCGACAGCCACCAGTACCAACAAACCCTGATCCACCGCGCCAACCACCTCGCCTGCTACTTCGACCCGCGCGCCTTTCACGCGCTGCAACAAACCCTTCATGCTTCTTCGGGCGGCAGATCGAGCAGGCGCTGGGCCATTTGGCCGGCCGCGCGCACCAGTGCGTCGGTAATGCCTGGTTCAGACGCGGCGTGGCCGGCGTCGCGGATCACTTGCAGCTCGCTGTTCGGCCACGCTTGATGCAACTCCCAGGCATTGTCGAGCGGGCAGATCACGTCGTAGCGGCCGTGGATGATCACGCCCGGCAGATGGGCGATCTTGCCCATATCGCGGATCAGTTGATTCGGCTCAAGGAACGCGTTGTTGGTGAAGTAATGGCATTCGATCCGCGCAATCGACAGCGCGCGCTGCGGCTCGGAGAAACGATCGACCACCAGCGGATTCGGGCGCAGGGTCGCGGTACGCCCTTCCCACGTCGACCAGGCTTTGGCTGCGTGCATCTGCGCGATCTGATCGTTGCCGGTCAGACGTTTGTGGAAAGCACTCAGCAGATCGCCGCGCTCGTCCTGCGGGATCGGCGCAATGTAGTCCTGCCAGTAATCGGGGAACAGACGGCTGGCACCGGCCTGATAGAACCACTCGATTTCCTGCGGACGGCAGAGAAAGATCCCACGCAGGATCAAGCCGTGTACCCGTTCCGGGTGGGTTTGCGCGTAGGCCAGCGCCAGGGTCGACCCCCAGGAACCGCCGAACAGCACCCATTTGTCGATGCCCAGGTGTTTGCGGATGCGCTCAAGGTCGGCGACCAGATCCCAGGTGGTGTTGTTTTCCAGGCTGGCGTGCGGGGTGGAGCGTCCGCAGCCGCGCTGGTCGAAGGTCACAATGCGATACAGGTTCGGATCGAAGTAGCGCCGGCT
The DNA here is from genome assembly GCF_049896625.1 of Pseudomonas sp. TWP3-1. Classification (NCBI taxonomy): domain Bacteria; kingdom Pseudomonadati; phylum Pseudomonadota; class Gammaproteobacteria; order Pseudomonadales; family Pseudomonadaceae; genus Pseudomonas; species Pseudomonas sp. TWP3-1. Next base: position 175,059 of record NZ_JAFCUQ010000002.1, read on the forward strand.
CTGTGCGTCACAACCGGCGCCGGGGCCGCCGTGGATGAACACCACCGGCAAGCCTTCCGGTGAACCGCTTTCGTCGACGTACAGGGTATGGGTGCCGTCGACGGCCAGATCGTGCCGTGCGTGAGGTTTGATCTGCGGAAACAAAGTCTGCATTGCGCGCTCCGTAAGGGGTCGGGTCATCCCTGGGGGGACTCGTATTATTCTGCCGTCCGGCATCATAAACCCGATTTACTTCAATGAGCATGCACAGGATCGAATCAAAACCTGTGGCGAGGGAGCTTGCTCCCGCTCGGCGGCGCAGCCGTCGCAGAATGTTATGGGGCTGCTTCGCAGCCCAGCGGGAGCAAGCTCCCTCGCCACAAAGGTAGTCTCCCGCACGGGTTATGCGGTGTGACGGGTTTTGCCCCACGCCAGGAAGGCTTCCAGCAATTGTTTGAGGACTACTCGGGTCGGCTCCGCCAGATCAGGCCGATAGCGGAACGGTTCGAACTCTTCCATATACGTGCACTGGCCAAGCTCCAGTTGCACCGCGTGGATATTTTCCGCCGGGTTGCCGTAATGGCGGGTGATGTGCCCGCCCTTGAACCGCCCGTTCAGCACATGGCTGTATTCGCCGTGTTGGGCGCAAATAGCTTCCAACTGCTTGGCCAGTTGCGGATCGCAACTCGCGCCGTTGAAAGTGCCGAGGTTGAAGTCCGGCAGCTTGCCGTCGAACAGGTGCGGGATGATCGAACGGATCGAATGCGCGTCGAACAGCAGCGCGTAGCCAAACTCGGCCTTCAGCCGCGCCAGCTCTTGCTGCAAGGTGCGGTGATAGGGCGTCCAGATTTGCTCCAGATAGGTCGCCCGCTCTTCTTTCGACGGCTCCAGCCCTTCGCGAAATAGAGGAATGCCGTCAAACAACGTCGCCGGGTACAGACCGGTGGTCGCGCCGACGTACATCGGCTTATCGTCGGAAGGCCGGTTCAGATCGATGACAAAGCGCGAATATTCGCCGGCCAGCGTACTTGCGCCCAGTTCAGCGGCGAAGTCATACAGCTGGGGAATATGCCAATCAGTGTCCGGCAGGCTTTTCGCATCGGCGATCAACCCGGCCTCGACCATCGGCGTCAGACGCAAACCGGCGTGAGGCATGCTGATCAGCAGCGGCACGCGACCTTGTTTGAAATTCAGAACCTTATCCACAACCACTCTCCTACAGACTTGATTCAACGCCGTGACGCACGACGCGTTTGTCCAGTTCACCACCCAGCCAATAGGCCAGATCCGCCGGCCGATCGATCTGCCAGGCGACGAAATCCGCAACCTTGCCGACTTCCAGCGAACCATGGGTCTCGGCCATGCCCAGCGCTTGCGCCGCATGAATGGTCGCGCCAGCCAGGGCTTCTTCCGGCGTCATGCGAAAACAGGTGCACGCCATGTTCAGCATCAGCCGTAGCGACAGCGCTGGCGAGGTGCCGGGGTTGAGGTCGCTGGCGATGGCAATCTTGACCTTGTGTTTGCGCAAGGCGTCCATCGGCGGCAACTGGTTTTCACGCAGGAAATAGAACGCACCCGGCAGCAACACCGCGACGGTATCGGCTGCGGCCATGGCGATGGCATCGGCTTCGTCCATGAATTCCAGATGATCGGAGGACAACGCCTTATAGCGCGCGGCGAGGCTGGAGCCGTGCAGCGACGACAACTGTTCGGCGTGCAGTTTCACCGGCAGACCCAGTTTTTGCGCGGCGATGAACACGCGCTCGACCTGCTCGGGCGAAAACGCCAGGTACTCGCAGAAAGCATCCACCGCATCGACCAAACCTTCAGCGGCGAGGGCCGGCAGCATTTCAGTGCAGATGTGCTCGATGTAAGCGTCGGCGCGATCGGCGTATTCCGGCGGCAGTGCGTGCGCAGCGAGGCAGGTGCTACGTACGCTGATTGGCAGTTCGTCGGCGAGGCGCCGGATGACGCGCAGGATCTTGCGTTCGTTGGCCAGATCCAGACCGTAGCCGGATTTTATTTCGACCGTGGTCACGCCGTCGCGCATCAGGCTTTTCAGGCGTTTGGCGGCGCTGGCGAACAGCTCGTCTTCAGTCGCTTCACGGGTGGCGCGCACGGTGCTGGCAATGCCGCCGCCCTGCGCCGCGATTTCCGCATAGCTGACGCCTTGCAGACGCTTTTCAAATTCGCCGCTGCGGTTACCGCCAAACACCGTGTGGGTATGGCAGTCGATCAGACCGGGGGTAACCCACGCGCCTTGCAGATCGGTGACGGCCGGGTATTCGCCGGATGGCAGTTGCGTGCGTGGGCCGATCCACTCGATGTGCGCACCTGACGTCACGATGGCGGCGTCTTCGATGATTGAGTAGACGCCATGTGCCATGGTTGCGACGTGGCAGTTTTGCCAGAGGGTTTTCACTATGGGCCTCCGTTGGGAATCTGTTTGATGAGGAGCCTGCTAAAAGCCCCTCACCCTAGCCCTCTCCCGGGGGGAGAGGGGACTGACCGAGGTGTTCTGGCGCTATACATCGACCTGAAATATCCAGTCGATCTCAGGTTTTGAAAAGCACGAAGATCTGCTCCCTTCCCCCTCTCCCCCACTGGGGGAGAGGGTTGGGGTGAGGGGGTAGGTTCTTACAGGCTAGGCAATAGCTTCGCCGGAACCAACTCTGTCAAACACCGCGAAGCCAACAACTCGGTCGCCGCATTGATGTCCGGCGCAAAGAACCGGTCTTTCTCGTAAAACGGCACCTCGTTACGCAGAATCGCCCGAGCTTTCTCAAGCTTCACCGAGGTCTTCAGCCCTTCACGCAGATCCAGCCCCTGCGCCGCTGCCAGCCATTCCACCGCGAGAATCCCGCGGGTATTTTCAGCCATTTCCCACAAGCGCTTGCCGGCCGCCGGCGCCATCGAAACATGGTCTTCCTGATTCGCCGATGTCGGCAGGCTGTCGACCGAATGCGGATGCGCCAACGCCTTGTTCTCGCTGGCCAGCGCAGCTGCAGTCACCTGGGCAATCATGAAACCGGAATTGACCCCGCCATTCGCCACCAGGAACGGCGGCAGTTGCGACATGTGCTTGTCCATCATCAGCGAAATGCGGCGCTCGCTCAGCGAGCCGATTTCGGCGATGGCCAGCGCCATGTTGTCAGCGGCCATGGCCACCGGTTCGGCGTGGAAATTACCGCCGGAAATCACATCGCCCTCGGCAGCGAACACCAGCGGGTTATCCGACACCGCGTTGGCTTCAACAGCCAGCACCTCAGCAGCCTGACGCAACTGGGTCAGGCAGGCGCCCATGACTTGTGGCTGGCAGCGCAGCGAGTATGGGTCCTGCACCTTGTCGCAGTTCTGGTGCGAGTCGGAGACTTCACTGCGCTCACCGAGCAAATCGCGATAAGCCGCCGCTGCGTCGATCTGGCCTTTCTGGCCACGAGCCGCGTGGATGCGCGCGTCGAACGGCGAGCGCGAACCGAGCACCGCTTCGACCGTCAGACCACCCAGTGCGATGGCGCCTGCGAACAGGTCTTCACCTTCAAACAGACCACGCAGCGCATAAGCAGTGGAAACCTGCGTGCCGTTGAGCAGCGCCAGACCTTCTTTCGCGGCCAGGGTCAGCGGGGTCAGACCGGCAACTTTCAGCGCTTCAGTCGCTTCCAGCCACTCGCCCTTGTAACGCGCTTTGCCTTCACCCAGCAGCACCAGCGACATGTGCGCCAATGGCGCCAGGTCGCCAGACGCACCCACCGAACCTTTCAACGGAATGTGCGGATAAACCTCGGCGTTGATCAGCGCAATCAACGCGTCGATCACCACGCGGCGGATGCCGGAGAAACCACGGCTGAGGCTGTTGACCTTGAGCACCATCACCAGGCGCACCAGCTCATCGCTGATCGGCTGGCCGACGCCGGCCGCGTGCGACAGCACCAGCGAGCGCTGCAGGTTTTCCAGGTCTTGGCTGGCAATGCGCGTCGAGGCCAGCAGACCGAAACCGGTGTTGATGCCGTACGCGGTGCGATTCTCGGCGAGGATCTGCTCGACACAGGCGACGCTGGCTTCGATCTGCGCCGAGGCGCTGTTGTCGAGGGTCAGCTTGACCGGGTGGTGATAGATCTCACGCAGTTGGGCCAGGCTCAGTTGGCCGGGGATCAGGTTCAGCGCAGTCATTTTGTGCTCCTTTTGAGAGTTTATTGTTAACTCGCCAGACGCTCCGGAGTTGTCCGTTGTCCGTCGCGTCTGCCCTTTTGGGGAGTCGCGCCTTGGCACGCTGGCGTAGATAGTTTTCAGTGCAAATTCGGTAACGCGTGATGCAACAGATTCGGATCTTTCAAAAGGCTTGCGGCGGCGGCGATATCCGGTGCCAGCCAACGATCCTGATCGTAAGCCGGGACCTTCTCGCGCAGCAGTCGCCACGCGATATCGGTGCCTGCGCCGAAGCGCTGTTCTTTCAAAAATTCAAACGCCTGCGCCGCCAGCAAATACTCGATCGCAAGGATCTGCGTGCAGTTCTCAAGCGCACGGTGCAGCTTCAGCGCGGCGTTGGTGCCCATGCTCAGATGGTCTTCCTGCAAGCCCGAGGTGACGTAGTTGTCGAGCACCGCCGGTTGCGCCAACTGGCGGTTTTCCGCGCACAGCGATGCGGCGACGTATTGCACGATCATCATCCCCGAATTGACTCCCGGATTGGCCACCAGAAACGCCGGCAGACCGCTGACGTGCGGGTTGATCAGGCGATCCAGACGACGCTCGGCAATCGAGCCGATTTCAGCCATGGAAATCGCCAGTAGATCCGCCGCCAGCGCCACTGACTGACCGTGCGGATTGGCTTGGGACATAACTCGGAAATCTTCTGGCGTACCCAGCAGTAACGGGTTGTCGGTGCAGCCGTTAAGTTCGGTTTCAACTTGCTTGATCGCGTGTTCGAGTTGATCGCGTGCAGCACCGTGCACTTGTGGAATCGAACGAATGCTCAGTGCATCCTGAGTACGAATGCCTTTGCTCGATTCAATCACTTCACTGCGATCAAGCAATGCGCGCAAATTGATGCCGACCTGCTGCATGCCCGGATGCGGTTTGAGCGCGATGATCTCGGCATCGAACGCGGCAATCTGTCCGCGTTGCGCTTCGAAACTCATGGCGCCGATCACGTCGGCCCATTGCAGCAGGCGCGTGGCGTCGGCAATCGCCAGACAGCTGAGGCCGGACATGCACGGCGTGCCGTTGACCAGACACAAGCCGTCCTTCGCGCCGAGCAGCACCGGTTGCAGACCTTCTTCGGCCAGCGCTTGCTGCGCGGAAACGATTTGCCCGCGATAGCTGACATTACCCACGCCCAACAGCGCGATACCGATGTGCGCCATGTGCGTCAGGTAACCGACTGAACCTTGCGCCGGGACTTGCGGGGTGATGCTGCGATTGAGCAGCGCCAGCAGCGCTTCGACCACTTGCCGATGGATGCCGGATTTGCCGTGGCTGTAATTGCGGATCGCGGCGCAGATGATCGCGCGGGTCTGCTCATCGGGCAGCACCGGGCCGACGCCGCAGGCGTGGCTGAGTAGCGTATTGCGTGAGAGCTGGCTGAGTTGTTCATCTTTCAGCGACACGTTGCACAACGCACCGAGACCGGTGTTGACGCCGTAAGCGCGTTCGCCGCTGGTGACGATGCGCTGGACGATGGCCTGCGCGTTATCGATACGCGCCCAGGTCTGCGCCGACAGCTCGAGTGGCGCGCCGTGGCGGGCGACGGCGACCACGCCCTGCCAATGCAAATGGTCGCCAGTGATCACGATTTTTTCAGCCTGGGACATCTTCAACCTCACACCAATTCTGTTGATGCATGCTTTTTGTGGCGAGGGAGCTTGCTCCCGCTCGAGCGCGCAGCGGTCGCAGATTTTTTGGGGCCGCTTCGCAGCCCAGCGGGAGCAAGCTCCCTCGCCACAAAAGCAGTCTCACCACAAACTTCTCTCAAACCACTGCCGCACGTCGCTGCACGAACCGGTCGACATACTCATCTGCCGGCGAATGCAGGATCTCTTTCGGTGTGCCGACCTGAATCAACCTTCCATCCTTGAGAATCGCAATCCGGTTGCCAATGCGCACCGCCTCATCAAGGTCGTGGGTAATGAACACGATGGTCTTGTGCAGGGTCTTTTGCAGCTCAAGCAGTTGGTCCTGCATCTCGGCGCGGATCAGCGGATCGAGGGCGCTGAAGGCTTCGTCCATCAGAATGATGTCGGTGTCCGCCGCCAATGCCCGCGCCAGACCGACACGCTGACGCATGCCGCCAGAGAGTTGATGCGGGTATTTGTTTTCGTAGCCCTTGAGGCCGACGGTATTGATCCAGTGCAGCGCACGTTCGGCCCACAGTTGCTTGCTCTCGCCGCGCACTTTCAGGCCGTAGGCGACGTTGTCCAGCACGCTCTTGTGCGGCAGCAGGCCGAAGCTCTGGAACACCATGCTGATCTTGTGCCGGCGAAATTCGCGCAGGGCTTCCATGTCGTATTGCAGGATGTCCACGCCGTCCACCAGGATCGCGCCGCTGGTCGGGTCGATCAGGCGATTGAAGTGCCTGACCAGCGTCGATTTGCCCGAGCCGGACAGACCCATGATCACGAAAATCTCGCCAGTGCCGATGCTCAGCGACAGGTCATTCACGCCGACCACGCAACCGGTTTCGCTCAGCACCTGATCCTTGGTCTTGCCCTGGCCAATCATGCCCAGCGCTTCCTTGGAACGATTGCCGAAAATCTTGAAGACGTTTTTGACTTCGATCTTGCTCACGGTTGCATTGTTCATTTGCTCACCTCGTGCCGTGGCCGACCGTACGCCTGAGTAATGCGGTCGATGACCACTGCGAGAATCACGATCGCCAGACCGGCCTCGAGCCCGCGTCCAACGTTGAGGGTCTGAATCCCCACCAGCACATCTTCACCCAGGCCACGGGCGCCGATCATCGAGGCGATTACCACCATCGACAGGGCCATCATGGTGGTCTGGTTGATCCCGGCCATGATGCTCGGCAGAGCCAGCGGCAGTTGCACGCCGAACAGCTGCTGCCAGCGATTGGCGCCGAACGCGTTGATCGCTTCCATGACTTCACCGTCGACCTGGCGGATGCCCAGATCGGTCAGGCGAATCAGCGGCGGCGCGGCGTAGATCACCGTGGCGAAAATCGCCGGGACTTTGCCCAGACCAAACAGCATCAGCACCGGAATCAGGTACACGAAACTCGGCATGGTCTGCATGATGTCGAGCAGCGGCATCAGCACCGAACGCAGGCGATTGCTGCGCGCCGAGAGGATCCCCAGCGGGATGCCGATCAGCACCGAAATGACAGTCGCGACCATCATCAGCGCCAGCGTTTGCATCAGCTTGTCCCACAGGCCGACCGCGCCAACCAGGAACAACAGACCGACGATCACCGCCGTGGTCACGACCTTGCGCGTGGCGTGCCAGGCAACGCCGCCAACAATCGCGAGCATCAACCACCAAGGGGCGGCGCGCAGCAGGCCTTCAAGATTGACGATGGCCCACAGCAGCGTGTCGGAGATCTGCCGGAACACGTCGCCGTAGTTGGTGACCAGCGCATCGACCCAACCGTTGACCCAGTCGGCAATGGAAAAGGTAAAGCTCTCGGGAAACATAAGCGGCTCTCAATCAGGAAACTCAATCAAGCGATTGCGGCGAACACCCCGGCCCGCCTCTCGGTTGGCCGGGAGGAATTCGACCTACAGCGCCGCGTCGATTTTCTTGGCAGCGTCTTCGCTGACCCACGCATGCCAGACTTCAGGATGTTCCTTGAGGAAGATTTTCGCCAGTTTCGGCGACTCGATGCGTTCCTTGGCCATGCGCCCCAGATTCTGGTTCAGCAGATCGATTGGCAGGTTGACCTTTTCCAGCACCGCCACCAGTTCCGGGGCTTGCTCGTGGAAGGTCTTGGACAGGCCGACCTTGATCGTCACGCGCTTGTCGACGCCGGGTTTTTCTTCGAGTTTGACCGCGTCGATCTGGCCCATCAGCGGGGTCGGCGTCCAGTAGTAGAACAGGATCGGTTCGCCACGCTTGTAGCTCGACAGCACCGCCGCATCCAGCGCCGGACCGGTGCCGGGACGGAAGTTGGTGTAGCTGTTTTCCAGACCGTAGCTTTTCAACATTTCGCTGTTGTCGAGTTCGCAGGTCCAGCCGGCCGGGCAGTTGTAGAAGCGGCCCTTGGCCGGTTCTTCGGCGTCTTTGAACACGGCGGAATACTTGGCCAGGTCAGCAATATTTTTCAGGTCTGGCGCCTTGGCTTCGAGCTTGCGCTTGGCGTCGCCTTCGATCACGTAGCGCGGCACGTACCAGCCCTCGACTGCGCCCACCACCGGAGCGCCGACACCAATGACTTTGCCGGCCTTCTCGGCCTTGTTCCAGACCTCGCTGCGGCCGACCCACTCTTCGGCGAAGATCTGAATGTCGTTGCTGCTCAGGGCGTTCTCCATGGTGATGGAATTGCCCGGCAGGCTGTCGGTCTTGCAGCCGTAGCCTTTCTCCAGCACCACTTGCAGAACGTCGGTCAGCAGCATGCCGCTTTCCCAGTTCAGGCCAGCGAATTTCACCGGTTTGCCGGACTCGCACCAGCCGGCAGCCTGAGTGGCGCCGGTGCTGGCCAGCAGGCCCATGGACAGCAATGTGGTCAGCAGGGTCTTGTTCGATTTCATTGTCGTGACGCTCCTAATCATGAATTGGCTTACGGCAGTCAAGAGGCATCCAGCCCTGTCCACGTCCAGATCAGGCCTGCGCCGCAGCGCGAGTGGCCCCATTTGTTGTTGGTTGTGCAACGCTGTTCTGCTCGACCGGCAGAATCAGTTGATCGGGTACAGAGCCGTGCCATTTTTTCGCACACACGTAATACAGCGCGGCGGGCACCACCAGACCGATGATCCACGAGATGTCCACATCACCCAGCGCCGCCACCAGCGGGCCGGTGTAGAACTTGCTGGAGATGAACGGCAACTGCACCAGCACGCCGAACACATAGATGCTGATACCCAGCAGGTTCCAACGGCCGTAGCGACCATTCGGATCGGCCAGCGCCGGCACGTCATAGCGCTCGCGGGTGATGCAGTAGTAATCGACCAGATTGATCGCGCTCCACGGCGTGAAGAACGCCAGCAGGAACAGGATGAAGGACTTGAACGCGCCGAGGAACGAGTGCTGACCGAGCAGCGCCATCAGGGTCGCCGCACCGACGATCACCAGCACGAACACCAGACGCTGCATGCGCGTGACTTTCAGCTCACCGCGAAAACCACTGATGATGGTCGCAATGCACATGAAGCTGCCGTACGAGTTCAACGTCGAGATGGTGACCTTGCCGAATGCGATGCTGAAATACAGCAGCGCAGCGGTAGCACCGGTGCCGCCCAGACCAACGATGTAGGCGACTTCATGCCCGGCAAATTGGCCGTTGGCCGAGGCCGCCGCGAACACACCGAGGATCATCGCCACTTGCGCGCCAATCACCGAACCGGCGCCAGCGGCAAAGAAGGTTTTCACCGAGGAAGTCTTGCTCGGCAGGTAACGCGAATAGTCAGCCACGTAAGGGCCGAAAGCGATCTGCCACGAGGCCGCAAGCGACACCGCCAGCAGGAAACTGCTCCAGCTGAAGTGGCGGATTTGCAGGAGTGCACCAACGTCGGTCTGGCTCATCAGACGGTAGAACAGATAAACAAAGGCGATCACACCCACGACACTGGCAACCCGGCCAATCCAGTGGATCACCCGATAACCGAGCACCGTGACCAGCACGATAACGCTGGCGAAAATCAGAATGCCGACGCTGTCGCTCACACCAAACAACTGGCCCAGCGCCTGCCCGGAAAGCACCGTACCGGTGGCAGTGAAGCCGAGGTACATCAGGCACACCAGCACGATCGGGATCGCCGCGCCGTACACACCAAATTGCACGCGGCTGGAAATCATCTGCGGCAAACCGAGCTTCGGCCCTTGCGCCGCGTGCAACGCCATCACCCCACCGCCGAGCACTTGACCGATCAACAGACCGATCAACGACCAGAACACATCACCGCCCAGCACCACGGCCAAGGCCCCGGTGACAATCGCGGTGATTTGCAGGTTGGCACCCATCCACAGGGTGAACTGGCTGAACAGACGACCGTGTCTTTCCGCTTCCGGGATGTAGTCGATCGAACGCCTTTCGATCAACGGTTTGTTGCTTGCACGATCGTTGCTGACAGCCATGATTCAACCTCTGTGGATTGTTATTGGAAGGGTTGGCTCGGGTGTTTATTTGCCGGTGATCATCGGCAGGTTCAGGCCTTGTTCCTTGGCGCAGTCGATGGCGATCTGGTAACCCGCATCGGCGTGACGCATGACACCGGTGGCCGGGTCGTTGTGCAGCACGCGTGCAATACGCTCGGCCGCTTCGTCAGTACCGTCGCAGACAATCACCATGCCCGAGTGCTGGGAGAAGCCCATGCCGACGCCGCCGCCGTGGTGCAGGGAAACCCAGGTCGCGCCGCTCGCGGTGTTCAGTAGAGCGTTGAGCAATGGCCAGTCGGACACGGCGTCGGAGCCGTCCTGCATCGATTCGGTTTCGCGGTTCGGACTGGCCACGGAACCGGAGTCCAGGTGGTCGCGACCGATGACGATTGGCGCGGACAATTCACCGCTACGCACCATTTCGTTGAATGCCAGACCGAGCTTGGCGCGCAGGCCCAGACCGACCCAGCAGATACGTGCCGGCAGACCCTGGAAGCTGATGCGCTCGCGGGCCATGTCCAGCCAGTTGTGCAGATGGGCGTCGTCCGGAATCAGCTCTTTGACCTTGGCGTCGGTTTTGTAGATGTCTTGTGGATCGCCCGAGAGCGCAGCCCAACGGAACGGACCGATGCCGCGGCAGAACAGCGGACGGATATAAGCCGGTACGAAACCCGGGAAGTCGAATGCATTCTCGACGCCCTCTTCCTGGGCCATCTGACGGATGTTGTTGCCGTAGTCGAAAGTCGGAATGCCCATTTTCTGGAATTCCAGCATTGCTTTGACGTGTACGGCCATCGATTGCTTGGCGGCTTTGACTACGGCGGCAGGCTCGGTCTTGGCGCGAGCGCGATACTCTTCCCAAGTCCAACCGGCTGGCAGGTAACCGTTGAGTGGATCGTGGGCACTGGTCTGGTCGGTGACCATGTCCGGGCGCACGCCGCGCTTGACCAGTTCCGGCAGAATTTCCGCCGCGTTACCCAGCAGCGCGATGGAGATCGCCTTGCCTTCTTTGGTGTATTTGGCGATGCGCGCCAGTGCGTCGTCGAGGTCGGTGGCTTGCTCGTCGACGTAACGGCTATTGAGGCGGAAGTCGATGCTGACTTGCTGGCATTCGATGTTCAGCGAGCAAGCGCCGGCCAGGGTTGCGGCGAGAGGCTGTGCGCCGCCCATGCCACCGAGGCCTGCGGTCAGTACCCAGCGACCCTTGAGGTCATCGTTGTAGTGCTGGCGACCAGCTTCAACGAAGGTTTCGTAGGTGCCTTGAACGATGCCCTGGCTGCCGATGTAGATCCAGCTGCCGGCGGTCATCTGGCCGTACATGGCCAGGCCCTTGGCGTCTAGTTCGTTGAAGTGCTCCCAGCTCGCCCAGTGCGGCACCAGGTTGGAGTTGGCGATCAGTACGCGCGGCGCATTACTGTGGGTCTTGAACACGCCGACCGGCTTGCCGGATTGCACCAGCAAGGTCTCGTCGTCATTCAGGTTGGTCAGGCTTTCGACGATCTTGTCGTAGCACTCCCAGTTGCGCGCAGCGCGGCCGATGCCACCGTAAACCACCAGTTCTTTCGGGTTCTCGGCGACTTCCGGGTCGAGGTTGTTCATCAACATGCGCAGCGGCGCTTCGGTCAGCCAGCTCTTGGCGGTCAGCTTGTTACCGCGTGCGGCACGGATTTCGACGTCACGTCTCTTTGTATAAACGGCAGTTGTAGGCTTATTGTCAGTCACGAAAAAGACTCCTCAGCGATCAATTCAAACCAACCCTGGCAGTGGGCAAGCAGCTGTGCGCCTCAATGCGCGACCAGCGAATCAGTGGACGCTGCGGAGAGTCTCGATCGACTCATACGCATACGTCTTTACTTGTACATACAAGCATATGCAATCGAGCGGCCAACTTGTCGGTCGGGGAATCGAGAACGATTGGGCGCAGAGCTGGAGAGCTCATGAATCAAGGGTTTGGGCTTGGATGAAATTTTTTTCGGGAATTTTTTCGAGGGTGTACGAGCCGTTACATAAGCGTGGCTTTGCGCCACGCTGGGGCGTTCGGTAACAAATTGGTGCGTGAGTTGGGAACAAGTTGTGGAAGCAAATGTGGCGAGGGAGCTTGCTCCCGCTGGAGGCCGAAGGACTCCCAATTCGGTGTACACCGAATTGGGGCCGCTTCGCAGCCCAGCGGGAGCAAGCTCCCTCGCCACAAGGTATTCGTTGAATCGGGAACTAGCGTGCAGTCAGTTCGATTACGCAGCAACCCGCATCAACGGCAATTTCGACCAACCCGCTGTTACCGTCCAGTTGCAGACAATCATGCCGGCCCAGTTGCGCTGCGCTGGCACCGACCACCACTTCCAGCAGCTCACTGACACTGAACACCAACACCGTCCCCGCCGAGCTGAAAAACCGTTGCTCGCCAACCAGCCATTGCAGCCGTGCGCTGTAACGTTGCGGCGCATAGATCAGGTTGAAGTCGCGAATCGCGCCGCCGAGCAACGTGCAGGAAACCTGACTTTCACCGCTGAAGGCAAACGGGTCGAGGGGTAACAATGGTCGGGTATCGTCGCCGTCAACGCACAATGTCATGCCGTCGCCTTGCAACACCGTGATCACTCGTTGGTAACCGGCGAAGGTCGAGAAGCCGCCAGATTCAGCGATGTCGGCAATCGACAGACGCCAGCCGAAACCATCGAGGCCGGCGCCCGCGTCACGGGTGATTTCTTCAGTGCTGCCGCCGCCGTTTTTCCACGGCATGCGCGGGTAACCTTCTGCGCGTAAAACCTTGACTTGTTTCATTTATGAAACCGCCCTTCCAGACGATGACGAGAACCGGGATGAATGAGGCGCGCCGCCGTGACCGGCTGACGACCCGACCAGGTGCGGCGGCGGATCAGCAGGCATGGCTCGCCTTGTTCGATCTGCAGCAATTTGCATTCGGACGCTTCAGCGAGGATCGCTTCGACCACGTGCTCGCCCTCAGTCAGTGGCGCAACCTGGTTCAAGTAGGCGTAAGGCGTTTGCAGGGTGAAGTCCTGCTTGAGGTATTCCGGGGCGACCAGCGCATTGACGAAACGGTCTTCGATTTGTACCGGAATGTCGTTTTCGAAATGCACGATCAGCGAGTGGAAGACCTTCTGCCCTTCGCGCATATCGAGGGCCAGCGCGCGCTCGGAACCGGCGGCCTCCTCTTCCAGGGTGATCACCTGACAAGTGTGACGGTGACCGCGCGAGGCGATCTCGTCGGCAATGTTGTGCACTTCGAACAGCGCGGACTGGCTCTTCGGCTCGGCAACGAAAGTACCGACGCCTTGCATGCGCACCAACAGGCCATCGGCAGTCATTTCGCGCAGCGCGCGGTTGATGGTCATACGGCTGAAGCCCAACTGGCTGACCAATTCGCTTTCCGACGGCACGCGGTAATGCGGAGGCCAGTTACCGCTGTCGATCTGCTGGGTGATCATCTGTTTGACGCGGGCGTACAAAGGCGCCGGACTGTCGCCCATGTTCGCGGCCAACGGAGAAACTGGAGGCGGAGTCGGCACGGTTGATCCCTGTTCATTGGATGAAGGTCGCTAGCTTGCCGGAGTTTACCGGGCAGGCAAACGTCTGTATATGTATATACAAATAACACACGATGGGGTGCTGAACCATGTCCGCCTTCTTTGCCGAACGCGCGCTGCTGCCTGACGGATGGGCCAATAATGTACGTCTTGAGGTCAGCGCCGACGGCGTTCTGACCCGAATCCAGGCCGATTCCACAGCAGATGGCGCCGAACGGCTGAGCGGTCCGCTGCTGCCGGGCATGCCCAACTTGCACTCCCACGCGTTCCAGCGCGCCATGGCCGGACTGGCCGAAGTCGCCGGCAATCCGAACGACAGTTTCTGGACCTGGCGCGATCTGATGTATCGCCTCGTCGGAAAAATCAGCCCGGATCAGCTCGGCGTGATCGCCCGTCAGCTGTACATCGAAATGCTCAAGGCCGGTTACACCTCGGTCGCTGAATTCCACTATGTGCACCACGACGTCAACGGCCAGCCGTACGCAGATCCGGCTGAACTGGCGCTGCAAATCAGCCAGGCTGCGAGCACCGCCGGGATCGGTCTGACCCTGCTGCCGGTGCTCTACAGCCACAGCGGTTTCGGTGGCCAGACGCCGAACGATGGCCAGCGCCGCTTCATCAACAGCACCGAAAACTACCTGAATCTGCAAGCGCGCCTGCAACCCTTGCTGGCGCAGCAAAAGGCGCAGTCCTTGGGATTGTGTTTCCACTCGTTGCGCGCGGTCACGCCGCAGCAAATCAGCGACGTGCTGGCTGCGAGCGACAAGCAGTGCCCGATCCACATTCACATCGCCGAGCAGCAGAAGGAAGTCGACGACTGTCTGAGCTGGAGCGGCCGCCGCCCGCTGCAATGGCTGTACGAAAACACCGAAGTCGATCAGCGCTGGTGCCTGGTGCATGCGACTCACGCCAACCCGGAAGAAGTCACGCTGATGGCCAAGAGTCGCGCCATTGCCGGGCTGTGCCTGACCACTGAAGCCAACTTGGGCGACGGGATTTTTCCGGCGGTGGATTTTCTCGCGCAGGGTGGACGCATGGGCATCGGTTCCGACAGCCATGTGTCGTTGAGCGTGGTGGAAGAATTGCGCTGGCTGGAATACGGCCAGCGGCTGCGTGATCAGCGGCGTAATCGTTTGTATGGCGCGGAGCAGCCGATGGTCGGGCGCACGCTGTATGACGCGGCGCTGGACGGGGGTGCTCAAGCGTTGGGCCAGCCGATTGGGGTGCTGGAAGTTGGCAAGCGTGCGGACTGGATAGTGCTCGACGGCAATGACCCGTATCTGGCGACAGCCAAGGGTGACGGGATTTTGAATCGCTGGTTGTTTGCTGGCGGCGATCGTCAGGTGCGTGACGTCTTGGTCAACGGCCAATGGGTGGTGCGCGATGGGCGGCATGCCGCTGAGGAAGACAGCAATCGCGCGTTCACCCAAGTGCTGCGCGAGCTTCTGAGCTGACACATAACCAACTGTGGGAGCTATCGCTAGCAGGCTAGCTCCCACAATGGTTTGCGGCGTTTGTTAATGCGAGGTCTTGGCCATCTGCCGATCCGACGCCCGCCAGATCAGGCGCGTAGTGTCGTAACCCTGCTGACGCGCCTTGCTCAGCAATTCTTCACGCACCACCCCGTTGACGGTCGGTGTACGCGACAGCAGCCACAGGTACTTGCGACTCGGGTCGCCGACGATGGCGGTCTTGTAGTCGTCGCTGACGTACAACACCCAATATTGCCCCTTCGCCACACCCGGAATCAGACGTGAAAACCAGGTATCGAACTCGACCCACAATTTGTCGGTCTTGCCCGGCACCTGTGGATAAGCCGTGCCTTTGGCCTCTTCCCACTGCCAGTCCGCCGTCAGGCAGCGGTTGAACACGCCGACATTGCCATCCGGCTTGAGGGTGTAACGGGCTTCGGATTGCGCGCAGTTGCGCTGGAAGTACATCGGCAACCGGGCCAGCTCGTACCAGGTGCCCTGATAACGCTTGAGATTGACACTGTCGACCGTTTTCGGCGCCAACGGATCTTCACCGCTGGTGGCGCAGCCGGCCAATACCAGGCCGGCAAAAAGAACAAGCAATAACCGCTTCATTGTTTTTCTCCCGTGGGCGTGTAGCCCCGGTTTACTTCAGGCCTTGGCCGGAAAACATCAGCACTTTGTCACCGGCGTACTGCACGCTGATAAAGCTGTTCTTGTCGCCCCAGGTGCAACTGGACATACCAAGCGCGCCCGAGCAATCGGTGGGTTTGCCGAGCAAGGTCTCGACTTCGGCTTTCGGCATGCCGGCCGACAGCTTCGAATAGTTTTCCTGATTGATTTTGCCGCACGCGGCCAACAACACGCAGAACGACAGCAAGGCGATAGATCGCAGCGACATGGTGTAACTCCTGAAACGAGGGGGGATGGCATGGTGCCAACCAGAAGCTTAGAAGAGAAAAGCCCTATCTGGTTCCCTGTACTGAAGGCTATTTATCAGGTCATTCGTCTGGCTTTTACCCATAAATCAAACACTTTTTGGGGCTATTGAGCATTTCGTCGCAATTCACGGACGGCGCCTAATCTTTGGCGTGAACCGGTCGACACAAGAGCAGCGCAATGCCTTCTGATGTGGCAAATTGCCGCCCTTTCTCGATTTGACCCTCGCGGTAGCTTTCTTATGACCAGAAACATGAAGTTCAGCCACAAGATCTTGCTGGCAGCCGCGCTCGTGGTGGCTGTTGCGTTCGCCTGTTTCATCCTGTTCAACGACTATCGCCAGCGCGAGGCCCTGCAAACCAGCACCGAAGCATCGATGCAGGAACTGGGCAGTCTGACCACCAGCAACATTCAGACCTGGCTCGAGAGCCGCATTCAGCTGCTGCAATCGATGTCGCAGCAAGTGGTCGCCGATGGCAATGCTCCGGCGAGCCTGAAACGCATCATCGACCTGCCCGCCTACACCGGCAATTTCCAACTGAGCTACTTCGGTGGTGCGGACGGCGTGATGTTCTCGGTGCCGGCCGGTAACCGTGCGCCGGATTACGACCCGCGCGCCCGTGGCTGGTACAAGGCTGCCAACGCCGCACAGCAGACCATCGTCACTGAACCGTACATCGCGGCTTCATCAGGAAAACTGGTGATCACCGTCGCCACTCCGGTACAGCGTCAGGGCCAGATGATCGGTGTGGCCGGTGCGGACATCGACCTGACCAGCGTCAGCGCGATCATCAACTTGCTGAACTTCGGCGGCCACGGTCATGCGTTCATCGTCAGCGCCGACGGCAAGATACTGATCCACCCGGACAGCAAACTGGTGCTGAAAACCCTGGCCGAGGCCTACCCGAACGGTGCACCAAAAGTCAGTCCGGGGCTGAAAGAAGTCGAGTTCGACGGCAAGCCCCAGTTGATCTCCTTCACCCGCGTAAACGGCGTGCCGTCGGCTGACTGGTACGTAGCGCTGGTGCTGGACAAGGACACCGCGTTCGCGATGCTCAGCGAATTCCGCACCTCGGCGCTGATCGCCATGGTCATCGCCGTGCTGATCATCATCGGCCTGCTCGGCATGCTGATCCGCGTGTTGATGCAGCCGCTGCTGACCATGGGCCGCGCCATGCACGACATCGCCGAAGGAGAAGGCGACCTGACCAAGCGTCTGACTATTTACGGCAATGATGAATTCGGCGCACTGGGCACCTCGTTCAACCGTTTCGTCGAGCGCATTCACACCTCGATCCGCGAAGTGTCCTCGGCCACTGGCCAAGTCAACGAAGTCGCGCTGCGCGTAGTCGCCGCGTCGAACTCGTCGATGTACAACTCCGACCAGCAGGCCACCCGCACCAACAGCGTGGCCGCTGCGATCAACCAGTTGGGCGCCGCCGCCCAGGAAATCGCGCAGAACGCCGCCCTCGCTTCGCAGCATTCCAGCGACGCGCGCAGCCTGGCCGAAGACGGTCAGCAAGTGGTGGATAAAACCATCGCCGCGATGCAACAGCTGTCGGCGAAGATCAGCGATTCGTGCGGCAACATCGAAACCCTCAACAGCAACACCGTGAACATCGGGCAGATTCTGGAAGTGATCACCAGCATCTCGCAGCAGACCAATCTGCTGGCACTCAACGCCGCGATCGAAGCCGCCCGCGCCGGTGAAGCCGGGCGTGGTTTCGCCGTGGTTGCCGATGAAGTGCGCAACCTCGCGCACCGCACTCAGGATTCGGCGCAGCAAGTGCAGAAGATGATCGAAGAACTGCAAGTCGGCGCACGTCAGGCCGTGAGCATCATGACCGACAGCCAGCGCCAGAGCGAAAGCAGCGTCGGCATTGCCAATCAGGCCGGTGAGCGACTGGGCAGCGTGACTCAGCGTATCGGCGAGATCGACGGCATGAACCAGTCGGTGGCGACCGCGACTGAAGAGCAGACGGCGGTGGTCGAGTCGATCAACGTGGATATCAACGAGATCAACACGCTGAACCAGGAAGGCGTGGAGAACTTGCAGGCGACATTGCGTGCTTGTTCGGATCTGGAGCAGCAGGCTGCGCGGTTGAAGCAGTTGGTGGGTAGTTTCCGGATTTAATACGCGGCCACTAACTTCTTCGCGAGCCTGCTCGCGAAGGCGGGTTAACTGACGCAGAATGCCTCCAGCCTGATCCGCAACTCACTAAGAGGTTTGACTGATGAACAAGAAACAGGATTGCGCTCATCCAGACCAAAGGACTTTCTTGGCCATCCTTGCATTGAGTGCCAAGGAAATTGAACAAGGAAAATACAAAGATGCTGAAACCTTGTTTTTTGAATTAGATGAAATGGACACAGTTCAACAAAATAGCTCAGGCGAGCTAAAAGCTTGAACCAGGCTGACCGAGAAACATTAACTCCTCCGCACTAGACTCCCGCTCCAAAACCGCATTGCGATGCGCAAACAACTCGATCAATTCACCGGCCAGAGCCTGAACGACAAAGACCCCGAAACGCTCTCGCGCTTCGAGGTCTTGACTGTCGCGTTTACCGAACCACAACTTGCCCTGTTGCGCCGCCACTTGGTTCGGCGATTCGGCATCACCGAACCACCAATCGAGCAACGGCTGCCAGGGCGCGTTCATGGTTTATTCCTTGTGGTAAGCCGTAACGCGGGCAACTTCTTCTTTCGAGCCGAGGTACACCGCTACGCGCTGGTGCAGGCCTTCAGGCTGGATGTCGAGGATGCGCTGGTGACCGTCGGTGGACGCGCCGCCTGCTTGTTCAACAAGGAACGACATCGGGTTGGCTTCGTACATCAGACGCAGCTTGCCCGGCTTGGACGGCTCACGGCTGTCGCGTGGGTACATGAACAGACCACCACGGGTCAGGATGCGGTGTACGTCGGCAACCATCGCGGCCACCCAACGCATGTTGTAGTTCTTCTTCAGCGGGCCTTCTTCGCCAGCCAGCAACTCGCCAACGTAGCGCTGTACCGGAGCTTCCCAGTGACGCTGGTTGGACATGTTGATCGCGAATTCCTGGGTGGTTTCAGGAATGGTGATGTCTTCGTGGGTCAGGACGAAGCTGCCCATTTCACGGTCCAGGGTGAAGCCTTTGACGCCGTCGCCGAGGGTCAGGATCAGCATGGTCTGCGGGCCGTAGATCGCGTAACCGGCAGCGACCTGCTGGGTGCCTGGCTGCAAGAAAGCCTTCTCGTTCAGCGGCTCGTTCTGGGTCAGGTATTCGTTCGGGCAACGCAGTACCGAGAAGATCGTGCCGACTGGCGCGTTGATGTCGATGTTCGACGAACCGTCCAGTGGGTCGAATACCAGCAGGTACGCGCCCTTCGGGTATTTGCCCGGGATCTGGTAGGCATTGTCCATTTCTTCGGACGCCATGCCGGCCAGGTGACCACCCCATTCGTTGGCTTCGAGCAGGATCTCGTTGGAGATCACGTCGAGTTTCTTCTGCACTTCGCCTTGCACGTTTTCCGTGCCCATGCTGCCCAGAACACCGCCCAGGGCGCCTTTGGAGACGGCGTGGTTGATTTCTTTACAGGCGCGCGCCACCACTTCGATCAGAAAACGCAGATCGGCAGGTGTGTTGTTGCTACGGGTCTGCTCGATCAGATAGCGACTCAGGGTAACGCGGGACATGGACGGCTCCGGTGGAATGGGGGGCTAAAAACCCGCGCAGTTTACAGGGAGTCTGAAAACGTAGCGAGCAATGACGCCGGGTAACGTGCGTCGGATGCAATTCCTGCTATCAGACGTGATCGACAGCACAAGGTTCATGTATCGCTTTCAGCGTAGATGGAAACCCGACGGGCGCGAGCGGCGCACCCGCGATCTTCAGGACTTCGCCGGCGGCTTGCGCAACAGACTGAAAGCCATTGCGCCGAGGAACACCACGCTCAGCAGCAACACTGCCCACAGGCCGAATTTCTTCCAGTTGGTTTGCTCGGCCACTGTAGCGGTGGCGGGCGCAGTCGGGGTCGCGACCGCTGCGCCTTGTACCGTGGCCTTGCCCAGTGCGGCGAGTTTGGCCGGGGTGAAGTCGGGAATCAGCGTCGACAGCGGCAGGTTTGCGGTTTTCGCGGTCGGATTGCCCAGCGCGAGACTGAACGGGCCTTCGCCGCGAGCCAGAAAGATTACTTGAGTGGCGCGCACCGCGTACTTCACGCTCGGCGCCTGCTCCCCTAGACCGCCTCCGCGCTCATCAACTGTCAGCTTGAGCTGCTGCACCGGCTGCCCGTAGAGCTGCAATTCGTTCTGCACCACATCCTGACCGTTCTGCGTCAGGCGATAGAGCAAACCGCTGCTCAACGTCTGCCATGGCAGGCTGCTTTCGCGACGACCCGCCAAGGTCACCGGCGCCAGGCTGTTCGGCTGCTTCAGTTCGACCTGCACCCGCTCGACATTCAGCCCCATCGGCAACTGCCAGGTGTATTCGCCGGCCTTGGTAGTGCTGCCGGCCAACGCTTGCGACCAGACCAATGGCAGCGGCAGATTACGTGGGTCGCTGCTTTTCAGTTGCGCGGAGGTGAGGATTGGTGCGAAGGATGAAGAATCCCATAGCAGCCTCAGGTAACGTGCCGATCGCCCCGGCAGTGCCACTTCGTGCTGCTCGATCCTCTCGTCGGAAAACGTCAGGCGCGCAACCTGGCCCTCGCCCCAGGCCTGCCAGTGTTGCAAGTCGTCGCTGGCTTCGATGCTGAAACGCTGGAAGCCGTCGCGCTCGCTGGTCCAGTCGAGGATCAACTGCTGCAACGGCGCCTTGATCGCGCTGGCGTCGAGCAGCCAGCCGCGCAGCACTTCTTCGCCTGCTTCCAGTTGGCTGGACGGCTGCACTTCGACCAGCGTGCCGTTGGCGCTGGATTGCACACGCACACTCGGCGCGCGTTCGGTGGCATCGGCCGAGTTGTACAGCGGGAACCATTTCACATCATTGAGCCTGCCGTCATCGCGGGTCTGCGCCGATTCGCGGGCCAGCGCATAGGCTTGGGGTTCGCCGGCAGCGTTGAACACGCGCAAGTCGCTGAGATCGGTCTGACGCGCCTGTAATTGCACGTTCAGCGGCAGTTCGAGGCGATACCACGGCCCGCTGCCACTCACCGCCAACGGCACCTGGGCGGCGAAGTCCGCCGGTTTTTCCTGCGCGCCCACACTCATCGCCATGCCCAGCAGCAGCCAGACCGGATTCAGCTTTTGACTCAAGACGAAACTCCTTCGGTTTCCGGCGCGGGCTTGTCCGCCACCGGTGCAGCGTCGACGCGTTTTGGCGGCAGCGGCGCGAAGTAGCCCACCACCAGCAGCAACACGCCAACGCCGATAAACGAGACGATCCGCGCCAGCCCGCCACGGTTGCTCAATTCGACAAAAATCAGTTTGGTCACCACCAGCGCAATCAGCGCCGCGCCGATCAGCCACACCTCGCGACGATGACGCAAATGCCCGCCGATCATCAGCCCCAACGCCATCAGCGTCCAGACGATGGACAAGCCGGCCTGCACCAGCATCGAACCGAGCAGTTGATCCAGCTCGAACGGCACGCCAGCCCAATGGTGCGCGGCACGCATGACCAACACGGTGCAGAAGGCGAACAGCGAAACACCGGCAATCAATTGCGTGGCGTGGTCGGCGTAGTCTTTACGGATCGACAGTTGCGTTACGGCGCTACGCGACCAGACGTAAACGCCGAACAGTGCGAACAACAGGCCCAACTCCAATGGGTTGATCAGCGGCACGTATGGCAACGGTTCGGCGTTGCCGTCGCTGACGGCGTTGGCCAGCCAGAACCAGCCGAGCATCAATACCGCCAACGGCGCTGCCGCGTACAAGCGGTATTCGCGCGGGAACGCCGCCACCGGCCACGGCCAGTTGCGCGGCGCCGCCATCAGCAACAGATACACACTTGGCAGAATCGCCCAACCCAGCCAACGCCAGGCGTTGTATTGCTCGGACAACAACAGCAAGCCGTAGCGCAATTCCAGCGCCAGCACGCCGATCAGTAGCCAGCAGCCGAGCACGTGCGCCGCACTCAGCGCGCGCGCCGGCAGCATCGGCGCCAGTCGCCGCAGGCTGAAGAAATGCACGGCGAACACCGCTGCCCACGCCAGCCAGCCGAAATCCGCTGCTGGGTGATAACGCGAGTGCCACGCCGTCAACAACACCAACGCAGCGGCCGGAATCAGCAAAGTGCAGAGCAGGCCCAGCGCTGGCCATTTCAGACGCAATGACAACAGCGTCCACAGCGCAACACTCAGCGCCGCGACCAGCAGCAACAAACTCGCTTGCAAGTTCAACGGCGTAAAACGCAGCACGTCGCTGACCCACGCCAGCGCCCACCAACCGGCGCCCCAGATCAACAGCACCTCAGACAGCCGCTGCAAGCTCAGCACATCGAACGCCGAAGCGTGATTGCCCTGCTGCAAGCGCCAGGCGCCGATCATCGCTGCCAGCCCCAGCACCAGCGGCGTCCAGAATCCGCCATGCGCCAGCGGCGTCAAACCTTCGCTCGACAGCGGTCCGAGCAATTGCGGCCCGGCCAGCAAAAACGCCGCACCGCCGATCAACTGCAACAGCAGACCAAAGACAAAACTCACACGCTGCTTGAGATACAGACTGAGCCAGATGATCAACAATCCGCTGGCCGCCCACACCGCGCTCGCGGTCTGCCATGGCAGCACGAACAGCACCGCCAGATTGATCAGCACCAAGCCCGCCAGCAGCACCACCGACAAGCCGCGCAGCAGCCGCACATCGCTGCGCACCATCTCGTCGCGCGCTGCCAGCAACATGCCGGCAATCAGCGCCAGACCGATCAGCGAAGCGCTGAGCAGGCCGCTCCAACCGGCGTTGAACACTGCCGCCGAATCCTCTCCCGCGCCTTGCAGACGCAACAGGAACAACGCGCCGCCAAGCAGTTGCACGGCAAACGCGGTGAACAGGAAGGTGCGCGATTGCAGGCGCAGCCCGACAAACAAAGTCACGAGTCCCGCGAGCGCCCAACTGATCGCCGTGCCGTGGGTGAAGAGGAACAGCGGCGCCAGCAGATAGAGGAACGTCAGGCCCAGAGCTGCCAGCACCGGCAAGCCTTGGCGCTCGCGATCAGAAGCCTGCTCCGGCGACGCCTTGCGCAGTTGATAGAAGCTGAACAGCAACGCCGCGCCGAGCATCAATGCGCCCAGCGGCGAACCGTCGAGCAGGCTGCTTTCGCCAATGCGCAACTGGCTGAGAAAGGCCAGCGCCGAGCCCAGTTGCAGCAACAACGCGAACGCTCGGGCAAACGGTCGGTGCTGACGCAGACCAAGCCAGAAAATCCCCGCGCCCTCCACTGCCCACGCCGCCGACGTCCAACGCGCATCGAGGCCCAGCGGAATCGCCAGACTGGCGAAAATCACCCCCAGCGCCAGACAGGTTTCCGCCAGCAAGAGTGCGCGGCCGCCCATCAACACCTTGGCGAGAACCATGTAGATCGCGCCCAGCGCCAGCGCGCTGAATGCGGCGGCAAACTCCAGATGCTGCACCAGCGCAAACTGCAAGCCGAAGCCCACTAGCGGCGGGCCGAACAGCATCGTCCCGTCGACGTAGTCACCCTTGCGCGCTGACCAGTGCAGCAGCGCTTCACGGTCGCCATCGGCCGGCGCATCCGGCATGTCGAGCAACTTGCGCCGGGCGAACAGCAGGCCGATGGCGAGGTACATCAGGAAGAATAGAATCAGGAACGGCTCGGTGCTCCACAGCAGCTCCGGCGTATACGAACGCAAGCCCCAGGCGAAACCGATGCCGAAGGTGCCGACAAACCCGATCAGGTTGAGCAGACGCCAGGCCTTGAACCAGGCGATGGCGAGAATGCCGGCGTTGAGCAGCGCGAAATAGCTGAACAGTGCGACATGGTTGCCGGCACCGGTCGAGGTCAGGATCGGCGCGGCAAATCCGCCGAGCGCGGCGGCGCAAGCCAGCGCGAGGGAATCTTGAGTGATCGCTAGAATCGCCGAGAACACCGTGACTGCCACCAGCAATCCCAGCGCTGCCGTCGGATCGAGCAATGGATGCAAGCGCATCGCCGCAAACACCGTGAGGTACAACACCGCAATCCCGGTGCCTTGCAGCATCAACGCGTAATTAGTGTTGCGATGCCGCAGCCACCAGCCAAGCGCCAGCAGACCCAGCGCCGCTGCCGCGACCCCGGCGTAACGCAATTCGATTGGCACCACCATGCCTTCAGTGGCGTAGCGCAGCAGGAATGCCAGGCCGAAGAACAGCAGCACCACGCCGACCCGCAACACGGTGTTGCCGCCGAACAGCCAGTTGCGCGCGGCACCGATGGCGCGGTCGAACAGGTTCGGGCCACGCGGTTCGGCCGGGGCTGGCGCTTCGCGGGGGATCGGCTCCGCACGCCAGACATCGGCCGGCAACGGCTGGCTTGATTCGACGCTGGCGGCGGATAGCGGTTCGAGTTCTGGCGGCAGCTCCCAGATCAATTCAGGAGCTGCGGCGGAGGCTTGTTCAGGTACCGGAGCAGACTCAACGATGATTTCGCTGACTGGGGCAACAACGGGCGGTGGCGCAGGCTGAACGCGCGCACCTTCAAGCAGAAACAAGCGTTGCTCGACATCCTGCAACGCGACTTTTGCCTGCTCAAGTTGAAGCTGCTGCTGCGCCGCTTGCGCGCCGAGACGGGCGATGCGCAGCGTCTGACCGATGGCCAGCCCGAGCAATGCACCGAGCAGCGCGCCCTCGACCGACTCGTCGAGCAGTCCGCCGAGCAGCAGCCCGATCAACATGAACATCCATTGCATGGTCGATATCCCTGAGCGCGAAGGCTAATCCGGGAAGATTAGCGCAGCCTGTGCGAAAAAGATCGCAGCCTGCGGCAGTCCCTACACAGGTTCTGCAGGAGCTGCCGCAGGCTGCGATCTTTTCAGCCGCGCCAGTATATCGAGCCGTGCTGGAAGTTACTCCAGCGCCTTCCAGATTTCCGTCGCGTACTCGCGAATCGTCCGGTCCGAGGAGAACCAACCCATGCGCGAGGTGTTCAGCACTGCCGAGCGCCACCACTGATTGGCGTCATGCCAGTGCGCTTCCACGCGCATCTGCGCGTTCCAGTAGGAGTCGAAATCGGCGCAGACCAGGAAGCGGTCGTAGTCGATCAGCGAATCGATCAAACCGGTGTAGCGCGAGGTGTCGTCCGGCGAGAACACACCACTGCGGATCGCCTGCAACACATCGTTGAGGCGATGCGATGCAGCGATGTCCGGCAAGGCGCTGAACTCGTGGTTCTGTTTGCGCGCTTCGACCTGCTGGGCCGAAAGACCGAAGATGAACATGTGCTCGGCACCGATGCGCTCGCACATTTCCACGTTGGCGCCGTCGAGGGTGCCGATGGTCAGTGCACCGTTCAGGCCGAACTTCATGTTGCTGGTGCCCGACGCTTCGAAACCGGCTGTGGATATCTGTTCGGACAAGTCCGCCGCCGGAATGATGCTCTCCGCCAGACTGACGTTGTAGTTGGGCAGGAACACCACTTTCAGCAGCCCGCGCACGGTCGGATCGTTGTTGACCACGCGGGCGATGTCGTTGGTCAGTTTGATGATCAGCTTGGCCTGGTGATAACTCGCCGCTGCTTTACCGGCAAAGATTTTCACCCGTGGCACCCAGTCGGTTTCCGGCTCGGCACGAATTGCCTGATAAAGCGCCACGGTGTGCAACAGGTTGAGCAACTGACGCTTGTATTCGTGGATGCGCTTGACCTGCACGTCGAACAGGGCCGCCGGATTGACCGCAATCCCCAGCCTTTCGTGAATCAGATAGGCCAAAGCCTTTTTGCTGTGCAGGCGTTGCTCGGCGAAGGCTTTGCGGAACGCCGGTTTTTCGGCGAACGGCTCAAGCTCGGTCAAGCGGTCTTCGGCGTGATCAAGCACGTCCGGCCCAAGCGCATCGACCAGCATCGAGGTCAGTTCCGGGTTGGCCTGATACAGCCAGCGCCGGAAAGTAATGCCGTTGGTTTTGTTGTTGATCCGTTCCGGATACAGCTTGTGCAGCTCGGAGAACACGGTTTCGCGCATCAACTGCGTGTGCAGCCCCGACACGCCATTGACGCTGTGCGAACCGAGGAACGCGAGGTTGCCCATGCGTACTCGGCGCCCATTGTCTTCCTCGATCAGCGACACCGCCCGCAGCACGTCGAAATCGTGAATGCCTTTGGCGCGCAGCGAATCGATGTGCTGGGCGTTGATCAGATAGATGATCTGCATGTGCCGCGGCAGCATGCGTTCCATCAGGCCGACCGGCCAGGTTTCCAGCGCTTCGGGCAGCAATGTGTGGTTGGTGTACGACAGCGTATCGACGGTGACCTGCCACGCCGCGTCCCAAGCCACGTCGTAAACGTCGACCAGTTGGCGCATCAGTTCGGCGACGGCAATCGAGGGGTGCGTATCGTTGAGCTGAATCGCGGCGTGATCGCCGAGTGTCAGTACCGAGGAGTGCATGTTGCGATGACGACGCAGCAAATCCTGCAGCGACGCGGCGACGAAGAAATATTCCTGACGCAGACGCAACTCCTGCCCCGCTTCGGTGCTGTCAGCCGGGTAGAGCACGCGGGAAATACTTTCGGCGCGGGCGACTTCCGCCACCGCCCCCAAGTGATCACCGGCGTTGAAGCGTTCCAGGTGCAAATCTTCCACGGCGCGAGCGCGCCACAGGCGCAGGGTGTTGACGCTCGCCCCACGCCAGCCGACCACCGGCGTGTCGTAAGCGATGGCGCGGACGGTTTCGCCCGGTGTCCAGACTTGTTTGGATTTGCCATTTTCATCGATTACGGTTTCGACGCTGCCGCCGAAGCCGATCGGATAAGCCACTTCCGGCCGCTCGAATTCCCACGGGTTGCCGAAATCCAGCCAGTGTTCGGTCTGCTCCTGTTGCCAGCCGTCAACGATGGCCTGGCGGAACAAGCCATGCTCATAACGAATGCCGTAACCGTGGCCGGCGATGCCGAGGGTCGACATGCTTTCCATGAAGCATGCAGCCAGCCGGCCGAGGCCGCCGTTACCCAGCGCGGCATCCGGCTCGAGAATACGAATGCGCTCAAGGTCAACGCCCAGCTCAGTCAGCGCTTCGCGCGCCACATCGAGCAGGCCGAGGTTGCTCAGGCTGTCGTAGAGCAAACGGCCGATGAGGAATTCCAGCGAGAGGTAGTACACCCGCTTCTGGCCTTTGCGGTAAATCTGCCGGGTGTGATCCATCCAGTGCTCGACCATGTGATCGCGCGCCGCCAGAGCGATGGCTTCGAACCAGTCATGGTCGAAGGCGTGATCCGGGTCTTTGCCGACCGCGTAGGTGAGTTTGGTCAGGACGGCATCGCGGAATGCGGCCACCTCTGCTTCGCGAACTAGTGGTTCTTGAGTCATCGATAGGACCTCGAGCGAGCGGGAATTGTCAGAGCCTAGACGGTCTGACCGGCAGTAGGGCATGTCGTTCGGCAGTATTTCCTGTATCTGCAAGTTGGCACGGCATTCCCTTGGCGGATGCCCTGATCAATGCAGGGGCCGTGCCGATTTGTCGGCCTCGGCGTACGCAGCCGGAAAAAATCTGGCGAAAGGTTGTTCAAAAATCCACCAGTCCCGGTATGATCGCGCGCCCTGATACACACGCCTGGTAAAACCCGATGATGAAGCCCAACCTGATCGCCGCAGCCGAGATTGACCGTCTCGACACCTGGGCCAAATACACGGCACCGATGTGCGGCTCGTGCATGTCGAGCTGCTGCACGCTGCCGGTCGAGGTCAAGATCAAGGATCTGGTGCGTATCGGCGTGGTCGACGAGTTCGAACTGGGCGATCCGCCAAAGAACATCGCCAAGCGTCTGCAAAAGGACGGGCTGGTCGAACGCTTCAATCAGAAGTCGGGGATCTTCACCCTGCAGCGTATGAGCAACAACGATTGCTACTACCTGGATCGTAAAAGCCGCCTGTGCACCATTTATGACAAACGCCCGGACACTTGCCGCAACCACCCGAAGATCGGACCGCGTCCGGGGTATTGCGCGTACAAGCCGAAAGAAGTGGTGCGTGAGCAGAATTTCAAGCCGATCGAGCGCTTTTGATTTTTGTGGCGGCTGACAGGCCGCCATCGCTGGCAAGCCAGCTCCCACAGTGATTGTTGTCGTACACAGAATCCATGTCCGACTCAAAACCCTGTGGGAGCTGGCTTGCCAGCGATGGGGCGCTGAAATCAATACATAACCCCCAGACAAACAAAAACGCCCCCGGTCTCTCGACCGGGGGCGTTTTCGTTCAGCCTGAACTAATTACTCAGATCTTGGCTTTCTTGGCAGCGCGGGTACGCTCGCTTTCGTCCAGGATCTTCTTGCGAAGACGGATGGACTTAGGCGTAACTTCGCACAGCTCGTCTTCCTGGATGTATTCCAGAGCCTGTTCCAGAGTGAACTTCACTGGTGGAACCAGAGCGATGGTTTCGTCTTTACCCGAAGCACGCATGTTGTCGAGCTTCTTGCCTTTGGTTGGGTTGATACCCAGGTCGTTGTCGCGGCTGTTCTGGCCGACGATTTGACCGGTGTAGATCTCTTGACCGTGTTCAACGAACAGCTTGCCACGCGCCTGCAGAGTTTCCAGCGAGTAGGTCAGAGCCTTGCCGGTTTCAACCGAAACCAGAACGCCGTTCTGACGGCCGGACATGTGGCCCGACTTGACGGTGTCGTAGCGATCGAAGATCGAGGTCAGGATGCCAGCACCGTTGGTCAGGGTCAGGAACTGGTTACGGAAACCGATCAGACCACGAGCAGGGATGTTGTATTCCAGACGCACACGGCCTTTACCATCCGGGACCATGTTGCTCAGGTCGCCTTTACGCAGACCCATCTCTTCCATGACCTTGCCCTGCGCTTCTTCAGGGATGTCGATGGTCACGTTTTCGAACGGTTCTTGTTTAACGCCGTTCACTTCACGAATGATCACTTCCGGACGGCCCAGGGCCAGCTCGAAGCCTTCGCGACGCATGGTTTCGATCAGTACCGAGAGGTGCAGCTCACCACGGCCGGAAACCTTGAACTTGTCAGCGGTGTCGCCTTCTTCAACTTTCAGGGCAACGTTGTACAGCAGCTCTTTGTCCAGACGGTCCTTGATGTTACGGGACGTCACGAACTTGCCTTCTTTACCGCAGAATGGCGAGTCGTTTACCTGGAAGGTCATGGAAACGGTTGGCTCGTCAACGGTCAGAGGCTTCATCGCCTCGACAGTGTCCGGGTGGCACAGGGTGTCGGAGATGAACAGCGAGTCCATACCGCTGACGCAAACGATGTCGCCTGCGAAAGCTTCTTCAACGTCGATACGGTGCAGACCGTGGTGACCCATCAGCTTCAGGATACGACCGTTACGCTTCTTGCCATCAGCACCGATTGCGACAACCGGGGTGTTCGGCTTGACGCTACCACGAGCGATACGGCCAACGCCGATAACACCCAGGAAGCTGTTGTAGTCCAGTGCCGAGATTTGCATCTGGAACGGACCTTCACGGTCAACTTTTGGCGCTGGAACGTGATCGACAACCGCTTGGTACAGCGGGGTCATGTCTTCAGCCATGTCGGTGTGATCCAGACCGGCAATGCCGTTCAGGGCCGAGGCGTAAACAACCTGGAAGTCCAGTTGTTCTTCGGTAGCACCGAGGTTGTCGAACAGGTCGAAGATCTGATCCAGAACCCAGTCCGGACGCGCGCCTGGACGGTCAACCTTGTTGATCACCACGATTGGACGCAGGCCGGCTTCGAAAGCCTTTTTGGTCACGAAACGGGTTTGCGGCATAGGGCCGTCTTGAGCGTCGACCAGCAGCAGCACGGAGTCAACCATCGACATCACGCGCTCAACTTCGCCGCCGAAGTCGGCGTGGCCCGGGGTGTCCACGATGTTGATGTGGTAGCCGTTCCAGTTGATGGCGGTGTTTTTCGCCAGAATGGTAATACCGCGCTCTTTTTCCTGGTCGTTAGAGTCCATCACGCGCTCGTCGTTGAGCTCGTTGCGCTCCAGAGTGCCGGATTGACGCAAGAGTTTGTCTACCAGGGTGGTTTTACCATGGTCAACGTGAGCAATGATGGCGATGTTGCGTAGATTTTCGATCACTTGTGTATCTCGATCAGAGGATTCGGTTTGCTGACAAGTCTTGGCAGCGATTAGCAGTAGTGTCCGGCGTGGCCGTTACAGCTTGACGGCGGTGTCGGGGGGCCGGTGACGCAGGCCACAGGCAAACAGCCCCGGGCACTTAGCTCGGTCGATAAACGCGCACATTGGCATGCCCCTCACTGAGCAAATGGTGGGCATGCAGGCGACTCATCACGCCTTTGTCGCAATACAGCAGGTACTGGCGAGTAGGGTCCAGTTCCTTGAAACGTGCGTTCACTGCATAGAACGGCATCGTCTGTACCTCAATGCCGGCAAGCTCCAGCGGCTCGTCCTCAGCGGCATCCGGATGACGGATGTCGATGACGATCTGACCGGCCAGCGCTTCGCCGACTTCTTCGATTTGCAAATCCTGGCCCAATTCGTCGATCACCCGATCGATCGGCACCAGTCTGGCGTTCTCGAGCGCACGCTCAAGGACTGCCATGTCGAATTCTTTCTCTTCGTGCTCGACCCGATTGCGCTTGGCTGCGGTCTTCGGATTGACCGAAATCACGCCGCAATATTCCGGCATGTGCCGGGCGAAATCGGCGGTGCCGATTTCGTTGGCCGTGTCGATGATGTCCTGCTTGTGCGCGACGATCAGCGGTCGCAGAACAAGCTTGTCGGTCACACAGTCGATCACGGACAGGTTCGGCAGCGTCTGACTGGAAACCTGAGAGATCGCCTCGCCGGTCACCAGCGCACCGATCTGCAATCGGTCGGCGATACTGGAAGCCGCGCGCAACATCATACGCTTCAAAACGACGCCCATATGACCGTTATCGACTTTGCCGAGAATTTCTCCCAGCACTTCTTCGAACGGTACACTGACAAATAACACGCGTTGCGAGCTGCCGTACTTCTTCCAGATGAAATGCGCGACTTCCATAACCCCCAATTCGTGGGCTCGACCGCCCAGATTGAAGAAGCAGAAGTGGCTCATCAGGCCGCGGCGCATGATCTGATACGCGGCAACCGTCGAGTCAAAGCCGCCGGACATCAACACCAGCGTCTGTTCCAGCGCACCGAGCGGGTAGCCGCCGATACCATTGTGCTGGCTGTGGATCACAAACAACCGTTTGTCGCGAATTTCCATCCGGACTTCGATTTGCGGCGCTTTCAGGTCGATTCCAGCGGCACCGCACTCACGGCGCAGCTTGCTGCCGACGTATTTTTCGACATCCATCGAGCTGAAAGTGTGCTTGCCCGCACGTTTGCAGCGCACCGAAAAAATCTTCCCGGCCAGCGCATCGCCGTAGTGCTGTTTGCACTTCTCGGTGATGTCGTCGAAGTCACCCAGCGGGTACTCGTCGATCTGCAAAAAGTGCGCGATGCCCGGCATGCACGTCAGGCGCTCGCCCATCTCTTTCAGGGCCTTGGGGTCGCTGATGCGCGTTTCCAGCTCGAGATTGTCCCACACACCGTTCACCACCACGGCCGGGTCCAGATCGCGGAGCACGGTGCGGATGTTCTTGGCCAACTGGCGGATGAATTTCGTCCGGACAGGTCGGCTTTTGATGGTGATCTCGGGGAAGACTTTTACGATTAATTTCATGAAAACAGCGCGCGCAGGGCCAGCCGAAAAAGGGGGGCGCGGATTATAGCGGAAATTGCTCAAGGTTTAACCAGTTAATGTGCAGAAGGTTTTGCCTGCACCAAAACAGGTCATTTCCGGTAAATGACGCTACATTAGAGGGCGGGTTTTTCTATATTTCGAAGCTTTGCACCTTTATAAGCGTGAATACGGGGCAAAAAACCCATGCTGGGGCACTGGCATGCAATTTGCTCCCTTGTGAGGCAGGTTGCCTTGGCAGAGTATTCGCGCCGGCATCACCACTATTAAGGGCATCCACTACCCGCCCTAATTCACCCGGAGGACACTATGTCGAAGTCGGTTCAACTCATCAAAGATCATGACGTCAAGTGGATTGATCTGCGCTTCACGGACACCAAAGGCACTCAGCACCACGTGACCATGCCGGCTCGCGATGCGCTGGAAGACGACTTCTTCGAAGTCGGCAAGATGTTCGACGGTTCCTCCATCGCTGGCTGGAAAGGCATCGAAGCCTCCGACATGATCCTGCTGCCGGACGACGATTCTGCCGTTCTCGATCCGTTCACCGAAGAGCCGACCCTGATCCTGGTCTGCGACATCATCGAACCTTCGACCATGCAAGGTTACGATCGCGACCCGCGCGCCATCGCCCACCGCGCCGAGGAATACCTGAAGACCACCGGTATCGGTGACACCGTTTTCTGCGGTCCTGAGCCAGAGTTCTTCATCTTCGACGAAGTGAAGTTCAAGTCCGACATCTCCGGTTCGATGTTCAAAATCTTCTCCGAGCAAGGCTCGTGGATGTCCGACCAGGACGTGGAAGGCGGCAACCGCGGCCACCGTCCAGGCGTGAAAGGCGGCTACTTCCCGGTTCCGCCGTTCGACCACGACCACGAAATCCGTACCTCGATGTGCAACGCACTGGAAGAGATGGGTCAAGTCGTTGAAGTTCACCACCACGAGGTGGCAACTGCCGGTCAGAACGAAATCGGTGTCAAGTTCAACACCTTGGTGAAGAAAGCTGACGAAGTTCAGACACTGAAATACGTTGTGCACAACGTTGCCGACGCTTACGGCCGCACCGCTACCTTCATGCCGAAGCCGCTGTACGGCGACAACGGTTCGGGTATGCACGTGCACATGTCCATCTCCAAAGATGGCAAGAACACCTTCGCTGGCGAAGGCTATGCCGGCCTGTCGGAAACCGCTCTGTACTTCATCGGCGGCATCATCAAGCACGGTAAGGCGCTGAACGGCTTCACCAACCCGGCTACCAACTCGTACAAGCGTCTGGTGCCAGGCTTCGAAGCTCCGGTAATGCTTGCCTACTCGGCGCGCAACCGTTCCGCCTCGATCCGTATTCCTTACGTCAACAGCCCTAAAGGCCGTCGTATCGAAGCACGTTTCCCGGATCCGGCTGCCAACCCGTACCTGGCTTTCGCAGCGCTGCTGATGGCTGGCCTCGACGGCATCCAGAACAAAATCCACCCAGGCGATGCTGCCGACAAAAACCTGTACGACCTGCCGCCTGAAGAGGCGAAAGAGATCCCACAAGTTTGCGGCAGCCTGAAAGAAGCTCTGGAAGAGCTGGACAAGGGCCGTGCGTTCCTGACCAAGGGCGGCGTGTTCTCCGACGACTTCATCGATGCTTACATCGCGCTGAAAAGCGAAGAAGAAATCAAGGTCCGCACCTTCGTACACCCACTGGAATATGAGCTGTACTACAGCTGCTGATCAGGTAGCGCCGCGCTACGCGGCGTGACAAAAAAGAGGCCTCCTTCGGGAGGCCTTTTTTGTGCCTGCGCATCCATGGATAATCCGCCGCTCTCGCGCCCCCGCCCGGCGCCTTGACGAAAGGATTCGTATGAAGTGGTTGTGGTTGTTCGCCCTGACGCTCGGCATTGGCTGCTCAACTGTCAGCGCCACCGAGTTTTATGAAAACAAGTCGCTGGCGCATCCGCTGATTCAGGGATTGCAGGAGAGTTCGGCGACGCTGGCGTTCATCAAGGAAGCGGGCGGTGTGAAAGGCTACTACTGCGCTTGCGAAGCTCCGGGAGAACGCCCGCAGTTGCTCGACGACTTCGGCCCGGCGACCATCGAATCGGTTTTTCTGCTGGCACTGGACAGTGAAGCACCAACTCGCTTCGTTCTATTCCGGCAAAAAGCCGCGTACCGGATTTACGCTTACAAATTCGACGTTAATGATCATCTCTATCATCGTGTCACGGCTTTGCAAAAAGGCCTCGACCGCATCACTGCCGGCAAGAAGCAGCTGGACGCTCTGACAGTCAAGAAAGCCCTGAACCAACTCACGCCAGCCAACTACCGCTTCCACTACGCTCCATCGGGTATTGCCGAGTTCGACCAACTCGACCTCAGCGCAGGAACGCTGGTCGGCTACTTCGATCAGCAAACCAGGCCACTCGACATCAACACACCCGGCGCTGACCAGCACTACTTCAAAAAGACCTATCAGGAAAAAGACCGACGCTTTCTCACCGTCACGTTCTGGCGCGGCATCGAATCACCACTCAACGACGGCAACCGTACGCTGTACAACTATCAGGTCAGCCGCATGGCTTGGGAAACCGCGCCCGCGATGTTCAATGGCAGCCCGGAAGGCGAGTCGGTTTCATATAACTACGGAGAGATCGATGGCCGGGGCGCCTACAAAAATGGCCTGCGCGTGGGCGCCTGGTCTTTTGCCAAAGAATATAAATACTCGGGCAGCGGCAACTTTGTCGCGGGCAAACGCCAGGGTGAATGGAGCGAAACCGAGTATTCGAAAACCTTCACCGGACAGTATGTTGATGACGTGCGAGAGGGACGCTGGGCAATCCTCGACGACGGCGACGCTGATAACACCGTGACCGGGTTCCAGACTTACCTGCACGGCGTACTCGACGGCCCGAGTGAAGAAATCACCGGCACTGTCACCGAGCGCGGCAACTATCGCGACGGCAAGCGCGCAGGCCCGTGGCTGACCGAAGCTGGCACCGGCTCTTTCGAAAATGGCCTGAAAAACGGTCCATGGACCCTCAAGACCGACAAAGGCCACAACCAGAACGTGAACTTTGTCGCGGGCAAGAAAGAAGGTGAGCTGCGCGAAACCGATACCAACGGGGTCTTGGTCCTGATTGAGCATCACAAAGCCGATGTATTGTCGGGCACCCAAGAGTTCTACAACCCTGATGGCAAACTTGTGAACTTGCGCAATTACGAAAACGGCAAAAAAGAAGGCCGCGCGCTGGATTACAGCAACGACGGCAGCGCTCTGATCAATGACATTTCCTGGCACAACGATGAGCGCGAAGGCCCGTATCTGACCTTCTTGCGCGACGGCACTCCCGCCGCAGTCGGACGTTTCGAGCTGCGACGCTTTGTCGGCCTGATGAAAAAATACGACGAACAGGAAGTCCTGTACGAAGAGTCGAACTGGTGCCGTTTCGACAAGGATGGTCACCCGACGGTCGACCGCTGTGGAATAACTCGACATTTCACCCATGGAAAACTGTCGTCGGAGACGGACTATCTCTACGGCGATCGGCAAGCCTCAACCGACTACGACTATGAAACCGGGCGCAAGACCAGCGAGACAATCATTGGCGACAACGACCAGATCAGCGACATCAACTATTACGACAACGGGCAGGTCGAATGCCGAAAAAATCGAGTGGGATTCAGTCTGCTGAACATTAATCAGCGACAAGTCAAAACCTATGAGCACGCGGGCTACCTGACTGGCGAGCAACTGTGCTATCACCGTAACGGCGTGGTCAAAAGCCGTGCGTTTTACGACAAAGGTCCGGTCGGGTGCACTGTGCTTTACAACGAAACCGGCCAGCAAACCTACCCTAGTCCTGAGGGCTGTCCGAAACCCGTGATACCGGTCGGAAAGCAGAAACGTATGCTCAATTTCAGCAGTTAAAGGCTGCTCAAAACCGACCGGTTTATGTGATCGGATGTTGAACCGACCGAGTCAACCGTCGCTCGCTGGCCTATGCTGCACCCACTCTCATCGTTCACCGGTCGATTCCATGGGTCGTGGTTTTCTATTCCTGTCGCTGCTGATCGCTCTGCCCGCCGCAGCGCAGATCTACAAATACACCGACGCCAGCGGCAACACGGTGTACAGCGATCATGCACCGGACGGCGTGCAGGCGCAGCCGGTGGAGTTGCCGCCGCTCAATCGCGTCGAGCCGCAGTCGCCGAGCTCTCCGGCGCCGCCAGTCACGGATAACCGCGAACAGCCGCGCAAAACCTACGAGATTCTGGAACTGGGAGGCTTGCCCACCGAAGAAGCCCTGCGCGCCAACAACGGCACCTTTACCGTCACCGTGCTGATCAAGCCGCGCCTGCAACCGCCGCATCAATTGCGCCTGCTTCTGGATGATCAGCCGTACGGCCAACCGAGCAACGTGCCGATCCTGCAACTGGTGAATGTCGACCGTGGCGAGCATCGGCTGGCGGTGCAGGTGATCGACGGTGAAGCGATCATCCAGCAAAGCCCCGCAGCGGTGTTTACCGTGCAGAGAGTGCACAAGCCATGAAGCGCTGGGGAATTGGGGTTCTGTTGGGGCTGATCGCGCTGTCAGCGTCGGCCGAGGTGTTTACCTACATTGATGCGCAGGGTAACCGGGTGTTTACCGACCAGCCGACCCACGGCAAAGCCAAGCGTGTGCCGCTGCCAACCAGCAACCGCATGTCGGCCAACCCCACCGGCGCCCTGCCGATCACCAGCGCAAAACAAACGCCCGAATTACCGCTGTTCCGTTACGACATGCTGCGTCTGCTGATCCCGGAACCTGATGTAACCATCCGCAGCAGTGCCGGCGAGTTGATCGTCAGCGTCACCAGCGAACCCGGCCTGCAAGCCGGGCACCGCTACCGTTTGCTGCTCGACGGTCAGGCGATTGGCAGA
This sequence comes from Pseudomonas sp. TWP3-1, assembly GCF_049896625.1. NCBI lineage: Bacteria > Pseudomonadati > Pseudomonadota > Gammaproteobacteria > Pseudomonadales > Pseudomonadaceae > Pseudomonas > Pseudomonas sp. TWP3-1. Next base: position 211,924 of record NZ_JAFCUQ010000002.1, read on the forward strand.
CCCGGCCTCAGCCCGGTTTTCCCACTGAGCAACATCGACCGGGGCAGCCACAACCTGTCGGTGGAAATCCTCGACGCCCAAGGGCGGACGGTCGAAAAAACCGCCAATCAGCCGTTCCACATGCTGCGCATCTCGCTGACACAGAAACGTCAGGTCAAACCTTGCGTCGCTGACGACTACGGCATGCGCCCGGAATGCCCGCTGAAAGACAAACCCGCAGAACCGAAAAACCCCTTCCTGCGTTTCTTCTAACGCTGTTCAGCTTTGCGCACTATATTGGTGCGCAAGGCTACACCGTACTCACATTGCAGCCCATTTTGGTTCGAAACTACCCGTTGGAGCTGGCCACCTGCCACGCAAACGAGCGTCAAACGCCCGTTTCAGTGGTCGAGCGCTTCTTTTCGGAGCCTTGGTTTGGTTTTTGCATTTTCCGTTTACCGACGCTTGTTTCCTGCGCACGCTCCGCTGCAAAAGAGGTCCTGATGACCATTAGCGACGCACTACACCGTTTGCTGCTCGACAACCTGACCACCGCCACCATCCTGCTCGATGCCGAACTGCGCCTCGAGTACATGAACCCGGCGGCGGAGATGCTGCTGGCCATCAGCGGCCAGCGCAGCCATGGCCAGTTCATCAGTGAGCTGTTCACTGAGTCCACAGAGGCGCTCAACTCGCTCCGCCAGGCCGTGGAACAGGCGCACCCGTTCACCAAACGCGAAGCGATGCTCACCGCCCTCACCGGCCAGACCCTGACTGTGGATTACGCGGTGACGCCAATCCTCAGCAACGGCGCGACGCTGCTGTTGCTCGAAGTGCATCCGCGTGACCGCCTGCTGCGGATCACCAAGGAAGAGGCGCAGTTGTCGAAGCAGGAAACCAGCAAGATGCTGGTGCGCGGCCTCGCCCACGAAATCAAGAATCCACTCGGCGGCATCCGTGGCGCCGCGCAATTACTGGCCCGGCAACTACCGGAGGACAGCCTGCGTGATTACACCAACGTGATCATCGAGGAGGCTGACCGCCTGCGCAATCTGGTCGACCGCATGCTCGGTTCGAACAAGCTGCCCTCGCTGGCGCTGTGCAACGTACATGAAGTATTGGAGCGCGTTTGCCATCTGGTCGAGGCCGAGAGTCAGGGCTGCATCACCTTGGTGCGCGATTACGATCCGAGCATTCCTGATGTGTTGATCGACCGCGAGCAGATGATTCAGGCGGTGTTGAACATCGTGCGTAACGCGATGCAGGCGATCAGCAGCCAGAACGAGCTGCGCCTGGGCCGCATCAGCCTGCGTTCGCGGGCCATGCGCCAGTTCACCATTGGCCACATCCGCCATCGCCTGGTGACCAAGATTGAAATCATCGACAACGGTCCGGGCATTCCGCCGGAACTGCAGGAAACCATTTTTTTTCCGATGGTCAGCGGCCGTCCGGACGGTACCGGGCTAGGCCTCGCCATTACCCAGAACATCATCAGCCAGCACCAGGGCCTGATCGAGTGTGACAGCCACCCAGGCCACACCACCTTCTCGATCTTTCTGCCACTGGAACAAGGAGCCACATCGACATGAGCCGTAGTGAAACCGTGTGGATCGTCGATGACGACCGTTCAATCCGTTGGGTGCTGGAAAAAGCCCTGCAACAAGAAGGCATGACCACCCAGAGCTTCGACAGCGCCGATGGCGTGATGAGCCGTCTCGCGCGTCAGCAACCGGATGTGATCATCTCCGATATCCGCATGCCGGGTGCCAGTGGCCTCGATCTGCTGGCGCGGATTCGCGAGCAACACCCACGTTTGCCGGTCATCATCATGACCGCTCACTCCGATCTGGACAGCGCGGTCGCCTCCTATCAGGGCGGCGCGTTCGAGTACCTGCCAAAACCGTTCGACGTTGATGAAGCGGTATCGCTGGTCAAGCGCGCCAATCAACACGCGCAAGAACAGCAAGGCCTGGAAGTGGTGCCAGCCCTGACCCGCACCCCGGAAATCATCGGCGAAGCGCCGGCGATGCAGGAAGTGTTTCGCGCCATCGGCCGCTTGAGCCACTCCAACATCACCGTGCTGATCAACGGCGAATCCGGCACCGGTAAAGAACTGGTAGCCCACGCCCTGCACCGCCACAGCCCGCGCGCGGCCTCGCCTTTTATTGCGCTGAACATGGCGGCGATTCCGAAAGATCTGATGGAATCCGAGCTGTTCGGCCATGAGAAAGGCGCATTCACCGGTGCGGCCAACTTGCGCCGTGGTCGTTTTGAACAGGCGGATGGCGGCACGCTGTTCCTCGATGAAATCGGCGACATGCCGGCGGATACCCAGACGCGCTTGCTGCGGGTTTTGGCCGATGGCGAGTTTTATCGGGTGGGCGGGCATGTGCCGGTCAAGGTCGATGTGCGCATCATCGCCGCGACGCACCAGAATCTGGAAACCCTGGTACACGCCGGGAAATTCCGTGAGGACTTGTTCCATCGCCTCAACGTGATCCGTATCCACATCCCGCGCCTGTCGGATCGTCGCGAAGACATACCGACCCTGGCCAGGCATTTCCTCAGCCGCGCCGCGCAAGAACTCGCGGTCGAGCCGAAGCTGCTGAAAAGCGAGACCGAGGAATACCTGAAAAACCTGCCCTGGCCGGGCAACGTGCGTCAGTTGGAGAACACCTGCCGCTGGATCACCGTGATGGCGTCGGGACGCGAAGTACACGTCAGCGACCTGCCGCCGGAACTGCTGAACCTGCCGCAGGATTCGGCACCGGTGACCAACTGGGAGCAAGCATTGCGTCAGTGGGCCGATCAGGCCTTGGCGCGCGGGCAATCGAGCCTGCTCGACAGCGCGGTGCCGGCGTTTGAGCGGATCATGATCGAGACGGCGCTGAAGCATACAGCCGGGCGTCGGCGGGATGCGGCGGTGTTGCTGGGTTGGGGGCGCAATACTCTGACGCGCAAGATCAAGGAATTGGGGATGAAGGTTGATGGTGGGGATGATGATGAGGGCGAAGAGGGTTAATCAACCTTCAACCGTCTCGCTCGCGATGTCGCAAGGGCCAGCGTGCACCATCGCAATGCGCTCTGACCCGCAATTGCGCACGGCAGCCCATTGTTATTTCTGCAATTGACCCGCAAAAAAACCGACGTAAGACACACGAAAGCCCCGAATCCCGGGGCTTTCGCATTTCTATCGAGCCATTTTGTTTCGCCATATTAAAACCTGGCACGGCCCCTGCAATACCTCAATCAGGTGATTCGATTCACCACCCGTTTCGGGGGCCTTGGTACAGGCAGGCCGGGGATTCCCCTCTTTACATCGGACTCATCGAGTCCACCCTTTTGGGGCCCTTGATACAGGCAGGTCAGGGGTTCCTTCTTTACACCGGCTCAGCCCGCATTGCGATGAGCCCGCCCGTTTTGGGAACCTTGGTACAGGCAGGCCGGGGATTCCCTCTTTTATTTATCGCGCAGACGAATCTCCAGCCGCCAGCGGTCGTCGAGCTGTTTGCCGACCCACTCGCCTTGCAGCGGCCGCGCGGCCACCAGCGTCAGCAACAAGCCCTTGTCACTCAATCGCGTCCGCCAGTTCACGTCCTTGCCGTCGAGCTTGAGCTGGCCTTTCTGCGCCTTGCCCTCCGCTTCGAACAACAACGCCACGCTGCCGTCGACGATCTCGCCGTGCAGCTTCGGTTCGTTGTTGAACCACACCAGCAAGCCACCATCGACCACCTCGACCTGCTGCAAGACGCTCGGGTCCGGCGTGGTCAACCGACCAATCATCAGCCCGACCATCACACCGACAATTGCCAGCGAAGCAATCACGCGCGGGAATAGTTTCGAACGCCGATCCGTTGGCGGCGTAGAATGCGCGTCATCTTTACCTGCGGAGCCGTGCATGTTTCACGTCATCCTTTTTCAACCAGAAATTCCGCCGAATACCGGCAACGTTATCAGGCTGTGCGCCAACAGCGGCTGCCACCTGCATTTGATCGAACCGCTGGGCTTCGACATGGACGACAAACGTCTGCGTCGCGCCGGCCTCGACTATCACGAGTATGCCACTCTCCAGCGCCACGCCGACCTTGCCAGTTGCCTGGAAAGCCTCGGCCATCCACGGCTGTTCGCGTTCACCACCAAGGGTTCGCGGCCGTTTCATGATGCGGCGTTCGTGCCGGGCGATGCGTTCATCTTCGGCCCGGAAAGCCGTGGCTTGCCGCCGGAAGTGCTCGACGCCCTGCCGTCCGAACAGCGCCTGCGCCTGCCGATGCGTGAAGGCTGCCGCAGCTTGAATCTGTCGAACACCGTCGCCGTGGCGGTGTACGAAGCTTGGCGGCAGAACGACTTCAAATAATTTTCGCCTGACACAAACAATCGCGGGCAAGCCCGCTCCCACAGGTTTTGCACAATCCTGTGGGAGCGGGCTTGCCCGCGATTTTCAGCAGCGCCGTTTATTGAACGGTTGGCGTCTCGCCGCTTTCCTGCATACGCTGCAGTTCTTGCGCGTACAGGGCGTCGAAGTTCACCGGGGCCAGCATCAGAGCCGGGAACGAGCCACGGGTGACCAGACTGTCCAGCGTCTCGCGAGCATACGGGAACAGGATGTTCGGGCAGAACGCGCCCAGGGTGTGGCTCATCGAAGCCGCATCGAGGTTCTTGATCAGGAAGATACCGGCCTGCTGCACTTCAGCAATGAAGGCCACTTCTTCACCGTTCTTGACGGTCACCGACAGGGTCAGCACGACTTCGTAGAAATCGCCTTCCAGTTGCTTTTGGCGGGTGTTCAGATCCAGACCGACCTGCGGGTCCCACTGCTGGCGGAAGATCGCCGGGCTTTTCGGGGCTTCGAAGGACAAGTCACGTACGTAGATGCGCTGCAAGGAGAATTGCGGTGCGGTTTCTTCTTCGCTGGCTGCAGTGTTCTGTTGGTCAGTCATCTCAGATCCTTTCTGATCTTGGGTCTTTTAGGGTTCTTGGTGTGCGGTCGAGTATGCAGGTCAAGCCTTGAGCAGCGCGTCGAGCTTGCCGGCGCGCTCGAGGGCAAACAAATCATCACAGCCGCCAACGTGCTTGTCGCCGATCCAGATCTGCGGCACAGACGTGCGCCCGGCCTTCTGGGCCATGGCGGCACGCACCTGCGGCTTGCCATCGACCTTGATCTCTTCGAAGGCCACGCCTTTGTTCACGAGCAGATGCTTGGCTCGCGAACAGTAAGGGCAGTAATCGCTGGAGTAGACGATGACTTGAGTCATTTCACTTCACCAGCGGCAGGTTGTCGCCTTTCCAGCTGGAGATCCCGCCGGACAGCTTGCCGGCGGTGAAGCCGGATTTCATCAGCTCGCGAGCGTGAGTGCCAGCGGTCTGGCCCAGGGCGTCGACCAGAATGATGGTCTTGGCCTTGTGCTTTTCCAGCTCAGCGACACGCGCGGCCAGTTTGTCTTGAGGAATATTGATCGCGCCAACGATGTGGCCAGCGGCGAAATCCTTGTTCGAACGGATGTCCACCACAATGCCTGCGTCCTTGTTGACCAGTGCGGTCAGTTCGCCGGTGCTCAGGCTTTTACCGCCGCCCTGCATCGTGTGCGCCAGCAGCAGTGCCAGCAGTACGACGAAGATACCGACAAGAATGTAGTGGTTAGTGGCAAATTCAATCAGGTGAGCAACCATCGAAGGAGGTTCCAGGGCGTTAAAATGTCGGCCAGTATACACAGCCACTATGGTCGGCCAAACCCCGTCCGGCGGTGACGCGGTCGGAACTTCGCTTTAAACTCCAACTCCCTTTTCCATCGCCCTCTTATTAACTCAGCCACGAGTGGATTCCATGACTACCACGCCTAAACCTTTGGTCCTGATCATCCTCGACGGCTTCGGTCACAGCGACAGCCCTGAATCCAACGCCGTATTTGCCGCGAACAAGCCTGTGCTGGATCGCCTGACAGCCAATCAGCCGAACGGCCTGATTTCGGGCAGTGGCATGGACGTCGGCCTGCCGGACGGCCAGATGGGCAACTCGGAAGTCGGCCACATGAACCTTGGCGCCGGGCGCGTGGTGTATCAGGACTTCACTCGCGTGACCAAATCGATCCGCGACGGCGAGTTCTTCGAGAACCCGACCATCTGCGCCGCTGTGGATAAAGCCGTGGCCGCCGGCAAAGCCGTGCACTTCATGGGCCTGCTGTCCGATGGCGGCGTGCACAGCCACCAGGATCATCTGGTCGCCATGGCTGAGCTGGCGTTCAAGCGCGGCGCTGAAAAAATCTACCTGCACGCCTTCCTCGACGGTCGCGACACCCCGCCGAAAAGCGCACAGTCGTCGATCGAACTGCTCGACGCGACCTTCCAGGCACTCGGCAAGGGTCGCATCGCCAGCATCGTCGGGCGTTATTTCGCCATGGATCGCGATAACCGCTGGGATCGCGTATCCCAGGCCTACAACCTGATCGTCGATGGCAACGGCGAATTCAACGCCGCCACCGCTCAGGAAGGCCTGGAAGCCGCCTATGCGCGTGGCGAGAGCGACGAGTTCGTCAAAGCCACCAGCATCGGTGAGCCGGTCAAGGTCGAAGACGGCGACGCCGTGGTGTTCATGAACTTCCGCGCCGACCGTGCCCGCGAGCTGACTCGCGTATTCGTCGAAGACGATTTCAACGAGTTCGAACGCGCGCGCCAGCCAAAACTGGCCGGTTTCGTCATGCTCACCCAATACGCCGCCAGCATTCCTGCGCCTTCGGCCTTCGCCGCCGGCAGCCTGGAAAACGTGCTCGGCGACTATCTGGCGAAAAACGGCAAAACCCAGCTGCGCATCGCCGAAACCGAAAAATATGCCCACGTGACCTTCTTCTTCTCCGGTGGCCGTGAAGAACCGTTCCCGGGCGAAGAACGCATTCTGATCCCGTCGCCAAAAGTCGCTACTTATGACTTGCAGCCGGAAATGAGCGCGCCGGAAGTTACCGACCGCATCGTCGATGCCATCGAAAACCAGCGTTACGACGTGATCGTGGTCAACTACGCCAACGGCGACATGGTCGGCCACAGCGGCGTGTTTGACGCTGCGGTGAAGGCTGTTGAATGCCTGGATCTGTGCGTTGGCCGTATCGTCGAGGCGCTGGAAAAGGTTGGCGGCGAAGCACTGATCACCGCCGACCACGGCAATGTCGAGCAAATGGCCGATGAGTCCACCGGTCAAGCGCACACCGCGCACACCACCGAGCCGGTGCCGTTCATCTATGTCGGCAAGCGTGACTTGAAAGTACGTGAAGGCGGCGTGCTGGCGGACGTGGCACCAACCATGCTCAAGCTGCTGGGCATGGAAAAGCCGACTGAAATGACCGGGACTTCGATTCTGGTGTAATTCGCCGGATCAAACACCGCAAAACCCTGTGGGAGCTGAATTGTGGCGAGGGGATTTATCCCCGTTCGGCTGCGTAGCAGTCGTGAAATCTTCGCATGCGGTATGCAAAACGCACCGTGACAGCAGATTTTGGGGCGGCTTCGCCACCCAACGGGGATAAATCCCCTCGCCACAGTTCGCTTCTACAAAGGTTTTTGGCGTTTTTCAGCCCAGTTATCACACAGCCCCAATTGGGCGTTTTTTTTGCCGCGTGGGGCGGGCATACTAGGCCGTCTCTTACCCTGGTGCCGCCCGCCTCTATGCTTCGCCTCCTGATCGCCCTTGCTCTGACATGCCTGCTCCAACCGGCCTTCGCTGACGAGCGCGCGCAAACCCAACAACAGTTGGACGCCACGCGTCAGGACATCGCCGAGCTGAAAAAACTGCTGGGCAAGCTCCAGGAAGAAAAATCCGGGGTGCAGAAAGACCTCAAGGGCACCGAAACCGAGATGGGCAAGCTCGAGAAACAGGTCGATGCCCTGCAAAAAGAGCTGAAGAAAAGCGAATCCGAGCTGCAGCGACTCGATGCGGAGAAAAAAAAACTCCAGAGCGCGCGCACTGAACAGCAACGACTGATCGCCATCCAGGCCCGTGCGGCCTATCAGAACGGCCGGCAGGAATACCTCAAGCTGCTGCTCAACCAGCAGAACCCCGAGAAATTCGCCCGCACCCTGACCTATTACGACTACCTGAGCCAGGCCCGCCTGGAGCAGTTGAAAAACTTCAATGAAACCCTGCGCCAACTGGCTAATGTCGAAAAAGACATCGGCGCGCAGCAAGCGCAGTTGCTGTCACAGAAAAGCGACCTCGACACCCAGCGCGACGCACTCGACAAGGTGCGCAAAGAGCGCCAGCAAGTGTTGGCCAAGCTCAACGACGACGTGAAGGCCCGCGATCAGAAACTCGCCGCCCGCGAGCAGGATCAGGCAGACCTGTCTAAAGTCCTTAAAACCATTGAGGAAACCCTGGCTCGCCAGGCTCGTGAGGCAGAAGAAGCGCGGCAGAAAGCGCTCATTGCCCAGCAGGAAGCCGAAAAAAAGCGTTTACGTGAGGCCCAGGCTGAGGCGGACGCGAAATCCGACACCAGCGACGCCCCACGCAAACCCGCCAGACCAACACCCGGCGCACTGGTTTCCAGCAGCGGGGAGACCTTCGGTGGCGCATTTTCGGCAACTCGGGGAAAACTTCCCTGGCCAGTTGATGGTCGACTGCTGGCACGCTTCGGCGAAACCCGTGGCGACGATGTGCGCACCAAATGGGACGGCGTGATGATCAGCGCCTCCGCCGGCAGCCAGGTGCATGCCGTACACGGCGGGCGCGTGGTGTTTGCCGATTGGCTGCGTGGCGCCGGCTTGCTGGTGATCCTCGACCACGGCAACGGGTTTCTAAGTCTTTATGGTCACAACCAGACGCTGCTCAAGTCGGCCGGTGACGTAGTAAAAGCCGGTGAGTCCATCTCCACTGTCGGCAACAGCGGCGGACAGGACACACCAGCACTGTATTTCGCAATTCGTCAGCAGGGTCACCCGAGTGATCCGGCGCAATGGTGTCGTGCGCAAGGATAAGCGCACCATCTAATTCAGGAGTTCGTTCGACATGCTGCATTTGTCCCGCCTTACCTCGCTGGCCCTGACGATCGCTCTGGTGATCGGCGCGCCTCTGGCGTTTGCCGCTCAACCGGCTCCGGCCGTCGCTCCGGCAGGCACGGCCGCGACCTCCAAGGCGCCATTGCCGCTGGAAGAGTTGCGCACCTTTGCCGAGGTCATGGACCGGATCAAGGCAGCCTATGTCGAGCCGGTAGACGACAAGACCCTGCTGGAAAACGCCATCAAGGGCATGCTCAGCAACCTCGATCCGCATTCGGCCTACCTCGGCCCGGAAGACTTCGCTGAATTGCAGGAAAGCACCAGCGGCGAATTCGGCGGTCTGGGCATCGAAGTCGGCGCTGAAGACGGCTTTATCAAAGTCGTGTCGCCAATCGACGACACCCCGGCGTCGAAGGCCGGTATTCAGGCCGGTGACTTCATCGTCAAGATCAATGGCGCGCCGACTCGCGGCCAGACCATGACCGAAGCCGTGGACAAGATGCGCGGCAAGATCGGCCAGAAAATCACCCTGACTCTGGTGCGCGATGGCGGCACGCCGTTCGACGTGACCCTGGCCCGCGCAGTGATTCAGGTGAAGAGCGTCAAGGCGCAACTCCTGGAGTCGGGCTACGGCCTGATCCGCATCACCCAGTTCCAGGTCAAGACTGGCGAAGAGGTCTCCAAGGCCTTGGCCAAGCTGCGCAAGGACAACGGCAAGAAGCTCAAAGGCGTGATCCTCGACCTGCGCAACAACCCGGGCGGCGTGCTGCAAGCGGCGGTGGAAGTGGTCGACCACTTCATCACCAAAGGCCTGATCGTCTACACCAAGGGCCGGATCGCCAACTCCGAACTGCGCTTCTCCGCCACCGGCAAAGACGAAAGCGAAGCGGTGCCAATGGTTGTGCTGATCAACGGTGGCAGCGCCTCGGCCTCGGAAATCGTCGCCGGTGCCTTGCAGGATCAGAAACGCGCCGTAGTGATGGGTACCACCAGTTTCGGCAAAGGCTCGGTACAAACCGTGCTGCCGCTGAACAACGACCGCGCGCTGAAGATCACCACCGCGTTGTACTTCACGCCGAACGGCCGCTCGATTCAGGCCCAGGGCATCGTGCCAGACATCGAAGTGCGCAAGGCCAAGATCACCAGCGAGCAGGACGGCGAATACTTCAAGGAAGCCGATCTGCAAGGTCACCTCGGCAATGGCAACGGCGGCGCGGACAAACCGACCGGTTCCGGCGCCAAGCCGAAAGCCATGCCGCAGGATGACGATTACCAGTTGGCCCAGGCCCTGAGCCTGCTCAAAGGCCTGAGCATCACCTCCGGCCGTTGAGGATGGGTCTGCGCTTCACGCTCGCCCTGTTGTGCCTGCTGACAGGTTTTGCTCACGCAGAACCTGTCGGCTCCAAGCCTCACAAGGTCTACCTGAGCCTGATCATCGATGATCTGGGGCAAAGCCTGCCCCGCGATCGTCGTGTCCTCGCCCTGCCCGGCCCGGTGACGGCGGCGATCATGCCTGACACCCCGCACGCCACTGAGTTTGCCCGCGAGGCCCATCGCGCCGGCAAGATCGTGATTCTGCACATGCCCATGGATCCGGCCACCGGCCCGTTCGCCTGGCACCCTGAATTGCCTATCGAAGAACTGCAAAAACGCCTCGACGCCGCATTCAAAATGGTCCCGTACACCGCTGGCATCAACAACCATATGGGCAGTCGCATGACTGCGCAGCCGGTGGCCATGGCCTGGTTGATGGCTGAGTTGCAGCGGCGGCACAAATTCTTTGTCGACAGTCGTACCAGCGCTCAGACCGTTGCAGCGCAGCAGGCGCAGAAGATCGATCTGGCGAGTGTTTCGCGCGACGTGTTTCTCGATGACGAACGCACCGAAGCAGCGATTTTCACGCAGTTGCAGACTGCGATCAGCCTCGCTCGCAAGCAGGGTTCGGCAGTGATGATCGGTCATCCCTATCCACAGACACTCGCCGTGCTTGAGCGCGAGTTGCCCAAGCTCAAGGCGCAAGGCATCGAGTGGATCGACATCAAACAGATGATCAGCGTGCGCAGCAATCGCGCCACGGCTGCGCATGGCAAAGACGGAACCTATCGGTAACAAACCGACACACGCCTATAAATAGTTACCGCCCCACGCCCCAGGTAATTCCAGATATTGAGACCTGCAACAGGTCGCGACCGTGAGTCGCTTTCACTATCAGGAATGACCATGAACAATGAGAACACGCAAACAACGGCCGACAGGCCAATGCAGTCGATCACGGTTGATAACCTGCTGATCAACTTCACGACCGAGTTCCAGCGGGTCTGGACCTGCAACAGTTCCACTGCAAAACCCTGTGCCTTCTGGCGCCCGACCCCCGCCCCTGACTTGCTGCCGGGGTACTTCCCGCTTGGCGACGTCGCCATCTCCGGCGACGGCAATATCAATGGCGGCAGGATCGTGGCGGTTGTCTGCGAGGGACCGGCGGCGAGCGCCGATGCACAGCGGCGCAAAGCACTCAGCCCGCCCGATGACTTTGAGCAGGTCTGGAGCGATACAGGCTCGAATCCCGCCGGTGGTACGTTGTGGCTACCACTGGCTCAGGAAGGTTATGTAGCACTGGGTCTGGTGAGCTCCATCAACGACGAAAAGCCTTCATTGAATGCAGTCCGCTGCGTGCGTGAAGACCTCGTAACCGCGGCCAGCGTTGGCGCTTTGATCTGGGATGACCAAGGCAGTCGCGCTAATCAGGGTTTCAGCGTCTGGAGCGTAGATCCTCCGCTTGCGGAGGCAGGCGAGATCAACTTCGCGCCAGGAACTTTCGTCAGCTCCAATAACCACGACCGACCAGTCACCGATGTCGAAGTGTATTCACTGCGAATGCAGATCCCGGTAGAGATCAATCCGGGGCCGGAACTTCCGATACTGTCTGGCTTTGCAGCGCCCGAAGCGCATGAACCGACGCAGCCGACTCAAGTAGCCAAACTGCCCTGGTTCGCGGTCGAAGACCACGGTCAGCCGCCCGCACAACGCCTGCGAGAATCGCCGTATTACTATCTGCAAAGGACGGATCGTTATGTGCTCATCGGCTCGAGCCATAACCAGGGGGACAAAAACGGCCTGGTCACATGGACCTTGCGCCGAGTGAAGAGCCGCCGGGACATGCGGCTGTTCACGCGCATCAGCGCTGTGCAGATCCCGAGTGCATGGCCACTCCCGGGGTCGGACGTTGAACGACCGATAAAATTCTCGGCCAAATTGAGCGAAGAATTCACCCACACCCAAACTTCAATCAGTGGATGGACAACTCCGGACATCGGGGCAGTTGCCGCCAACGTCGCAAAAAACACGATGATGGCGCTGTATCAACTGCAAAGTAACTACGACTTGTGGCGGGAAAACCGTACAGAAACAGCTATCAACTTCATGTACTCCGATAGCGAGAGCCTGTGCTGGCTGCAATATCCACCTGAAGACGCGACTGAGGGCCTGGCGGCGCCGACGCCGACGCCTGTGGCAGAGCTGCCTCAGTTGCCCGAACTGCCGGAGGTGCCGGATATTACAAATACCGCGCCATGATGTCGTCGACCACGCCTTCCTTGCGCAGTTGATCAAGCGCAGCCTGTAGCTTGGCGACCACCTCGTCCGGCACGTCTTTATTCAGCGCCAGATAGAGTTCGGCGCTGTTGAAGCGCAGCACGGTTTTCAGCCCGGTGACTCCGTCCTGGCGCGCCAGATAGCGCCCGGCCGGGTCGCCGGTAGCCCACAGGTCAATCTGGCCATTGATGAGTTTTTTCGCGTTGTCCTGATCGCGCAAAACGACGACGGGCTTGAGACCCTGCTTGCTCAGGGTCTCGGCAATCGCATCACCCTTGTACGCGCCGATCTTGTACTTGCGCGCATCATTGAGGGTTTCGAGGGTGATCTTGCTGTCGGGTTTGGCCAGCAGAATCCAGTCATCCGGGCCGATCGGGCCAACCCATTTGAAGAGCTTTTCGCGATCCGGCAGCCGTGCCATGACGAATGCGCCGTAGCCGGGATTTTCCAGGGCGAGTTTGTAGACACGCTCCCATGGGAATCGCAGGGTCAGGCTGTAAGTGAGTTCGGCGCGCTTGAACATCTCGCGGACGATGTCCGTGGCGATGCCATTGATGTTCTCGTCCTGAGCGAAATTCTTGCCGTTCTTCGCCATGTTGTATGGCGGGAAGTTTTCGGTGAGGAGCACCAGATCGGTGTCGGGACTGTCCCCGGCATGGGCCGTGTTGAGCAACAACACAGAAGCACTGGCGAGGGCGAGAAGCAGGCGTTTGATCATGTCGGGCTACCGAAATCCATGGCGTGCCCAAGAGTGCCTTGGGTACGCCATGCTGTCCACTGGCCTGTACGGAATGTTTAGCGCATTACGATGCCGCGATGCGCCATGTACGCCTTGGCTTCCTGCACGGTGTATTCGCCGAAGTGGAAGATACTTGCCGCCAGCACTGCGCTGGCGTGGCCTTCAATGATGCCGTCGGCCAGGTGCTGCAAGTTGCCGACGCCGCCGGAGGCGATCACCGGGATGCCCAGCGCATCACTGATCGCGCGAGTCACGCCAAGATCGAAGCCGTTTTTCATGCCGTCCTGATCCATGCTGGTCAGCAGGATCTCACCGGCACCGAGGCCTTCCATTTTTTTTGCCCACTCGACCGCGTCGAGCCCGGTCGGCTTGCGCCCGCCGTGGGTGAAGATTTCCCAGCGCGGGGTTTCGCCCGGGCCGGAGACCTTCTTCGCGTCGATGGCGACGACGATGCATTGCGAGCCGAAATGCTGCGCCGCTTCGCCGACGAATTCCGGGTTGAATACGGCGGCGGTGTTGATCGAAACCTTGTCCGCGCCGGCATTCAGCAGGTTGCGGATATCCTGCACGGTGCGTACGCCGCCGCCGACAGTCAGCGGAATGAACACCTGACTGGCCATGCGTTCGACGGTATGCAGCGTGGTATCGCGGCCATCGACGCTGGCGGTGATGTCGAGAAAAGTAATCTCGTCGGCACCTTGCTCGTCATAGCGACGGGCGATTTCCACCGGGTCACCGGCATCGCGGATGTTCTCGAACTTCACACCCTTGACGACCCGGCCGTTGTCCACGTCCAGGCAAGGGATGATGCGTTTGGCCAGCGCCATGGTCAGTCCTCAGCCTTGGTATGAATCGCAGAAAGCTTGCGCTTCAGCGACGTCGAGGGTGCCTTCGTAGATCGCCCGGCCGGTAATTGCGCCGATGATGCCTGGCGCACGCGCGTCGAGCAGCGACTTGATGTCTCCCAGATTGTGGATACCACCGGAGGCGATTACCGGAATCTTCGTTGCAGCAGCCAACGCAGCGGTGAACGGTACGTTGCAGCCCTGCATCATGCCGTCTTTGGCGATGTCGGTATAAACGATCGACGACACGCCGTCGGCTTCGAACTGCTTCGCCAGGTCGATAACCTGCACGGTGCTGATTTCAGCCCAGCCGTCGGTGGCGACAAAACCGTCTTTGGCGTCGAGGCCGACGATGATCTTGCCCGGGAATGCGCGGCAGGCTTCAGCGACGAACGCCGGGTCTTTCACGGCTTTGGTGCCGATGATCACGTAGCTCACGCCAGCCTTGACGTAGTGCTCGATGGTTTCCAGCGAGCGGATGCCGCCACCGATCTGGATCGGCAGGTTCGGGTAGCGCTTGGCGATGGCAGTAACCACTTCACCGTTGACCGGCTGACCTTCGAAGGCGCCGTTCAGATCGACCAGATGCAGACGACGGCAACCGCCCTCCACCCACTTGGCAGCCATGCTCACCGGGTCATCGGAGAACACTGTGGAATCTTCCATGCGGCCCTGGCGCAGACGTACGCAGGCACCGTCTTTGAGATCGATAGCGGGAATAATCAGCATGCTTTTTCCTTCGTCAAAAGAGCTGCAAGCTGCAAGCGACAAGCTGCAAGCATGCGTGGCTGTTCTTTCTTGCAGCTTGAAGCTTGAAGCTTGAAGCTTCAACTGCTCTTCTCTAATGCCCACAGGTCGCTTTCGATGCTTTCAAACCGCTCCTTGAGGTGGGTCTGCACATCGAAAATCGCCCTGTTGTAATAGTGCGGCGCAATTTCGCGGGTAAACAGCTCAAGAATTTCGGCCGCTTCGAACAAACCCAGATCCAGCTCGAAGCGATCCTCCATGAAGCGTTTGATCTTGTGATTGGCCTCGTTCTCCTGTTCGGGAGTGAGGGTCAGGATCGGCGGCTTCTTCTTGACGGCCATTTACCAGCGACCGTCCCACGCGGCGAAGTTCTGCAACAGTTGCAGGCCATGGGTATGGCTCTTCTCCGGGTGAAACTGCACGGCGAAACGCGAACCTTCGGCCAGCGCCGCAGCGAAATCGACGCCGTAATGACCGCCACCCACCACCTGCCGCGCGTTGCCGGCGGCGATGTAGTAGCTGTGTACGAAGTAGAAGCGCGCCAGATCCGGAATGTTGTGCCACAGCGGGTGACTCACCGTCTGCTTTACTTCGTTCCAGCCCATGTGCGGGACTTTCAGGTGTTCGCCATCTTCGTGCAGGTCTTTGCCAAAGAACTTCACTGCGCCCGGGAACAGGCCGATGCAGTCGACGCCGTCGTTCTCTTCACTGCTGTCGAGCAAGGCTTGCATGCCGACGCAGATGCCGAGGAACGGACGATCCTGGCTGACTTCACGCACCAGCGAATCGAAGCCCAGGCGACGGATTTCCGCCATGCAATCGCGAATCGCGCCAACGCCGGGAAACACCACCCGGTCGGCTTCACGAATCACATTCGCATCGCTGGTGATCAAGACCTTGCCGGCACCGACGTGCTCGAGGGCCTTGGCCACCGAGTGCAGGTTGCCCATGCCGTAATCGATAACCGCGACCGTCTGCATTACAGAACGCCTTTGGTCGAAGGCATCTGGCCGGCCATACGGTCGTCCAGTTCGACGGCCATGCGCAGCGCGCGGCCGAACGCCTTGAACACGGTTTCGATCTGGTGATGAGTGTTGGTGCCACGCAGGTTGTCGATGTGCAGGCTGACCAACGCGTGGTTGACGAAGCCCTGGAAGAATTCCTGGAACAGGTCAACGTCGAAGCCGCCGACAGTGGCGCGGGTGTAAGGCACATGCATCTGCAGGCCCGGACGACCGGAGAAGTCGATCACCACACGCGACAGCGCTTCATCGAGCGGCACGTAGGCGTGGCCGTAGCGACGGATGCCTTTCTTGTCGCCGATTGCTTTGGCGAAGGCCTGGCCGAGGGTGATGCCGACGTCTTCCACAGTGTGGTGGTCGTCGATATGCAGGTCGCCCTTGCTGACAATATCCAGGTCGATCAGCCCGTGACGGGCGATCTGGTCCAGCATGTGCTCGAGAAAAGGAACACCGATATCGAATCGGGCCTTTCCGGTGCCATCAAGGTTGATCGAGGCTTTGATCTGGGTTTCCAGAGTGTCGCGCTCGACAGACGCCATACGTTCGGCCATCACCAGCTCCGCAAATCATTGGGCGAAAAAGGCAGCCATTATAGGGGCGCGGGCGGGAAACAGAAACACGAGAGGTGATATCGCTGACGGAGTGAATTCCCTGCCGCCAGCGATGTACATGTCCGTACAAGCCAGCATTCATTGCGAATGCCGGCTTTCGTCGCCGCTTAGTGGAACAGAACCGCGGTCTTCTGCAGGGTCACCCACACACCCCACGCCAACGGAATACCCACCACCAGCCACGCAGCAATTGCCAACGGCTTGCTGCCCGGCGCGGCTTTCCACTCCAGTACGGTGCTGCTGTCAGCCCCCTTGTCGTGGCCCAGCGCCTGTTCGGCAGCCAGTTCGGCGTCGGTCATGAAGTACTTGTCGGCCACCGGACGTACCAGCAGGTTGCACAGGAAGCCCAACACCAGCAGGCCGGCGAGGATGTACAAAGTGATGTCGTAAGCGGCAGCGCGTTCAACGCCGATGCTCAACTGATACTCACGCAGATAGTTGACCAGCACTGGACCGAGCACACCGGCCGCAGCCCACGCAGTCAGCAGTCGACCATGAATCGCGCCGACCATTTGCGTACCGAACAGGTCCGCCAGATACGCCGGAACCGTCGCGAAACCACCGCCGTACATCGACAGAATGATGCAGAACGCCGCCACGAACAGCGCAACGTTGCCCAGATGACCGAGGTTCGGAATCAACGCGTACAGCGCAAAGCCCAGCGCGAAGAACACAAAGTAAGTGTTTTTCCGGCCCAGGTAGTCCGAGAACGAGGCCCAGAAGAACCGGCCACCGATGTTGAACAGGCTCAGCAGACCGGTGAAACCGGCAGCAATCGCAGCGATCGAAGCCAACTGCCCTGCATCCAGCTGACCAAACGGCAGATCAACCCCGATTAATTTGCCGCCAAACACTTCCTGCAACAGTGGCGACGCCATGCCGAGGATGCCGATACCAGCGGATACGTTCAGGCACAGCACCAGCCACACCAGACGGAATTGCGGGGTTTTCCACGCCACATTCACATGCACGTGACGATGCGTGATCATCGCGTTCGCGGCTTTCTTCGCCGGAGCAGTCCAGCCTTCAGGCTTCCAGCCGGTTGGCGGAACGCGGTAGGCCAAAGCACCACCGATCATGAACACAAAGTAGATCGCAGCCATCGCCACGAAGCTCTGCCACACGCCAACGCCGGTCGGCGAAGCGAAATGGCTCATCAGTGCGGTCGCCAGTGGAGCGCCAACCATCGCGCCACCACCGAAGCCCATGATCGCCATGCCGGTGGCCATGCCACGCTTGTCCGGGAACCACTTGATCAGGGTCGAGACGGGCGAGATGTAACCCAGGCCCAGACCGATACCGCCGATCACGCCCGAGCCGATCCACATCAGCCAGATCTGGTGGGTATAAATCCCCAGCGCCGAAATCAGCAGACCGCCGCACCAGCACAATGCCGATACCACACCGGCCTTGCGCGGCCCGGCGTGTTCAAGCCAGCCGCCCCAGATCGCTGCCGAGCAGCCGAGGAAGATGAAGAACAGCGTGTAGATCCAGCCGAGCATGGAGATCGGCCAGTCGCATTGCGACGAAAACACTTGTGCGATGAAGCTCATGTCCGGCGCGCAAGCCTGCGGAGCGGTGACGCCTAGCGCCTTGGATAGCGGCAACCAGAACACCGAGAAGCCGTAGGCCATGCCGATGCACAAGTGGATGGCCAGAGCGGCCGGTGGTACCAGCCAGCGGTTGAAACCGGGCTTGGCGATGATGCGTTCCTTGGACAGGAAGCCTGGCTGATCGGCTTTGAGGCCGTCCGCCGTGATGCTCGTGCTCATTGTGTATCCCCCAATTATTAGTATGGTTCGCCAGCCACTGTTCACCCCCGGTCTTTATGCACGCAGGCATGACCGTGTTAGTGGGTGAAGCTCCTTGAGGCGCGACCAAAAGTCGCAGAAGGGCGGACGAACCGGCGCAGGTTACCATCTGCAGGTGACAGAAAAACCAAACTGATATCACCTTTTTTGAGTCAACTGATCTCCTGCCTGCGGGGAACCACCAAGGCATGCGCTGTCGAAGCGCTGCGTGCCGCGGCTCGGCAGGTTGTGACAGGACGCCTCAGCAGCCCGGGCAGATGCAGCGCTATACTCCCCGGCTAAATTATGAATTCGACTACTTACAAGGACTCGCCCATGAAAGCGTTCGGCAAAATCCTGGGTCTGGTACTTCTCGGGCTGTTGCTGATCATTGTGGCGCTGGGCTTTGCCCTGACCCACCTCTTCGATCCCAACGACTACAAAGACGAGATCCGCCAGATAGCCCGCGACAAGGCCCACATCGAGCTGACGCTCAATGGCGATATCGGCTGGAGCCTGTTCCCGTGGCTCGGCCTGGAACTGCACGAGGCCAGCGTCGCGACCCTGGCCAAGCCCGCCGAACCATTTGCCGATCTGCAGATGCTCGGCCTGTCAGTGCGCGTGCTGCCGCTGTTGCGCCGCGAAGTGCAGATGAGCGATGTGCGCGTTGAAGGCCTGAATCTGCGTCTCAACCGTGACAAGACCGGCCACGGCAACTGGGAAGACATCGGCAAGGTGCCGGTGAAACCCGGAGCAACGCCGCCGGCCACTCCCGGCGAACCCGCGAGTGAGCCCACTGTAGCGGTGGAAAAACCGGCGCAGCCGATCCGGCTCGACATCGACAGCCTGACCGTCAACAACGCCCGCGTTGAATACAACGACGAGTTGACCGGCAAGCAGTTCAGCGCCGAAAGCATCCAGCTCAGCACCGGCCCGGTTCACGATTCGACCAACATCCCGATCAAAGCCACGGCGTTCCTCGGCACCAATCAACCAGTGCTGCGCGTACGCACCGAACTCACTGGCGAGCTGCGCTTCGAGCGTGCCCTGCAACGCTATAAGCTGGAAGACCTGAAGCTCAGCGGCGAAGTCGCCGGTGATCCGTTGCAAGGCAAAACCGTGACCTTCGCCGCACAGGGCCAGATGCTGCTGGATAAAGCCGCGAACGTCGCCGAATGGACCGGCATCAAGCTATCCGTTAATCAGCTGCGCGCCTTGGGCGAACTGAAAGCCAACGACCTCGACAAGACACCGCAGATCAGTGGCGGCATCTCCATCGCCCAGTTCGATCTGGCAAAATTCGTCGACAGCATCGGCCAGAAACTGCCGGCCATGGCCGAAGGCAGCCTGAGTAAAGTCGAGCTGGTCAGCCGCGTCGCGGCCACGCCGACCAGCGTGGCGTTCGACAACATCAACCTGAAACTCGACGACAGCAGCTTCAGCGGGCGCATCGCCGTCGAAGACTTCGCCAAGCAATCGCTGCGCGCGATTCTCAAGGCTGACACTTTCAACGTCGACCGCTACCTGCCGCCGAAATCCGCTCAGGCCAATAGCGCCACGCAAGTGCGTCAGGCCGAAGTCGCCAGCACCGAAGCCGACGCGCTGGCCGGAGCCGGCAGCACGCCACTGCCGGACAAACCGAGCAAAAGCGCCTGGAGCACCGAACGCCTGTTGCCGGTCGAGCGTCTGAGCAAACTCGACGTGAATGCCGACCTGAGCTTCGGCCAGTTGACCCTCGACAAACTGCCGATTCAGAACGCCGTGCTCAAGGCCAACGGCCAGGGCGGTTTGCTGACCCTGGAGAACCTGCGCGGCGAGTTGTACAACGGCGACTTCGAGTCCAAAGGCACGCTGGACGTGCGCCAGGCGGCGCCGATCCTCAACCTGCAAACGCGGATCAACCGGGTGCCGGTAGAAAAAATCCTCGAAAGCCAGGGCAAGAATCCACCGGTCAAAGGTCTGGTCAATCTCACCAGCAGCTTCACCGGTAGCGGCAACAGCCAGCAGGCGCTGATCGAGACCCTCAACGGCAACGCCAGTTTCGTGATCAACAACGGCGTGCTGCTCAACGCCAACCTTGAACAGCAACTGTGCAAAGGCATCGCCACGCTGAATCGCAAAACCCTCAGCGGCGAGCCGCGCGGCAAAGACACGCCGTTCCAGGAACTCAAGGGCAACCTGACGTTCCGCAACGGCGTAGCAAGCAATCCGGATCTGAAAGTGCGCATTCCGGGCATGACCGTCAATGGTGACGGCGACATCGACCTGCGCGTGCTGGGCATGGATTACCGGGTCGGCATCGTCGTCGAAGGCGACAAGAGCGACATGCCGGATCCGGCCTGTCAGGTCGGCGAGAAATACGTCGGCATCGAGTGGCCGCTGCGCTGCCGTGGCCCACTGGAACTCGGCGCCAAGGCCTGCCGTCTGGACAACGAACGCATGGGCCAGGTCGCGGCCAGACTGGCGGGCGACAAGCTGAGCGAGAAGATCGACGAGAAACTCGGCGACAAAGTCAGCCCCGAGCTGAAAAACGCACTGAAGGGGCTGTTCAAGCGATGAGAGCGGAGCAGTTTTCAACGGCGGTGCTGGAATGGTTCGACCGCCACGGCCGCCACGATTTGCCGTGGCAGCAAGGCATCAACCCGTATCGGGTGTGGGTCTCGGAAATCATGTTGCAGCAGACGCAGGTCAGCACCGTGCTGAATTATTTCGACCGTTTCATGGCCTCGCTGCCGACGGTCGAAGCGCTGGCCGAAGCGCCGGAAGACGAAGTGCTGCACCTGTGGACGGGCCTCGGTTACTACACCCGTGCGCGCAATTTGCAGAAGACCGCAAAAATTGTCGTCGGCCAGTACGGCGGCGAGTTTCCGCGCGATGTCGAAAAGCTCACCGAGCTACCGGGCATCGGCCTGTCCACCGCTGGCGCGATTGCCAGCATCAGCATGGGCCTGCGCGCGCCGATCCTCGACGGCAACGTCAAACGCGTGCTGGCGCGCTTTACCGCGCAAGAGGGCTACCCCGGCGAGCCGAAGGTTGCCAAGCAGCTGTGGGCCACCGCAGAGCGCTTTACGCCGCAGGATCGGGTCAACGCCTACACCCAGGCGATGATGGATCTCGGCGCGACACTGTGCACGCGCAGCAAGCCGAGCTGCCTGCTGTGTCCGCTGGAAAAGGGCTGCGAAGCGCACATGCTTGGCCTGGAGACGCGCTACCCGATTCCCAAACCGCGCAAAGCCATCCCGCAGAAACGCACGCTGATGCCGATGCTGGCCAACGCGGACGGCGCGATTCTGCTTTATCGCCGGCCATCTACCGGACTTTGGGGCGGATTGTGGAGCCTGCCGGAACTGGATGATCTCGACGACCTGCAGCATCTGGCGGTGCAGCACTCGTTGCAAGTGCGCGAACAGCAGGCGCTGCCGACGCTGGTGCACACCTTCAGCCATTTCCAGCTGTCGATCGAACCCTGGCTGGTTCAGGTACAGGAGGCCGGCGATCACGTGGCCGAGGCCGACTGGCTCTGGTATAACCTCGCCACCCCGCCGCGCCTGGGCCTTGCTGCCCCGGTCAAAACCTTGCTCGAACGCGCGGCCACCGTTTTGAATGCAGGAGTATCGTCATGACCCGCACCGTAATGTGCCGCAAGTACAAAGAAGAGCTGCCAGGCCTAGAGCGCCCTCCATACCCGGGCGCCAAGGGTCAGGATGTTTTCGAACACGTCTCGGCCAAGGCCTGGGCCGACTGGCAGAAACACCAGACCCTGCTGATCAACGAAAAGCGTTTGAACATGATGAACGCCGAAGACCGCAAATTTCTCCAGGGTGAAATGGACAAGTACTTCTCCGGTGAGGAATACGCCCAAGCCGAAGGCTACGTGCCGCCAGCAGAATAACCCCCGGAAATCCGGGGGCGGATCGTAAGCGACGGAATTAATTTAAGAAATTTTAAAAAAGTGTTTGACGTAAATCCGAAAAACCCTTTTAATGCGCCCCGTTGCCCAGATAGCTCAGTCGGTAGAGCAGGGGATTGAAAATCCCCGTGTCGGCGGTTCGATTCCGTCTCTGGGCACCACCTTTCGTTTTCAGGTGATGCCAAGCACACCTGAAAGCACACAAGAAGCCCGCCTCGTGCGGGCTTTTTGCTTTCTACGGTTCCCTACCGTTCCCTTGTAAGCCCAAACATATATGAGTAGATTCGTGAGTAGATCCAGTTCGGTCTACAAATCTACTCACACCTCCGCGGCAAAAGCCCGGCTGGTGCGGCCTGCAAGGAGGCTGCGTGCCACTCTCAGATACCACCATCCGTACCGCCAAGCCGAAGGACAAGCTTTACCGGCTGACCGACGCCAATGGCCTATGCCTTGAAGTAACCACGACCGGCTCCAAGCTGTGGCGTTATCGTTACCGCTTCAACGGCAGCGCGAAGATGTTGGCGCTCGGCGCATACCCTGCGGTCACCCTTCTGAAAGCCCGTCAGCTTCGCGATGGAGCGCGCCAGCTACTGATTGAGGGCACCGACCCCGGCGAGCAGAAGAAAACGGCCAAGCAAGCGCAGAAGGTCGAGGGGCTGACTTTCGAGACGCTGTCGCGAGAGTGGTTTGCCTACAATGCTCCCCGGTGGGCTGAGAGCACTACCTACAAGGCCAAGCTGTATCTGGAGAATGATTTGATTCCGGGTATCGGCGCCCGCCCGGTAAAAGCAATCACCCGGCCAGATCTGGTGGAGCTGGTGCGCAAGGTGGAAGCCAGGGGCACACTGAATGCCGCAGGCAAGATCCGCCAATGGCTACACCAGATATTCCGGTACGGACTGGCCAAGGGCGTCATAGAGGTCAATCCGGCCACCGACCTCAACGTGGTAGCTGCGCCAACGAAAGCTGCCCGCCATCACCCACACATCACTTTTGCCGAATTGCCCGAGCTCTTGGCCAAGAGCGAAGCCGCGAATATCCATTTACTGACTCGGCACGCCATTCGCCTACTGGCGCTGACGGCCGTTCGCCCTGGTGAACTTCGCCAAGCCCCCTGGGCAGAGTTCGACCTGGATGCCGCTCTCTGGACAATTCCCGCCGAACGCATGAAAGCCCGCCGCCCTCATATCGTCCCGCTGCCCCGCCAGGTCGTCACCATCCTGCGCCAGCTCCATGAGATCACTGGACGCTACACGCTGGTCTTTGCTGGTGCCAATCCCGAACGACCTATGAGCGAGAACACCGTCAACAAAGCACTGCGAGTAATTGGTTACGAAGGTCGGCAGACCGGCCATGGTTTTCGTCACCTGCTAAGCACCGAGTTAAATGGTCGCGGGTACAACAAGGATTGGATCGAGCGCCAGCTTGCCCACGGCGACAGTGACGAGATTCGCGGTACATACAACCATGCGGCCTATGTCGAGCAGCGTCGAGAAATGATGCAGGCATGGGCTGACTCGATCGACGCACTGTGTGCCAGCACACGCTTGAGCAACCAATTGAAGAGGGCGTCATAAATGGCTTGCGATTACCTCAGGCACATCAATCTCCAAGAGGTCTATGAGCAGATTGAAGAGTTCACACCCTACAAGGGCGCAAGCCTGTCAAATATTCAGCACCAATTTGGAGAAACGCTTTCCTTCTGTTTTGAGGAGCTGTCCTACGCAGCGTTTGAGCAATGTCCTGATGACGCCTGGAAGGTTTTTCCAGCGGCCGAAGTGGCGGCCGAAGTGGGAGATATCATTGAGGCTAGCCTAGAGCGGATTGCGATGGCTGCCGAGATAAGCATGCCAAGCCGCAGAGCTTCGGCGAACGTGGCGATCAGCAAGCTGACAACCCTTTCTATCCACGCCTCATTTGGAGATTTTGACTACTGGGAAAAAATCAGCCTGATGACTTATCAGTATGACCTTTTATGCTGGCTTTATAGGAAAAGCAAAATCGAAGAAGCCTTCGAAGTATACGAGCTGATACTAAGAACTCACGGGGAATTAGCAACGCAGTATGCAAAGAGCTTTACCTCCGCGCTAAAGAGTGAACTCGCACGCGATCGAGCAACGAAACGTCACGCTCCGACCAACAGAATCAAACTCGATTTGCTCGCCGAGTGGGATAAGACATCTGGCGAATACAAAAGCCGCGCCGACTTTTGCCGAATTATTTCTCAGCGTGACGGGCTCCTCTATCGGACCGTGTATGACTGGATTGCCACGCACGATCGAAACAAGTCCTGATCTATCTACAGCCTGCGCAGCAAACTGTACTGTTTGCTGCGCAAATTGAACGGTGTGCGCTGCACGCCGGACTGTCAGTAAGGCCTTCCTAACACGAGCATTGCCATCGTCGATTACCAACAACGCCCTAGGAGGCGCAGACGATGGCAACGCAATCCCACCTTATTCGCAAATCTGAACAACCGGCTATTACGGATGATCTACCCGTACGATTTATCAAGCTAGCCGCCGTTAAAACACTGACCACGCTTTCCACGTCCGAGATTTACCGGCGCATTGCAGCGGGGCGATTCCCTAAACAGGTAATGCTCGGGCCAAAGTCTGCCGTCTGGATTGAGGCCGAGGTTATAGCGTGGTGCGACTCCCTGATCGCTCTGCGTGGGGAGGCGGCATAAATGACAGACAAAAAAATGGCCGACCAACAGGCCAGCCAAGAAAATACTCACGTAGAGAATACCAGCGGAACCGCACAACGTGCTCGCCTTTTGGAGCGCTTGAAAGCCGGCCCGATTGACACCTTCACAGCCATTCGCGAGCTGAACATCGTTCGCCCTGGTGCTCGCATCAACGAGCTGCGCGCTCTCGGCCACAAGATCCTCACCCATCGCCTCGACCTGACCGACGACCAAGGCCGCAAGCATCCACGCATAGCCCTTTACTACCTCAGCACCAACCCGCCTGCCGGGGTGTCTGTATGACGACTACCCCAATGTCCTGCGATGAATGGTCTATAACTTCTCTTGCCAGCAATCACGCCCGCCGGTATCGTTTCCTTTGTCACATTGCTGACAACGACCTTGGCGGGTCGAATAGTAAACGGCGCAACAGCGCCCCCATTACGATTGCAGGCGCTTTTTTTGTGCCCGCATTCTCGTGTTATGGCGGGTTGCGCAGGAGCACCTTCGGGTGCGCCGGGCTCCGTTTACCCCGGTCCGCCAATCCTGTGCAACTCGCCACCCTTCTCTGCTTGGCGGCAGATCGGAGTGGCTCCAATGAAGTAAACGGAGCTACACCCATGACACACGCCCTCATTCCATCAAAAATCCGCGCCTTTGCTCACCGCCGCCTGGCCGTGAGCGCTCTCCGCGCAAACTCTTCCCTTTCCACTCGCCTCTCCCGCTACAACGTCAGCATGGTCATCGCCCGCGCTCTTGAAGCTGATGGGGGTGCCGTATGAACGCCCCTATCCTCATGCCCGCCAATCCTCAAGCCGACGACCTCAGCGACGTGCAAGACATCCTCGTTCTACTGAGCCTCGCGCTTGCCCTCATAGCCTCGCCTACCACGCCCATCATCGTCGCCCGCGTCACTGCCGTCATGGCGCAGCACACCGCCATGGCCTGGGCTGAACTTCTCGACGATCTAATCGCAGTGCAAGGAGGCGCCCAATGAGCCGCCAACTTTCAACGTCGACAAGCGCCGAACGAGAACACGCATCTCAGTGGTGGAGTGTCCTCAATCAGTTGCGCATTTCCAACGAGTTGCCTGAGTGGGTTCACGCCCAAGGCATTGGTAGCGATGCCGACTATCAGGAGTCGTTGCTGGATAGAAGCATCGTCAATCAGGCCCTGTTTGGCGTCGACGAGATCCAACCGGGAGACGACCTCGATCCATGCGCCTATGAGTGTCAGCGTCTCATTGATCTGATTGAGTTGGAGCGCACCCGTTATCTGACATGGTGGACCATGCTCAGCGAAATGCGGGCACGTAGACAGCTACCGGATTGGGTTCTGACTAATCGCATTGGTAACGGCCCGGATCATGAGCGGTGGTCTGACAAATCGGCACAGGTCAACCAGATGCTGTTTGGACAATCACGCGTTCGCCACTTAGCGACGCAGCTTCGGCTGCCTGAGGGACCACGCCCCGACTCTCGCCAGCGCACAGCGTCGGTGACTCCCGTGAATTGCTGATTCGATAAAGGTTTAAGCACATGAAAATTCAAAATGGCGCGCCGGCGCCAACGGGATCGGCTTGCCCGAAAAAAGCCACAGAGCTGTTCTATGTGACCCATCCGAAAGCGCTGAAGGCGTTGCTTGGCCCGTTTCTGACGGAGTCTGACGCCGAGTGCGGGCGCGTCGTTATGCGCAGTGCTGACGCCCAGGTGACAGCCTGTCTCGTTGAATCCATCGACGACATCACGCACTGGCACGCAGTGAACAATGGCCGGGTTTGCCGAGTCTTCGCTGGGAGCGCTAGTCATGGATGACGCAGCGATCTTGTTCCGTGATGCGCTCCAGGCTGTTTATGGCTCGCTCGACTGGCTCCCTGTGCCCGATGGCAGCATTCACCGGTTCCGCGTTCCCGACGACAAGCCTGGCACTCTCAATGGTTGGTATGTCCTGTACCTGGACGGTATCGCCTCTGGTGCGTTTGGCAGTTGGAAAGTTGGTGATACCAGTACCTGGTGTAGCCGAGAGCCGGTAGACGCCCGGGAGGCAGCGCAGATCCGCGAGCGAATTGATCAGGCCCGGCGGCAGCGCGAAGCTGAGCAACTCCGGCGCCAGCAACAGGCCGCCGAGAAGGCCAACCACTGGTGGCGCAACGCTCGCCGCGCCGCGCCAGACCACCCATACCTCTCGGCCAAAGGAGTTCGCTCCTACGGCTTGCGGCAGCGCGGCGCTGATCTGCTGATCCCGCTGTACCTGGATGGGCGCTTGGTCAACCTGCAAAGAATTGCTCCGGACGGCGGCAAGCGCTTCCTGTTCGGCGGCCGGATCAAGGGCACCTACTCGCCGCTGGGCATCATCGAACCGGGTTCTGTGCTTTGCATCTGCGAAGGGTGGGCGACGGCCGCCAGCCTCCACCAGCACGGCGGCTACGTCGTTGCGGCAGCCATGAACGCGGGCAACCTGATCCAGGCGGCGATGGGCCTTCGCGCTCGCTACCCGGACCAGCCAATCGTCATAGCCGGCGACGACGACCGGCTCACCGACGGCAACCCGGGACGCACAGCAGCGAACGCAGCCGCGGCAGCGGTGGGTGCCGAGGTGGCCTTCCCCGAATGGCCAGAAGGTTCGCCCGATGACCTTACCGATTTCAACGACCTCGCAAACTGGAAGCTCGCCAATGGCCAAGCCTGATACCAACGTGATCAACCTTCGGCCAGAAGCCGCAACCATCGCGCCGGCTCGTCCTTGCTGGGCGGTGTACGAGCACTGGGTGACCAACGAGAACGGCCGCAAGTTGCGCCCGGGCGTTTACTGGCACAGCTTTAAGCGCACCGCTGCGGATCAGGACGACGCCGAGAACGACGCCGCCGACAGGCCGATCAGCGATGAGTGGATCTCAAGCCCAGTCATGGTCGTGGCGCGCACCACCAACAGTGACGACGGCAGCGAGGGGCGACTCCTCCGACTGGTGACCGAGGGCGGGATCAAGGAGTGGATCATTGCCATGGAAGTATTCGGCGGCAGCGGAGAGGATGCCCGGCGCGCCCTGTTTGGTATGGGCGTCATCATCGCCCTTAAGAAGCGCAGCACGTTCATGGAGTACCTGCTCGATCAGCACCCCGCCGAGGTGTTCGCCACTACCTGCCGGCCCGGCTGGCATGAGTCAGGTGCGTTCGTGCTGCCCGGGCGGACGATCGGCGCGGCCAACGTGCGATATCAGGCCAGCAACAAAGCCCAGGTGCTTTTCAGTCAGCGTGGTGAGCTCGCGCTGTGGCAATCGGCCGTCGCGGCCAAGTGCGCGGGCAACCCGGTACTTACGCTGGCGATCGGCTGCTCGCTGGCTGGTCCGTTGCTGAGCTTGGTCGGCGTGCTGGGTGGCGGTGTTCACCTGGTGGGCGACAGCTCGAGCGGCAAATCTCTGGCCCAACTGATCGGATCGTCGGTGTGGGGTGACCCGGGCGTGTTTGCCGCCAGTTGGGACATGACCAAGGGCGGCCTTGAGATCGAGGCGTCGAGCCGCAACGACACCATCCTGCCGCTGGACGAGATCAAGCGCGCCGACCCTAAGCGGGTACAGGAAATGGCGTACTCACTCGCCAACGGCCAGGGTAAGGGCACCATGACCCGGGAGCGAGAAGCCCGAGGCAAACTGAGCTGGCGCCTGCTGACACTCTCCAGCGGCGAGCGCTCCCTCTCTGAACACGCCGCCATATCCGGAAATGCCGCCCACGCCGGCGCCGAGTTGCGCATGGTCGACGTGAACGCCGGCACCCGCACGCACAGAGCCTTTGACGAACTACACGGGCTTGAGGGCGCGGACTTCCACCGGCAGCTCACCGTCGCGGTCGGCGCCCACCATGGCCACCTTGGGCCAGCCTTCGTGGAGCGCCTTGTCGCAACCGACGATAAGCCAGGCTTGCTCAGCGACTTTGACGGCATCCGCGCCCAGTTCGTCGAGGACAACGCCCAGGCCGGGCGCGTAGCTGATCGGTTCGCCGTGATCGCACTTGCGGGGGAGATGGCCATCGCTTTCGGCTTGCTGCCTTGGGAACAAGGGACCGCCCTCGCCGACTGCCGCCTGCTTTATGGGGAATGGCTCTCACGTGTAGGTGGCGGTAACGCAGAGGATCGCCAGATCCTGGCCGGCATCCTCGACTTCATCGACAAACACGGCAGCAGCCGGTTTTCCGATGTCGACGCCACGGAGGTGGATGCCAAGGTCTTCAACCGCGCCGGCTACTGGGAGCTGGTAGCGGGCAAGCGGCTCTACCTGTTCAACAAGTCCGCACTCGTCGAGGCAGCCCACGGATTCGGCCTCACCCGCGTGATCAAGGCACTGGAAGTTGGTGGGGCCCTGGCCAAGCGCGACACCGATCGCGATAGCCGCAAAACCAAAAAGTACCGCATCCCCGCCGGCGGGTCGGCGCGCCTGTACGTCATCGATCCCGAAGCAATGGACAGCGAAGGGGGCGGCGCATGACCACCATATCCACCAAGTACGAATGCCCGAGTTCACAGGAACCTATAAACGTGGGGAACAGGGGGAACGGGGGAACAGCCAGTAAACTCGTGGCCTGTAGTCGTTCCCCCTTATTAGATGTATGGGGAACAGGGGGAACACAAACATGTTTTTGAATATAGAACCCCCAGTCTTTCTGAGCATTTGGTTATCACTGTTCCCCACAAAAAAACGTGGGGAACAGAATCCCCCTCTGAAAGCCCCGGAAACACTGGCTGTTCCCACTGTTCCCCCGTTCCCCCGATTTTTTTCTAGAGACACATATGGGCAATGGAGCAATCAGGCCGAGGTGACGACATGAGCCTCCTCTCCGGCCTGCTAGATCACATGCCGCCACCCCACGCGCCGGAGCCGCCAGGAAGACCAGCGCCAGCTCTATCGCTTGTTCGCAACATCGAATATGCACCTGCCACATCACCCAACATGAGCGCCGCCAGCGCATCGCCCGAATGGCGCCACGCCCGTGACCAATACCTCAACCACATCATGGTGTGTCGGGCCTGTTATGCGCCGACATCCCGTTACTGCCTGGCTGGTGCCGATCTGCGCGCCAGCTACGAGAGAACCCCGATGGAGTCGCCACAAAAACCGGACGGCTGACACGCCAAACTACTGGTTAAATATACAGATAAGGTCAAATCTGCTAATATTAGGTTATAACCTTGCATCGGAGAATGAGTATGAGCTCAAGCACCAAGACCCGAGGCCATCAAACCAAGCCAACCCGCGCAGAGATCAGCGCCGCATATGAGCGCCTGCGCATTGCGGCGAACTCAGGAAGCGTACAAGCGAACGCCGCACTGATCGCCCTAGCGGAACGCCGCACTCTCCTTCCTATGGAGGTTTTGGTCGCATGACCGTTCCTCAAATTACCCAAGGCTCTCAAGCCTCCCTTCTCCCGCGCCGTCAGAAAATGACGGCCCAGCATCGCACCACGTGGAGCTGATATGGACGGACTACTCGATTTCGCTAAAACACCGGAAGGCCAAGGGTTGTTGGCAGCTGCTTTTGGTGGGTTGGCCGGCGCTCGCCGCGGCGCCCCAATAAACACACTCGGTGCTGCCGGACTGGCTGGGATCGGCGGATACAGCAATGCGTTGCAGCGACAATCCACCGATCAGTATCGAGGCATGCAGGCTCAACAAATCCAGGCCAATCTGAAGAAGCAAAACATGGCAATGGACATGGCTCAGCGCATGTTCGGCGGCCAGTCGGCGCCCGGAGCGCCGCAGGATAGCGCCATGCTGCCAGACGCGGCCTCGTACGGCGCGGCGCCCAGTGCAATGCCGCAGACCCAGGGTCGTCAGCCGCAAGGTGCTTTCCCGCTCGGCCTGAACGATGTCGCGGCTTACAACATGCTCGACTTGCCCAACGGGTCGACGCTCCTTGACCTCTACAAGCAGGCCAACAACCCGCAAGAGCGCAAGGGCGGTAACTACTACGTTGATCCGCGCTCTGGTCAGCAGACCTACATGCCGAAGATGGCCGAAGGCGTGATGATGAACGAGCAGGGCCAGGCCGCGCCCGTCCCTGGTGCCGCACAGGCCAATGCCGGCTACAAGGGTGCTGAGGCGGGTTCTGTGACGGCCGCGCAGTTCCCGTATGCCGTAGCCCAGAAGGACGCCGCGCAACGCGGGGCAGCAAGTTACGACCCCATGAAAGTGGTCGGCCAAGATGGAAACGAGTACTTCGTACCACGCCTTAATGTCGCCGGCGGCACGAGTGGCTCTCCGTCTGGGCAGGGTGGCGGGTTCATGGCCGGCCGAAATCCGGTCAATCAGGCCGCGACTCAAGACCTGAACAAAAACTGGATCACCAGCACGTACCAGCCAACTCTGGATTCCGGCAAAACCGCTGGGGACATGAGAAATTCAATCCAGGCGGCACGAAATATCGATCTGAATACGGGGTATGGCACTGAAGCCAAGGCGCTTGGAGCCAACGTCCTGACCAGCCTTGGGATCGCTCCAAAAAATGCGGAGTTGTTCGCCACAAACGCGCAGAAGTTTCAGTCTGTAGCCATGGATCGACTGCTAACGGTGCTTGGCGCACAGAAAGGCCCCCAGACCGAAGGGGATGCCGACCGGGCAAGCAAGACATTCGTCAGCCTCAAGAACACGCCGGAAGCCAATACTTTCATCCTGGATCTGGCAGAGGCAAAGGCTAATCAGGATGCGCGGAAGGCCCAGTTTTATCAGGATGCGTTACCTCAAGCGCAGAAAGAGGGCGATCTGATGCGCATCGATCGTGAGTGGCGAAACATTCAGGGTTCTATCTGGAACGACCCTGTGCTCGGCCGCTGGCAGAAACGCTAATGGATCTCTTCGGCCAGCTTGAGAAAAAAAACGGGCTGCCTTCGGGTCTACTGGACGCCATGTGGTCAGCCGAGTCGAGCCGCGGCCAAAACATGCAATCCCCAAAAGGCGCCCAAGGCCATTTCCAGTTCATGCCAGCAACCGCCCGGCAATACGGTCTGACCGACCCTAACAACCTCCCGCAATCAGCCACCGCAGCAGCACAAATGCTCTCTGACATGGTGCAGCAGACAGGCAGCGTGCCCAAAGCACTTGCGGCATACAACTGGGGCATCGGCAACGTGCAGCGCAAGGGCATGGATGCAGCCCCGGCCGAGACGCGCAATTACATTCAGAAGGTGACAGCCAACATGTCTCAACAGGAACCGCAAGACGATGCCTGGGCTGCACTTCGCAGCAAACACAGCCAACTGGCGGCACAAGCTCCCGCGGAGGACGATGAATGGAGTGCGCTAAGGCAGAAGTACTCTATGCCAGCGCCGCAGCAGGGTGAGCCAGGACAATCTGCACCGACCAGCCAATCCATGCAGCTCGCTCCTGTAGATGCGCAACAGGATCACAGCACTCTGCCGGATCGCCTTGCTGGCCGTGGCTGGCTTGAAAAGGGCACACTTGGCGCTGGCAAGGCTGTCGCTGACTTGATGGAAGGCGTTGGCCTGCGCAGCGTTCTGTGGCCCAACGGCTGGCAGCGCGCTCCTGGCGCAGACAAGGACCTCATGTCTGATCCGGCCGGTATCGTTGGGAATATCGGCGGACAGGTTGGGCTGGCCTATCTTGGTGGTCGCGGCTTGCAGGCAGGTGGTAAGGCCATCCAGGCTGCGAGCGCAGCACGCGCAATGCCAGCGGTAAAAACGGTCGGCAGCCTGATCGAGGGCGGCGGGAACGCCTTAATTAGCCCTGCGAGCTATAAACAGGCGGCCGGTGCTGGTGCGGCCTTCGGGGCTTTAGCGCAGCCTGGATCGTTGGCAGAGCGGGCGCAGCACTCAATCATCGGAGGTCTAGGTGGTGCAGCCGGTTTGGCGGTGGGGCGAGGCATTGGGAGCGCTGTTAATGGAGTTATCGGCGGTGCCAAATCTTTGCTTACCCCAAGAGCTCCAATTGAAATGCAGGTTTCAGCCAAGCTATCCAGTAAGGGGATCGACTTCGGATCGCTGCCGCAGGCTGTCAAGGATCAGGTGGTCAACCTTGGCAAGAAATCCATGGAAGACGTGGACAACTTGGATGCCACGCAACTCGGGCGGATGGCTGACTTCAATGCGCTGGGCATCAAGCCAACACGCGGATGGCTGAGCCGTGATCCTAAGCAGTGGTGGATGGAGAACACGCTTAACACCGTTGACGACCAGATGCAGAAGCGCTTTGTAGATGCCAACCGGTCGCTGTTGTATGGCGTGAGAAAAGGTGCAGGCGATGCGACGGACTACGAGCGCGGGCAAGTCCTGCAAAAGTCCGTTGGCGACTATGACGCAGGGCTGAAGTCGAAGGCAGACAGCCTGTACCAGGCCGCACGCAACACGGCTGGCCGCGACATCCCGCTCGACCCGCACAAGTTCGTCAATGACGCCTCTGTCGAGCTTGACCAGCAGATGCTGGGCTCGAAACTGCCGGCGGACACGCTGGCCTGGTTCCAGAAGGCAACCACCGGCAAGGAACCGTTCGACATGGGGACTGCCATGCAGCGCCTCCAGGCTCTGAATGGGCGGATCTACAGTACGAACGACAGAGCTGAAGCTGTAGCACTCGGGATCGTCAAAAAGCATCTGCTCAACGCCATCGACAATGGCGAGACAGCGGCATTCAACCCGACGCCAGGCATGCGCAGCCCGGGTTCGGCTCCGGGCGCCTCCAGCCAGCCGTTCACCGCTGCACAAATCGGCGGTCAGCCAAGGTTGCCAGGTTCTACGCAGGCTTCCAGCGGCAGCATGGCCCCGTTCCAAGGTGGTGTTGGCCCTGCAACTGGCGGCGCTGCACAAGCTGGCGAACAAGGAGCACCTGGCATTGCCGAGGCATTCCGCTCGGCTCGCTCGGCCGCGGCTGACCGGTTTCGATTCCAGGAGGCCAGCCCGCTGGTCGAGAAGATCCTGAAAGGCAATTACGCGCCCGAGGATCTGCCCGACATTGTCGGCAAAATGAAGGTGGATCAGCTCAAGGGCCTTTCGCAGCTTGAGCAGGAGCGCGGCGTTCCTATCATGAGCTCATTGCAGGATGCGGCGCGCGCCTATGTGCGCGATGCCTCGACACTCCAGGGCGAAACAGGTGGCGCCTTTTCCATCAACGGAATGCGCAAGGCCATCGACAAAATCGGGCCCGAAAAAGGCAAACAGCTCTTCGGAAATGATGGGTGGGCGGAATTCCAGCGAATCTTGCGGGTTGGCGGCGCTATCAACAATCCACCAATGAAGCCGGCCGGTTCGACCACGGCGTCGAATGCGTTGCGATTCATACAGGCGATGCCAAAAATCCCAGGCATCAATGGTCTGCTCAACATGACCGTTACTGCCGCCGGCAAGGCCAAGCAAATGGCTGACGTTGGCTCGGCGCTGAATCCGCCATTAAGCATGGTGATCCCGAAAAAACCGCAGCCAAGCATGCTGCCAATGCTCATGGGGCCAGGATTATTGGGGTTTACGGAGCAATAACGGCTAGTCCTCGTCGGGGTTGATCAGGACGATTTTCCTGATCCTGCTGCCTTTGGGCAGATGCTTTTTGGCCAGGATGGTAAGCCAGTCTTCCAGCTTTACAAGGAGCTGGACGCCAGCGAACACGGCGGACATCTGCAGCACCTTCAACAAATGCTCATCAACCACACGAACCTCCAGGGCGCACTACCCTTCACTCAACCAAGCCCGCTGACGTGGGCTTTTTACTGAGATGACCCAAACGTCGATCCCTGTTTCGATCGCTGCTGTTCACTACGGCTGACACCACCTACCGACCGGCACCCAGTTCGTCATTGAGTCTAGTCGCTCAGCGGCGCAAAGAAGGTCAACTAGATTGACCGTTAGTCGGGCTATTCGCGTGCGGTAACCACCAAAGGTAACCACCTCGCCTGGTTACTTTCCGTCACCCGGTATCCGCTCTGGTATCCACGGTTCAGGCCATTTCAGGCGGATACCGGAGACAGTGACCAAGCGCGGTGACCAGCATCAGTGACCACCTCCGCTTTCCCTGTCATCGTCGGCACGGATACCCGTGACTTGGTTGCCACTCAGGTTGCCAGGGTATTCCGAGTTTTTGGGGGCCATAAAAAAGGAACAGACGCCCATACCGACGACGTGTAACTAGGCAGGCTGTTACAGCCCCTGTTACAGCAAAACACGCTGTTTCGCGCAGCACTTCGCGCACAGATATCGCGCACCCGAGCGGCGTGAAAAACCACAAAGTACGCAGGGCTGGTACGCGCCATAAGTACGCGCTCTGGTGCGCGTGCCGCTCAAGTTCGCGCTCGAGGTTCGCACCTCCAGTTCGCACCCGCTAATGCGAACCTCGCTGTCGTTTACCAGCTCGGTTACCACGAAAAGTTACCAGAACGATCAGTTGCCAATCGTCAGGTTTCCACCATGGTTTCCACAGAAAGTTGCCATTCAGAACTGGCAACCAGACGACATGACAGCCGATTTACTCGGGAGGTTTCGGCGGCGGCGCTACCCATGACATCAGAGCCTCAACGCTGCCAGTGCTCGCGAGCAATTCTTTCGCCTCGTGCACCTTTTCTAAGAGTTCAGCGCGAGCGTCGTCAATCATATCCACTGAGCGGGTGGCGATGTCGTCAAAAAAATCCTGCAGTTTCCTATCAGAGCTCCACTTGTCGATGATCTTCAGTAGATTGCGTAGTGATTCTTCCCGGGCTTGGATGATCAGAGAGCGCTCGTAGCGCGCTGTCGCTATTGCGCGCTCAGCATCCCACCTCTTTCGCTCTTCTGCCGCCTGCCGGTCAGCCTCAGCAATCTGAGGCACTAAGATTTTCGCCTTCTCCACCAAAGCCAATACGATGCCGTCGAGTTGTTTCAGAAGACTGACTTTGCCCTCGGTCCAGGTACGAGCCCAGTCGACCCGCCCATAGGGGCTGTAAGCCCTGAGGCATAGTCGTTTGGAAGCGACACGCTGAGCACTTCGCCGGAAAAACGTCTTCGTCTTTCGGTCCCACAGCCCAGGTTTTAGCTCTTTAGCCTCCTTGACAGGCAAATATTCGCCATCGATGTAGACCATCTCCTTTTCGACCGTCGCCTCGTAGACAGTCAGCCCTATCCCTACCTCGCCGATGAATACGATTGTTGGTCGAGCTGGCGCCCAGATGTTTGTCTCGAAAACCGATCGTTTCAGCCGCCCTTCCTCGTCTCCGAGCGCCTTACGTGTGAAGCCGCTTTCACCGCAGGCGATTGAGATTCGACCATTCGTCTCACGAAGACAGTTCGCAAGCTTCAGCAGAACTGATGCCGCCCTCTGAAGCGTGGGCTCAGTAACTACAAGGTCAGGGAGATTTCGCTTCGCGGGTTTGAGGTAGCCGTCGCCAGCGACTCTGCCGCTCGTGAATGAATCCAGCGAACCCATCATCATCGTACGCCTGGCACCAGCTTTTTTCGGAGCGACTTCAATCTGTCCAGTTCCAGGCGGCGTTTCACGCGGCAACTGGTCACCCTTCCTCCACTCGATAGGATCACCTGGCTTGGACTTGGGCAGAGGTGGAGCCTTTGGTCTCTGTCCGGACTGCTTCCTTGCCCAATAGCCTCGTGGTGGACAAGGTACGTTCAGGCGAGCACAAACCCGCTTCAGGAACACAGCGGAAACTCCGTACTTGGGAGCGAGGGAGGTCATAGGTGTGGTCCAAACCTCGGAGTACAGGTTATCTCTGTGGACGCGATCTTGATCCATCTCCAGTTGCCTCTGAATTTCGCCCAGAAGGGAGATAACGCTGACAGTTTTCTCTTGGGTGGTCAAAACGGCAGCCAAGAAGTAATCCGGCTTAGCCCTTCTATCGCCTCGGCCGGAATCTGCGTCGAGGCTGGCGCTAAGGTTTCAAAGCCGCGATCTAGTGCCCGGCCGGCCAGCTTGGTATCCATTAACCATGGCCTCTCGCGGCACCAGGCTGACCGTTACCTTCATTCAGTGTTGAAATCTACACTCTGTGTAGATCCCAACACGCGACGACCGCGTCCTCGAAACAGGGTGGTGAGAATGCCACTGTGTGGCACTGTGACCACACGTTCGCGATGACGTGAAGTCGGTGTACCGGCACCTTCTCACGCCTCCTTAGCTGGCTATACACAACCCCCTGGGCATCGCTTAAACAATGGCTATACACAACCCCCCAGGCATCGAGCATTTCAATTGACTCGGAGCGCTCGTCAGTGAGTGAGCAGTGAGCAGTTTGTTTCATGCCCCGATCGAACCAGCGCTGCTACGCTTTCATTTTCTCGAATGGAGTCGAAGCGATGCCCCCACACGAATACTCTCTCCCAGATGTCCTAGAGCGCATGTATCACAATCAGCTCGCCTTGGAAGCTGCGCTAATGGAACTGACCTTGGTGGTCGAAAGCCAAGGGCATGCCGACGCCGGCGACAACATTCGGACCGCGCTGGAGACGATCGGCGAAAACGCCGGGCACATCAATCAAGGTTTCGCCCGACTGAAAGCGCAAGGGGCGCAGTAAGCAACCCCGAGTCAGGAGTGCATATGGACGATGACTGCGAAGTGGTGTTCGTAGCAGGCCTGGGCAAGATGCTTGGCCGAACTGAGGCATCGGTCAGAGAGGGGATTCGCCGCGGCGTGGACTGGTTGCCCAAGAGTTTCAGGATGGGCACCAGACATTGCTGGCTCAAGGAGGACGTGCGGGAGTTTCTGCGGGGGTGCCGGGACGGCGAGAACAAGACGCCGAAGATCGGTAGACCGCGGCAGGCACCGCCAACATTGAGAGATATCAGGAAATGACAGCGAGCATCGATCGCTTCATGCGCCTCGACGAGGTGCTGCACACCACCGGTCTGGGCCGAAATACGGTTTATCGTCGCATCCGGGAAGGCACCTTCCCAAAACAGATCAGGATAGGGCCTAACTCAGTCGCTTGGCGTCAGTCAGCAATCGCTAAATGGATGCATGACCTGGGCCTAGCCGGCGAGTCACGTCTGGATGGCGGGACATTGCCAGCAACGTGCGCGGCGCGCTAAAAACGCTCGACGATAACCTGGTGTTCATTCGCCAGGCCATTGCTGAGCTGACCGTCGCCGGCAGTCTGGGCAAGGCGTGAGGAGCGCTACGGATTCAAGGCAGGGCTAGGATTTCTAATCTGTTGGAGTTGGCCACAACCAATGAATGTGCGGACTTAGCCTGTTACAGCACAGTGCCAAATAGGGCATACGAGGCAACGAATGCTGATGCAATAATTATTCGATAAAAATCATAGTGTTCGCTCATTCACGACTATGCAGCGTGCTTTTGAGAGGGGGTGACCAGCTTTTCATCCTGAGTATTTAATAAGCTGGCTATGCGCCAATCTGTTCGTGGTGCTATCTTACGTTTACCATCCTTGAGGCCTAATAAGGCCCCAAGCGATGGTAAATGTAAGATCTGAGCCATCAGGATGGTGTCTTAGAAGCATGCCCTGCGGGGCGAATAAAATTCGGAAAGCTGGGAAGCGTCCATGACACAGCGTTTTGCAAATCCTCCTTTGGTTGAGCTCGTTGCCGAGATTAGGTGGGGAGAGGCTGCATCAGCTAAAGAAGGCGGAGGGAATATCCCTTTCGCTATTTTAGGTGATGCCTTCGACAAGCACGCAAGCGCGGTCACAAGCGCCTTATCAGCGATTGGCTACGGCAATTCTGAGCGTCTCATTCCTCATGGCTTTCCTGTGCCGTCAGGTGTGCCTATTGTTCGTTTCACATATGCTGGTGGCGACGATAAAGCAGGCAGTGACCAGCTTTCCTCAACGGTACTCCAATTGGGCTCCGGCTTGTTCACCGTGAATGCTGTCCAACCATATAAATCTTGGGCGGACTTCAGTCCTATAGTTGAGAAAGGTATCACTCAACTATTGAGCACCCAGAGGGGAGCTGTATCGGGATATACATTAACCCTTCGATACGTAGACGCCTTCAAAAAAGAATTAACTGGCGACTTGTCTCATGAGGAGTTTTTGAGCGAAGTGCTGGGTATTAAAATTTCCTTGCCCGATGCTTTTGGCGAACACGCAACTTCAGCAAAAGTTGCCATCCCTGTCATTCAGATTGTTGTGCCACTCGAATTGGGTCAGCTTCAGATGCAGTTGGCGGATGGCAAGATCGAATCTGAGCCGGTGTATCTTATGGAGATTGTTGTTCACTACGAACGGCAAGTTGCTCCTGATGTTGCGGCGATTATGGATGCTTTTTCTCAGGGCAGAAAAATCGTCCATGACTTGTTTTTGAAGTTGACTATACCGCTTCATGAAAGGATGAAGCCCATTGAGGAGGCGAGATGAAAAATTCAATGCTGAATTTCACACCTGCTTTTGTAGGCTCGGCTCATACTAGCATCTCCACGATAACTGTAGGCCTGGATAGTTCAGCTGTTTATAATCTTTGCCGGAAGAGTGCGACGTTTGTTGGGCAATTTAAGGATTTCGTGCGAGCAGCGTATGATTCCTATCTAGATAAAGAGACCGATCTGACCGCATTTCATTTGTATCGGATTGCAGCACAGCATAGGGATCAGTTTTTAAGCAAATGCGAAGATTATGATTCGGTTTTCAGTACGGATATGATTGCGAAGCTTACCCATATTCATTTTTTAGGTGAAATGCTAGGTGAGTCAGCGTTCGATAGGCTCAGTGAGTTGGTCAAAGTTGAACACGACTGGGATGACGACGGCGCTAAGCAGATGTCTATCTCCTCTCTGAGCCTGTTCCATAAATTTGCTCTGTTATCTGAGATTGCCCCAAAAGATTTAGGAATATTTTTGGGCTTTGAGGGAGAAATCTTAATCAATTGGCACATGCACGATGGCAAGTTGATTGACATTGCTTTCAGGGATGAGCAGATTGAAATTTACACTGACCAAGGAGAAGAATTTTATTCTCCAGATGACTCAGAATTGTACGTATTTATAGAAAGAGTTAAGTGAAGTTATTGAATGGACAAAGATATTGCAGCGGAAGCAAAGGAATACCCCCTTCGCGAAGTTACTCTTCATGAGGGGGAGCATCTCGTTAAAGGCATGTATCCACCGCAGTGGATGCCAGACTTAAAGCGTGGTTCAGCCGGAATATTTGAAAAAAATAATACTTCAGTAACTAGGATGAACGAAATTGGCTTGAATGAAGCTATTAAGCTAGTTAAAGCTGATATTGAGATTAAAGACGGAGTGCCAAACGGCAAGATCACAGCAGCAGTTGGCGTGATTGCTGTTGCAGATGTTGTATCGATTGGAAAAACCCCATTGGAAGGAAAAAAACCTCCTCCTGTAATTCATTTTAGAGTTTACGAAGAAAAAACTGAAAAAAATGAACACCATGCTGAAATTGTTCCTTTTGAAGACATTGAGTGCAGCAAATTAAGGAAAAACGTTTCGACTGGATACAGTCGGAAGTTGCGAGACAAACTTCACAACTACCTCCTCAATGCAGAAGGAAATATTACCGAAGAAAATCCCCCGGATTCTTCTTCGGCAAATGACACGGGCACGACAGGACACTAAGTCATAAACGTCGATTAGGAGCATATCGTTGTTCCGAAATTCTGCTCGGTCTAAGCTAGGCTCCTAATATGCAGGTGTGCGTCCGTTTCATTCCTCTCTTTATCGAACCAGCCATCATCTATGTTCTTCGCGCGTCACTCAATGCTTGACAGAGCCTTGACGGATTTTCGCCAACCGATGCCACTCAAATAGCTCACAGCCCAAGGTCTGTGCGGCTTCCTGCGTGAAAAGGTAGTGTGTTGACGTAGATGCTCGTCAAGAATTTACGGGAGCGTCCATCGACCTCGCATCAGGTCGGAGCTGAGGTAAACGATTCGTTCACCCGGAACCGGCACCTGGTCGGCTTGCCCACTTAGCAAACTACCCAGATTCTGGGTATTAACTCATGTCCCGTTGCTAAATTTTGCAGGTCATCTGCTGGCCCTGATTCGCTCCTGCGCCATCATCAACCGCGCATCGAGGATAGAGCCGTGTCCGTTATTGACTGTGATTATCTACTCGCCGATAAGGATGTGCTCCCGAGGGAGTTAGCGTTGCTGATTGTAAGGAAGGCCAGCGCACTGGCGGCGGCATTCGAGGAGCAAGCGCTCGACCAGCTCACTAAGGACGCCTGGCGTGCCCTGTCGCGGGGAGCTGAGCCAATGCGTGTAATCCCGGAAATGCGCTTGTAGGCGGGAAGGGAATTGCCGGGATCTCGGTAGTTTTTCCAGTACCTGCCATACCGGAATGGGAGCCCAGGCTAATTGCGGAAAATCCCGGACATCACCTTTTCGCAAAAGCTCCCATGAATGACCACTACCCTGATCCGGAGCGGTGAAGATGACCACACCTTAAGTCGGTGACGGCTTCGACGAGTCAGGTTTACCACTCGTCGGGATCAGCAGAGCGCGAATCGGCGTCGTTTTCGGCCACTCTTAAGATGGTCGGAAGGGTGGGAGCATTTCAAAAAGAGAGTAGATTTGTGAGTAGATTTTAATAGCACCACTCACAAACCCGTTATAAAACGCGACCTACAGACAAAAGTACGATTCCGTCTCTGGCACCAAATACCGAAAACCCTGAATCGCAAGATT
This sequence comes from Pseudomonas sp. TWP3-1, assembly GCF_049896625.1. Classification (NCBI taxonomy): domain Bacteria; kingdom Pseudomonadati; phylum Pseudomonadota; class Gammaproteobacteria; order Pseudomonadales; family Pseudomonadaceae; genus Pseudomonas; species Pseudomonas sp. TWP3-1. The sequence continues at coordinate 253,395 of NZ_JAFCUQ010000002.1, forward strand.
CAGGGTTTTTTTATGTCTGCGATTTAATCCCCCCTGCGCAACACCCTCCTCGTCATCCCCGCCGACCGTCTGCAATGCACTTCCCCGTCAGGTGTACTGGAAAATAGCGGAAATCTGTATCTCTCGCCGTGTAGGAAAAATCGCCAGTATTTGATCAGCCTTGGCGAGCCCGGGATGGGCTCTACTTTGTGCCGCAAAAATACTCTGCACGCTTCAACCAGGCAGAGCGCGATACCTGATTTTTTGAATAGATCGGCGTCCACCGAAAGGTCACTTCCCGTCCAGCTAAAAAATCTGAAAACAATCTGAACAGCGAACCGTGAACACTGTTTTTCAACACTCCAGGACTGATGCTGGCGAGCCATTGCGCCCGGCATAAAAGCGACGAAAGGGACGACGTATGATCAAACAGCTCATCAATGAAGATAGCTATGTGCAGATAGGGGATCTTTGCAGTGCCAAGATCCAGTTGAAAATCGAAGGATTGAATCCTGCCGGCTCCATCAAGCTCAAAACCGCACACGCGATCATCACAGACCTGGAAAGCCAGGGTTTGATTACCCAGAGAACCCGCTTGATCGAATCTTCGTCAGGCAATCTGGGGGTCGCACTGGCCATGGTCTGTGCGGCCAAGGGCTACAAGTTTGTCTGCGTGATCGATCCGAACATCTCTGCTCCGAACAAAAAGTTGATGCACGCCCTCGGCGCCGAGATGCTCATGGTCGAGCAGCGCGACGAAAACGGGGGCTATCTCAATTCGCGGATTCGTTTGATCGAGCAACTGGTCGCCGACAACTCCGACTACATCTGGCTCAATCAATACAAGAACCCGGTCAATCCCCTGGCGCACTATCAAGCCACGGCCAGATCGATTGCCCACAAGTTTGCGCATGTGGATTACCTGTTCGTCGGCGCCGGTACGACCGGCACGCTGATGGGCTGCAAGAACTACTTCGCCGAACATCATCCACACACCAAAGTCATTGCCGTCGATACCGTTGGCTCGGTCACGTTCGGCTTGCCGGGCGGGCCGCGCCATATCCCGGGACTGGGCACCAGCCGCCGCCCGGAAATATTCGAGCCTTCCGGCATTCACGACTTCTTGTCCATACCCGAAGAACAGACGATCAAAGTCTGCCGCTGGCTGGCGCAACGCTATGGGCTGCTCTTCGGCGGCTCCACCGGCACGGTCCTCGCGGGCATCCAGCAATGGGCGCCGCACATCCGTCCTGACGATGTGGTTGTGGCGATTTCACCCGACATGGGTGAGCGCTACCTCGAAACCATCTACTCCGACGACTGGGTCACCCAACGCATCGGCGCAACGGCGTTGCAACCACTCTTCCCTGAAATCGCTCTGTTACTTTCGGCGTAATCCGCAATGACCAATCAGACTTTGATTCAACCGTTCCATGTGATTCCAGGCGCAGCCATCAAACACATACTCGGCGGACTTCATCAAGAAGCCATCGAGATCGTTGCCCAGACTTACTTGACCCATGAACGCGGGGAAACCGTTAACCCGGACAGTTACTTCCTGCGTTTCCCGGAAGAGCCGGCGAACCGCATCATTGCGCTGCCGGCGGCAATCGTCGACAGCGAGGGCGATCAATCGGTGTCCGGGATCAAGTGGATAGCCAGTTACCCCGACAATATCAAGGCGGGTATTCCGCGTGCTTCCGCAGTCCTGATCCTCAACGATCCGCACACCGGTTATCCCTATGCGCTGCTCGAAGGCGCGCTGATAAGTGCTGTCAGAACGGCGGCGTCTGCAGTGCTCGGTGCCTGGTGGCTGAATGGCCAAAAGAAAAGCGCACAGACGTTGTCGATCATCGGCGGCGGGGTGATTTCCCGGAATATCCTGCAGACATTCATCGCCGACGATTGGTCGTTCGACAGTGTCGGCATTCATGACCTCAATGCCGAGTCAGCCCACGCGCTGGCGGCATTCGGTGAACAACTCGGGCTGCCGGATGTGCAGACAGTGTCCCTCGATGATGCGCTGTGCGCCGACATCGTGGTGTTTGCGACCAGTGCAGGCACGCCCTACGTCAACCAGCGCGGGACCTTCCACGCCGGGCAAATCGTTCTGAACATCTCACTGCGCGACATCGGCGCGGACATCATCGAACAAAGTTACAACTACTTCGATGACGTGACTCACTGCCTGAAAGCCAATACCTCGCCGCATCTGGCCGAGCAGAAGTTCGGTCATCGCGATTTCGTCACCGGCACCGTGGCTCAGTTGATTCGCGGTGATGTGCGTATCGCCACAGACAAACCGTTGATCTACTCGCCATTCGGCATGGGCATCCTCGATCTGGCGCTTGGCCGGATGATTCACGACATCGCGGTCAAGGACGGCTCGGCAGTGGAAATCCCATCGTTCTTCGGGGAGGAGCGCAGATGGTGAAGGCTGCCCTGCACATCGGCCTGGTGGGCTGCGGATCTCGCGGGCTGTCGATCTTCGAGCGCCTGCTGAGCCTCAGCGAACAACGGCCCGAGCAACCCGTCGTCATCGACATTTTTGATCCCAATGTGCTCGGCAGCGGCGCGCATTGGCCGGATCAACCCGACTACCTGTTGCTCAACACAGTCGCCGGGCAACTCGGGGTTTTTCCAGATGCCCCGGCTCTGGGAAATCTGCCGGATGCACGCGAAAGACCCGGTCCGGATTTTCTCGCGTGGTGCCACGACCAGCGCATCAAGGTCGATCCGGACAGCGGGCTGCTTGCGCTCGATGGGCGTGATGTCGAGCCGCAGGACTTCCTGCCTAGGCACTTGCTCGGTGCTTACCTGGCCGATGCATTTTCACAAATCCTGGCAACGGCACCGGCCTGGGTCAGCGTGCGCCTGCACCATCAGGCCGTCACGGCTATCGAAGCCGGTGAAGGGCAGCAATATCTGCTGAAAGTGGCATCGGGTGCTGCGGTGAGCGTGGATCGGCTGATCCTGACTGTCGGCCATACCGGCCGCGTGCGTCCGTCCGATGAGACTCGCATCGACGACGTCTATCCGCTGCCCGGCAGCCTCGTCGCCATCGAGCCAGGCGAAACCATTCTGATCGAAGGACTTGGGCTGGGCGCCATGGATACCCTGGCCGCGCTGACCTCTGGCAGAGGCGGTCACTACAAGCGTATGGCCGACGCCAGCCACGTTTATCATCCTTCGGGCCATGAGCCGGTGATCCTCATTCAGTCGCGTGACGGCCTGCCATTTCGCACCCGCCCCAACGGGCTGACTGAATGCCCACGGCATCAAGCCGTGCTCCTGACGAGTTCGCGCATCCAGGCCTTGCGCGAGAATGCGCAGAATCGCCAGCTGGATTTCGAGAACGACATTCTGCCGATCATGCTCCTTGAGATGCGCGCGGCAGCGGTTGCCGTGATGCACGCCCAATCAGAGCCGCAGCAATACCAGGAAGTGTTGAACCGGCTCAGAAGTGTCGCCGCTGCAGGCCAGGCCGGCATCGTTGCTTGTGAGGCCTTGCTGTGCGAATACGAACAGACATGCGGCGCGATAAATCCGCTGGCGCTGATCTGCCATGCGCTGCCCGAGACCGTCACCGCCCACAATTACCATTCGTGGATCTACGAAACCATCGAAGTCGATCTGCACGAGGCGCGGCTTGGGCGAGCGCAATCGGCAATCAAAGCGGCCATCGAAGTCTGGCGCGATCTGCGCGACCGCCTGCGTGAAGCGGTCGACTTTGACGGACTGACGGACGCCTCGCACCGTCAGTTCTATGGCCGCTGGCACAAGGCAATCAACCGGCTCGTCGCCGGGCCTCAAAAAGAGCGCCACGCTGATCTGCTGGCGCTGTGTGACGCCGGCCTGCTGACCTTCCTCAAGCCCGGCACCCAGCCCGCGACCGAGCATTACCGACGTGTCGCCGGATATGTCCAGGGCAGCGGCGTGACGAACAGCGACTGCGCGCCAGTACGCGATCTCGCCCGCCTGGGTTTGATCCGCCCGAGAACCAACGACGCAGGCATCGACGGCATCGATGTGGACGCCGCGTGTCATCCCAAGTCGAGTCAGGGCGAGCCGGTAGAAAACATCTGGGTACTCGGGCCGCTCGCCGAGGGCTCTTGCTATTACAACCACTACGTCACCTCGGCGGGCGCACCCTCGCGTCTATTCATGGACGCGCACCGGGCGGCCACTGCAATCCTTCAGGCAGGGACATCGGCATGAAACTTTTCTACCAGACGCATTCACCATACGCCCGCAAAGTGCTGGTGCTGGCGCACGAACTCGGGATCGCCTCGAGCCTGGAAGTCATCCATCACGAGACCAGCCCGACGTCGCCCAACGCAACCATCTACAAGGCCAACCCGTTGGGCAAGGTGCCGGTGCTGATACTCGACGACGGCAGCGCGCTGTTTGATTCGATCGTGATTTGCGAATACCTCGACAACCTGAATGACGCGCCGACGTTCATCCCGCCAAAAGGGCCGGCACGCTATGCAGCGCTGCAGCTTCAAGCCCTCGCTCAAGGCATGTGCGACGTCGGCATCAAGTTGCGCTGGGAAGTCGAGCGCCGCCCGCAAGCCTTGCGCTATCCGGCCTACGCCGACGGCCAGGCCTACAAACTTAAAGAGGCCTATCGCTTCATCGAGCAACACGTCGACCTCAATGGCCCGATCACTCTCGGGCACATCGCGCTGGCGACTGCACTCGACTGGATCGCCTTTCGCAAGCTTTCGGACTTTTCTGCTCAGCCACGCCTGAGCGAGTGGCATCAGACTTTTTGTGAGCGCGCTTCGATGCGGGCGACCGAATACTGCGGGCAGACTCACGATTAAGTTAAGGAAAACAGTGTATGAGTTCTCTCTTGTTGCAAATGTCACCGATCGGTCTGGTGATCGCGCTGATTCTGATCGTGCGCAGGCCTCCGGTACAAGCGGCCCTGGCGGGCGTCGCGCTGGTGTTCCTGTTATGGGTGCTGGGAGCGGCGGGACCGGTGTCCGAGGCAATCACCACGGCGATCTTTCAGGACACGACGATTCTGTTCCTCAGTACCGCTTGCGTGATCGTGCCGGGGCTGGCGTTCGTCATTCTGGTCGAGCGCGGTGGTGCGCCACAGGCCATTGGCGCCTGGGTCAAGGAACTCGGCTGGACTCCACCGGCGCAAGTCATTTTCATCGTTCTGGGCCTGGCGCCGTTGCTCGAAGCGATGACCGGATTCGGCGTCTCGCTGATCGCCACCGTGCCTTTGCTGATGGGGCTGTTCACGCGTCAGTCCGGGATGAAAATCGCCCTGGCCGGCATGGTCATCATGCCGTGGGGCACACTGGGTCTGGCCACCGTGATTGGCTCACTGCTGGCGCACATGCCGGCAGAAACACTCGGCAGCCATTCGGCAATCGTCAGCGCACCGGTATTTCTCTGCCTGGCCGCCATTGCCATGTGGCAGGCCGGCATCCGCACCATCACTCCGTGGCTCGGACTGATTGTCGTGACGGCGTTGTTCGTCGCGGTGCTGTTCTCCATCAACCTGTGGATCGGGCCTGAAGTTTCAGGTGTGCTCGCAGGCCTCGCGGTTGCATGCGTAGGTCTGGGTATCTCGTTCGCGCAGCGCAAAAAACTGGTGCGCTGGCCGAGCGCAGCATGGCCTTACCTGGCATTGCTGGGGGTGATCGTTGCATCGCGCGGGCTGTTCGTGCTGTCGGGTTGGGATGCGCTGTGGATCATCAAGGGTGAGCATGTTTCGTGGAAGCCACTGGCCTCCCCCGGGCTCGCGCTGCTGATCGTCACGCTGCTGATGTCGATCCGACAAGCCGCGACAGCAGGCTTCCCATGGAAGTCGCTGTTCAACCGGGCCAAATTTCCGGTGACCACGATTTTCCTGTTCCTGCTGCTTTCGCAGGTCATGGTCAACGCCGGATTTCTGGTCGAAGCACAGCGCACACTGCAGTCGCTGTCGGGTATTTCCCTGGCGCCGACGATCGCGTTGCTGGCGGGGATTGCCGGCTATGTCACCGGCTCCAACGTGGGCGGCAACACCCTGGTCATGCCGTCAATTGCAGCGCTGACAAGCGGCCACGGGCCTTGGCTGGCCGCAATGGTCAACAGCGCCGCCGGGCATGGAGCACTCGGATCGTTATCGATTCTTTCGCTGATTACCGGCCTCGCAGCCGCCAACCGCAAGGAAGAGAATAATCTGATCCGGTTCGCCTTCGGACTGGTTGCCCTCAACATCGCCATAGTTGCTGCAATGGGGGTGGTTTTACTTTATTTTCTCTAAAGTATTTCCAGAAATAACAAGAGAACTTATGGACAGGTTTGATTTACCGGACAAACGTTGGCGGATAGTCAAGGACTGGGTTATCCGTCAAATCGAGAGCGGTGAGTGGGCGGCGGAGTCGAAGCTGCCGTCGATCCGAACTCTGGCCCGACTGTTTGAGACCAGCATCACCACTGTTCAGCGCGCGCTGGCTGACCTGGAAGCTGATGCCTATGTTTCGACTATCCCGCGTGTCGGCTATTTCGTCTCGGCATCAGGCCAGGCCAAACCTGCCAGCGCTTTTGATTTCTCCGGTGTCACCGTCAACATTAATCACGCGGTGGTTGCGATGCTCTCGCAGGCGGCGTCGCGCACCACGGCGTCATTGAGTTCCGCCGTTCTGCACAGTGACCTCACACCGCACGTGCTCTTGAACAAATGCCTTTCGGTGCTGGCTGCCAAGGCTGACAACTCGCTGACCGGGCTGGTGGCGCCTCCCGGCTTGCCGGCATTGCGACGAAGAATTGCCGGGCTGATGCTGACGCGCGGCGTGGTTTGCGGGCCCGATGAAATACTGGTGACCTCAGGCGACACGATCGCACTGGAACTGGCGCTCGAAGCCGTCGCGCCGAGGGGCTCTACCGTCGCCATCGAAACACCGACCTACTACGGCATATTGCAGACCATCGAACGCTTGGGCATGCGCGCGCTGCCGATTCGCACCCACGGCGAAATGGGCATGGACGTCGACCATCTCGAAGAAGCACTGAAGCTGAAAAAGGTCGCGGTGATCTTTCTCAATCCGACCCTGCAAAACCCGCGCGGCTTCATCATGCCGGAGGCAACCCGCGCAAGACTTTCACGGGTTGCCCGCGAAGCTGATGTGCCGATCATCGAGGACGATATTTTCTTCGACCTGGTGCCTGAGGGCGAGCGTCCACGCGCCATCAAAAGCTACGACACCAGCGGTCAGACGATCTATTGCTCGTCATTCTCGAAAACGGTCGCACCGGGTTACCGCGTGGGCTGGTGTGTCGCCGGCAAATACCGGGATGCGATTCTTGCGCAGATGTTTTCACGCAACCTGGCGGTCTCAAGCCTTGCACAAAATGTGCTCAACGAATTTATCGGGCGCGGCTACATGGAAGAGCACTGCGCCAGACTCCGTGCGCAATTGGCCTCGCTCTCAACTTTCGTGGAAACACTGGTGCGCACGGACTTTCCCGTCGGAACCGTTTACGTCCCTCCACGCGGTGGATTCATCCACTGGATCGAGTTGCCCATGCACACCGACATGGCCGCACTGACGCGTCTGGCGCACGAGCGCGGCTGTCATATCGCAGGAAGCGGAATCTTCTTCGCCGACGGGCACCCGACCACAGGCCTGCGCATCTGCCTGGGAACGACGTTGTCACCGGGCGTCCTGCAGATCCTCGGCGTGATTGCCGAGTGCGCGCACCTCGCCGAGGGATATTCGCCAGTGCCGCAAAAACTTACCGAGCAAGCGCCAGAGTCTGCGGTCTCCTGACTGCAGCTGGATGTTCGCGAAGGCACCTGATGAATCAGAAAAGAACCCGCATCCCCCTGCCCCACCCACCGCCGTATCGGCAGAGCCGGGCGTCATTCTGGCTGCTCGTCCTGGTCGGCGTGCTGATCGCCTTCGCCTTCAGCGCGTCGGTTTACCAGAACATCGACAGCCTGCTCAGCGGCTCGATCACCACCACCAACCGCGGGCCGCGCTCGACCTACGCCCTGGCCCTGCAACCGCGGATGTACTGGTTCGAGTTCTGGCGTCAGTGCGTGGGCAGCGTGATGCTGCTGGTAGTCGGAGTGGTCGGGTTGTGGGTCTGGCGCAAGGCGAGCGAACCGACGGAAAAGCCCAAGGGTAAGGGCGCTCGCCGGTGAGCGGACCCGCTGTACGAAACGGACTACAGGTAAAACCCTGAAATACAGGTTTGCCCGGTAACTTCCTGCAAACCTCATCCCCCCTTCCCTCTGCTTTACCAGCGGCGCCCGACATCGCCACCGATTGGCTATTGGCATCCTGTGTTTTCCGTTTCTCCTGACGTGGAAGACCTGATGAGCCAGCTACAACCTGCTGACCCGCAAGACCCAAAAATCGATTCGCTGTTGGGCGAGCTGGGGCAACTAATACGCGAAGCGCGGCAGAAAGTGCTGCGTACGGTCGATGTGATTCAAGTTCAGACCAGTTGGCAGATCGGGCGACATATTGTCGAGTTCGAGCAACAAGGCGCCCAGCGGGCGGGATATGGCAAACATTTGCTGGCCAGGCTGGCGAAGGAGCTGACAGCGCAATTCGGCAAAGGATTTGATGATCGAAACTTGCGCTACATGCGCAGCTTTTATCAGCTGTTTCCAATTTGGAACGCACTGCGTCCCGAATTGAGTTGGTCCCACTATCGCCGACTGCTGCGGGTCGATAGCGAAAAGGCCCGAAAGTGGTACATGGATGAATCCGCCAGCCTGAACTGGTCGAGTCGAGCTCTGGATCGTCAGATCAACACCTTCTACTACGAGCGCCTCTTGATGAGCCGTGACAAGGCAGGCGTGATTGAGGAAGCCACCACCAACATCGAGGCGATGAATTGCAATCCGCGCGAGTTCATTCGCGATCCCGTCATTCTCGAGTTTCTTGGCCTGCCATCCCCGGGCAAGGTCAAGGAGAGCGAACTCGAACAAGCACTTATTGATCATCTGCAAAGCTTTCTGCTTGAGCTGGGCAAAGGCTTCTCGTTTGTCGCGCGCCAGCAACGCATCAGCACCGACGGCTCGGATCTGTTCATTGATCTGGTGTTCTACAACTACCTGCTCAAATGCTTCGTGATCATTGATCTCAAACGCGGCCAGCTCAGCGCCCGGGATGTCGGGCAGATGGACATGTACGTGCGCATGTACGACGAACTCAAGCGCAGTGAAGGCGACAAGCCGACAGTCGGGATCATTCTGTGTACGGAGAACAACGAGTCGGTCGCACGCTATTCGATTTTGAAGGGCAACGAGCAACTGTTCGCCAGTAGCTACAAAACGGTGCTACCGAGTGAGGAAGAACTACGGGCAGAGCTGAATCGGGAACAGGCGCTGCTGGAAGAACGCTTGCTCAATCAATCCACAGAATAATCCTGCGGATTGTTCACCCGGCCGAGTGAGCCTATCGTTGGCAGCTAACGTGCAAAGGTCGAGAGCCATGAGCGTTCAGGACGCCCAAGAGAACGCAATGCGGCCGGATTGGGCGCTTTCGGGCATTTGATCCGACGACTGGTGACGGTCGGTGCGCACTTCGCTTACTGGCGCGACTACGCGCCGAGCATCGACCGAGCGGTCGCAAGATGATCGCGGAAAACGGCCGACTGCCGTTCGCCAACGTCCATGCGCCGACCTTGGCGATCAGCATCTGCGACGATCCCTATGGCACGATTCCAGCGATCGAGAGACTGCTGGCGTACTTCAGCAACGCGCAAAAGACCCACCTGCGAATCCACCCCGAGGACATCGGCGAACAACAAGTCGGACATTTCGCCTTTTTTCGCAGCGCATACCAAGCCACACTATGGCCCATCGCTCTGACCTGGCTGCAGACCGGTCAACTGGCCCCCGACACACCCGGGCGGCAAGTTCCGCGCAGTCAAACCCTTTAACGCACCACGGAACAGCACCCATGGCCTCCGCCAACAAGCAGCAAAAACGCGCCGCCCGGGCCAAGACCAAGGCCAAGCAGAACCGCACCAAACGCACCGAGGCGCCGGTCGAGCTGGACCCGAACGATGATCGCATCGACTTCGAATCGGTGGATCTGACCGAGCTGTTCAAGAAGATGATCGACGCCGAGAAGATCAGCCAGCAGGCGTTGTGCCGCGCGTTCCTCGAAGACCCGTTGCTTGAGCTGGTGTACGAACAGGAAGGCGAAGAAGGTGCGATGGACTTTATCCTCGCCGCGCTGATCGAGTATCGCCAGTGGTCCACCGAAACCGACGAGGCCGGCGCGCTGGCGTGGATCGAATCCCCGGCCTTCCAGGCTGACTATGTGGCGGCGTCCGACGCGATCGCCGCACAAACCCAACAGAAAGATTGAGCTCCCATGGCATCCCTGAACAAGCAACAGAAACGCGCCAAACGCGCCAAGGCCAAAGCCAAGCAAATCCGCATGGTCGGACGCAAACCGCTGGATCAGGACGAGGATCTGGGCCACCTCGCCGAGCCGATCCCGGATTACACCCTGGCGATGTTCAGCAAAATGCGCGACGCCGAAGCTGTCAGCCGCAACGAAATGCTGCTGACACTGCTGCGCGAACTGGCGTTCATCATCATCGATCATCCTGATCTGCTGGACATGGAAAACGCCGACAACGAAGGCATGGCCGCCACCCACCTGGCCGCCGACATGCTGATCGACTACCGCATGTGGGCCGACGGCATGACTATCGAAGCCGCCCAAGCCTGGCTGAGCGAGCCGCAGTTCATTACTGATTTCGGAATTGCGCTGGATGCTTACGGGAAGTCGGTCGAAGCGCAGGAAGACAAGAGCGAATAAACACCGCTCGCAAACAAAAACGGCCGCTCGTCATCACTGACAGCGGCCGTTTTTGTAAGTGGCTCTGAAGTAGCAGTTCGTCGAGCACCACGTATATCCCATTGACATATCCCTCATTAAACCTATGCTCTGGACATGCTCCATTGCAAAAGTGAAGGAGGTTCACATGGAACAAACCACCATTTTTATGAGTAATAGAAGCCAGGCTGTACGCCTTCCAAAAGCTGTAGCGATGCCAAGCGACGTGAAACGAGTGAATGTTGTCGCGATCGGCAGAGCTCGCATCATCACACCGGCCGGGGAAAGCTGGGACAGCTGGTTCGATGGAGACGCCGTCACTGGAGACTTTATGACCGATCGCGAACAGCCTGCTGATCAGGAGCGCGAGTCTTTCTGATGATTAAATTCATGCTCGATACGAATATCTGCATCTTCACTATCAAGAACAAACCAGAAGTCGTGCGCGAAGCGTTCAATCGTCATCATGGCCAATTGTGCATAAGCACAGTGACGTTGATGGAGCTGATCTATGGCGCGGAAAAATCCGCAGCTCCTGAAAAAAACCTCGCAATTATAGAAGGCTTCGCTGCAAGACTCGACATCATGTCATTTGACGAAGAGGCAGCGGCCCACACGGGGATGATTCGATCCGAACTCGCCAAGGCAGGCACTCCCATCGGCCCTTACGATCAAATGATTGCCGGACATGCTCGCTCGCGAGGGTTCATCATCGTTACGAATAATGTGCGGGAGTTTGAACGCGTCCCGGGTTTACGCGTAGAGGATTGGGTGCATCCCGCGTGAATCGCCATATGCAAACAAAAACGGCCGCTCGTCATCACTGACAGCGGCCGTTTTGCATTACGCGTTACCGATCAATTCAGCACCACAGCGCCACGCTTCTCGATCTTGCGCCGACGCGCTACCAGCAGACCGGTAGCCACCACCAGCAGGCTCAGCAAGCCGGTCGCGAGGATTTCCACGCGGTGCGCGTCCTGGAACAGCATGATGGTCAGGGCCGCGACGATGAACACGATCACCGCGTAGGTCAGGCCCGGGAACAGCCACATGCTGAAGACGATCTTCTCGCCGCGTGCCATGCGTTGTTTACGCATGCGCAGTTGCGAAATCGCGATCACCAGGTACACCAGCAGCGCGATGGCGCCGGAGCTGGCCAGCAGAAATTCGAACACCGCCGCCGGAGCCACGTAGTTGGCGAAAGTTGCCAGGAACGCCGCGCCGGTGGAGAGCATGACTGCCCAGTACGGCGTGCCGCTCTTGTTGGTGCGGGTGGCCACGGCCGGAGCATCACCGCGCTTGCCCAGCGAGAACAGCATGCGCGAGGAGGTGTAGAGCGCCGAATTCAGGCAACTGGTCACGGCGACCAGCACCACGATGTCGACGATCATCTTGGCGTTGGGAATGCCCATACGTTCAAGCACAGTCTGGTAGGAACCAAGGCTGGCCAATGCAGGATCATTCCACGGCACCAAAGCCACAACGATGAAGATCGACACGAGATAGAACAAGCCGATCCGCCAGATCACCGAGTTGGTGGCCTTGGAAATCTGCTTGCCCGGGTTCTTCGATTCGGCAGCCGCGATGGTCACGATCTCGGTACCCATGAACGAGAACATGGTGGTCAGGATTGCGCCCAACACCGCGCCCATGCCGTTCGGCAGGAAGCCCTGAGTGTCGAACAAGTGCGAAACGCCGCTGACCTGGCTGTTCGGCAGATAACCGAAGATCGCCGCGAGACCCAGCCCGATGAAACCGATGATCGCCAACACTTTGATCAGGGCAAACCAGAATTCGAACTCACCGTAATTCTTCACGCTGAACAGGTTGGTCACCGTCAGCAGCATGGTAATCACCAGAGCAAAGGCCCAGATGCCCACATCCGGAAACCACGCGTGCAGGATGGTTGCGGCCGCGTTGGCCTCCAACGGGATGACCAGAACCCAGAACCACCAGTACAACCAGCCAATAGTGAAACCGGCCCAATGGCCGATGGCGCGGTCGGCGTAAGTCGAAAACGAACCGGTGTCCGGCGAGGCGACGGCCATTTCACCGAGCATGCGCATCACAAGGACCACCAACATGCCGGCAGCGGCGTAGGCCAGCAACACGGCCGGGCCTGCAGCGGCGATGGCGTGGCCGGAGCCTACGAACAGACCTGCACCGATCACCCCGGCGATCGACAGCATGGTCACATGACGCGGTTTGAGCCCCTGTTCGAGGCCGTTGGAGCTTTGAGTACTGCTCATCGAAACTACCTTTGCGAGGAAAGCGATTCAGTCCGGCCCGCCTGGTTTTCCTTCTCGTAAAAAGAAACCAACGGGGCGTTCCTTATTCTGCACGCAATATTTGCGCCAAAATGTTTCAAACTCCCGCGTGCCGCGGCTTCGCGCGCGACCGGACAGTCATCGCAAGTCATTGAGATTAATGGCTATTCGCCAGAGCGTTACCCTGCGACTCACTTTTTAAACGAATCACCGCACCAGAAACACACGCAAAAAGTGTGGGATGCACAATAAAAGGGCGAATCCGGAACGATCGGCCGGTTAGCGCTTCCAACACCCCGGCAAAGGTGGCAACATCGCGCCTTTTTTTACCCGGCACCCTCGGGCTTGCACGTTCAAACACCCGTTCGGTTGTTGATGGGGCGACAGTCTTCTGCGCCGATGCGACAACCTGCCACACGCCATCCGTTTACCGCGCCCAGCGCTGTTGGCTGCCATTGAAACGCTATGCTAGCTTGGCCGCCTCGCCAGGAAGGCCAACCAACAGCAGGAGCGCAACATATATGAGGAACGCACATGGCTGAGGCCACGCCCGCGCTTGAAATCCGCAACTTGCACAAACGCTACGGCAAGCTTGAGGTGCTCAAAGGCATCTCGCTGACCGCCCGCGACGGCGACGTGATCTCGATCCTGGGTTCCTCCGGTTCCGGCAAGTCCACGTTCCTGCGTTGCATCAATCTGTTGGAAAACCCGCATCAGGGCCAGATTCTGGTTGCCGGGGAAGAACTCAAACTCAAAGCCGCCAAGAATGGCGAACTGGTTGCCGCCGACGGCAAACAGATCAATCGGCTGCGCTCCGAGATTGGTTTTGTATTTCAAAACTTTAATCTGTGGCCGCACATGAGCGTGCTCGACAACATCATCGAAGCGCCGCGCCGCGTGCTCGGCCAGAGCAAGGCCGAAGCCATCGAAGTCGCCGAAGCGCTGCTGGCCAAGGTCGGCATTGCCGACAAACGCCACGCCTACCCGGCGCAATTGTCCGGCGGCCAGCAACAGCGTGCAGCGATTGCCCGCACACTGGCGATGCAACCTAAGGTGATTCTGTTCGACGAACCGACATCCGCCCTTGACCCGGAAATGGTCCAGGAAGTACTTAATGTCATCCGCGCATTGGCCGAAGAAGGCCGCACCATGCTGCTCGTGACCCATGAAATGGGCTTCGCCCGTCAGGTCTCCAGCGAAGTGGTGTTCCTCCACCAAGGCCTGGTAGAAGAGCAAGGATCGCCACAGCAGGTGTTCGATAACCCGCTTTCGGCGCGCTGCAAACAATTCATGTCCAGCAACCGCTAACGGAGCTACCCACATGCAGAACTATAAAAAGGTCTTCCTGGCCGCCGCCGTCACCCTCGCGTTCAGCGCCGGTGCCATGGCCGAGACCCTGAAGATGGGCATCGAAGCGGCTTACCCGCCGTTCAACAACAAAGACGCCAGCGGCAACGTGGTCGGCTTCGACAAAGACATCGGCGACGCCCTCTGCGCGAAGATGAAAGTCGACTGCACCGTGGTCACTTCCGATTGGGACGGCATCATTCCGGCCCTGAACGCCAAGAAGTTCGACTTCCTGATCTCCTCGATGTCGATCACCGACGAGCGCAAAGGCGCAGTGGACTTCACCGACCCGTACTACTCGAACAAGCTGCAATTCATCGCACCGAAAGACAAAGACTTCAAAACCGACAAGGCTTCCCTGCAAGGCAAAGTGATCGGCGCACAACGTGCGACCCTCGCCGGTACCTGGATGGAGGACAACATGGAAGGCGTCGAAGTCAAACTCTACGACACCCAGGAAAACGCTTACCTCGACCTGACTTCCGGTCGTCTGGACGGCATCCTCGCTGACAAATACGTCAACTACGAGTGGCTGAAAAGCGAAGCCGGCAAGCCTTACGAGTTCAAGGGCGACCCGGTTGAAGAAAGCGACAAGATCGGTATCGCTGTACGAAAAGGCGACCCGATTCGCGCGCGTCTGAACCTTGCGCTGAAAGAAATCGTTGAAGACGGCACTTACAAAAAGATCAACGACAAGTACTTCCCGTTCAGCATCTACTGATCCTGACCTGCCGGATCGACGCCGCACTTTCGCGGCGTCGATCCCCGGCCTTGCCTGCCGCGATTTGAAAAGAAATCCATGATTATCGACCTCTACGGATTCGGCCCGGCGCTTGCCGCTGGCGCGCTGATGACCGTCAAACTGGCACTCACGGCCCTGTGCCTGGGGCTGGTGCTCGGTCTGCTCGGCGCCTTGGCCAAAACTTCCCCGTACAAGCCACTGCAATGGCTTGGCGGAACCTATTCGACCCTGGTGCGCGGCATCCCGGAATTGCTCTGGGTGCTGTTGATCTACTTCGGTACGGTCAACCTGATGCGCGCCCTCGGTGAGTTCTTCGGCAACCCCGATCTGGAACTCAACGCCTTCGCCGCCGGTGTGATTGCACTCGGCCTGTGTTTCGGCGCCTACGCCACAGAAGTGTTTCGTGGCGCGATTCTCGCGATTCCCAAGGGCCACCGTGAGGCTGGCGTCGCGTTGGGCATGTCGAAAGTGCGGATCTTCACGCGCCTGATCATGCCGCAGATGTGGCGCATCGCTCTGCCCGGCCTCGGCAATCTGTTCATGATTCTGATGAAAGACACCGCGCTGGTGTCGGTGATCGGCCTGGAAGAGATCATGCGGCACGCGCAAATCGGCGTGACCGTGTCCAAGCAGCCGTTCACCTTCTATATGGTCGCCGCATTCATGTACTTGGGCCTGACGGTGCTGGCGATGACCGGCATGCACTTCCTGGAAAAACGCGCCGCCCGTGGCTTCGCGAGGAGCGCTTAATGAATTGGGAAGTCATCATCAAATGGCTGCCGAAACTGGCGCAGGGTGCGACCCTGACCCTGGAGCTGGTGGCCATCGCCGTGATCGCCGGGCTGCTGCTGGCGATTCCGCTGGGCATCGCCCGTTCTTCGAAACTTTGGTACGTGCGCGCTTTTCCCTACGCCTACATCTTCTTTTTCCGTGGCACGCCGTTGCTGGTGCAATTGTTCCTGGTCTATTACGGACTGGCGCAGTTCGACGCGGTGCGTAACAGCTCGATGTGGCCGTACCTGCGCGATCCGTTCTGGTGCGCCACTGCGACCATGACCTTGCACACGGCGGCGTACATCGCTGAAATCCTGCGCGGCGCGATCCAGGCGATTCCGCCGGGCGAGATCGAAGCGGCGCGGGCGCTGGGCATGTCCCGGCCCAAGGCGCTGTTCTACATCATCCTGCCGCGCGCGGCGCGCATCGGCCTGCCGGCCTACAGCAATGAAGTGATCCTGATGCTCAAGGCCAGCGCCCTGGCCAGCACCGTAACTTTGCTGGAACTGACCGGCATGGCCCGCACGATCATTGCCCGCACCTACCTGCCGGTGGAGATCTTCTTTGCTGCCGGCGTGTTCTATCTGCTGATGTCCTACGTGCTGGTTCGCGGTTTCAAACTGCTGGAACGCTGGCTGCGCGTTGATGCCTGCCAGGGGCGTTGAATCTTCCCACGTGCTGACGGGCGAGGAACTACTCGCCCGCTTCACCGCGCTGGATGCGTTTCTCGCAATGCATCAAGCATTGTGGAAACCTCGACCGTTCACTCATCTTGCGCTTCCGTGGGAAACCTCCTACCCCGAACTGTCTGCGTGGCTACGTGGGCGATCGCTGGAGGACGCGGAAAGTGCGCATAACCAGCCTGCCGATCTTGTTGATGCGCCGGAGCCATTCGCAACGTTAGCCGCGCTGTCACTTGAGCTGAGCGCAGTTGGGGAATTGCCGACCCATGCGCTCGAGGCGGCAGGTCATCGCTTGAACGTCGATGTGCCGGGGCGCAAGTTGCAGCAGATCGAAGCGTTCGCAGGTTGCCTGTCGTTTAGCTCAACGCCGCAGCACTGGCTGGATTGGTGCTCGGGCAAAGGTCACTTGGGCCGACGCCTGTTGAGCCGCGGACAACAACTCACCTGTGTGGAATACGACCCGGCGCTGGTCGCCAGCGGTCAGGCATTGAGCCAACGTCATCATCTGCACGCATTGCACGTCGAGCAGGATGTTCTGGCTGCTGACGCCGCTGTGCTGCTAAGCGCCAATCACACGCCCGTCGCCCTGCACGCCTGTGGCGATCTGCATGTGCGGCTGATGCAACTGGCCAGCGCCGCCGGTTGCCGACAACTGGCGCTTGCACCGTGCTGTTACAACCGGATCAGTCTCACTCAATATAAGGCGCTTTCCTCGGCCGGTGCAGAATCCGCCCTACAGCTGTCGCGGGAAGATCTGGCGCTGCCGATGAGCGAAACGGTCACCGCAGGTGCCCGCATCCGACGTCAGCGCGACACCTCCATGGCCCGGCGCCTTGCCTTCGATTCGTTGCAACGCAAAGTACGTGGCGTCGATGAATACTTGCCAACGCCTTCCCTGCCCAGCGCCTGGCTGGAAAAACCTTTTGCCGATTACTGTCGCGACTTGGGCGCGCTGAAAGAGTTATCCACAATCGGCGAGCAAAATTGGCTGGCTCTCGAAACCGCCGGTTGGCAGCGATTAGCCGAAGTTCGCAACCTGGAACTGCTGCGCGGATTATTCCGACGGCCGTTAGAGCTTTGGCTGAACCTCGATCGGGCGCTTTTCCTCGCCGAACAGGGATATGACGTACGGCTTGGGACCTTCTGCGACGCACATCTCACTCCGCGCAATTTATTGCTAGTGGCCGAACGCGTTTAAATCTTTACAGCCTGTGGATAACTCTGTTGATGAAATTATCCTGGATCCAATATCCACGCCTGTTTCACGCCATTAACAGTGCTGGTCATTTTTTGTTCACATGAATAAAAAACCAGTAAAACAGGGCTTTGCGAGACAAATGAGAATGCGTTCACAAAATCCGCCTTGAGTGCGCCTATGGGCCAGCCCGTTGTGCATAAGCCTCCAAGCAAAAGGACATAACCGCCGAATTGCGGACCTGTGCAATGCACAATTGCGCCCCATATCTACCCTTGCTATACAGGTTTACGCCGTGCAGGTAGCGCACACTCGAAAAAGAAAAATCTGACCGACAGGAAGCCACCGTGACGTTCATTTCTTACGCACAGAATTTCGAAGACATCCGCTTGTGGCGGGCACTCAAATTCTTCGAAAACGGCTTCTATATCGATGTCGGCGCCAACGATCCGCTTCACGATTCGGTTACCAAAGCCTTTTACGATCGCGGCTGGAGCGGCATCAACGTCGAGCCGATGCAAAACTTTCACGACGCCCTCCGCCAACAGCGCCCCCGCGACACCACGCTGCAATGCATCGCCAGCGATCAGCCCGGCGAAGTCACGTTCTACGGCATTCCCGGCACCGGCCTGTCCACTGCCGACCCGGTCGTGGCTCAGGAGCGCCGCGACCTTGGCCTCGACGTCCGCAGCCTGACCGTCAAGGCCCGTACCCTGACCTCGATCTGCGAAGAACACGCCAGCGAGCGCCCAATCCACTTTCTGAAAATCGACGTCGAAGGCCACGAAGAAACCGTGCTGCGCGGCATGGATTTCAGTCGCTTCCGCCCGTGGATCATCCTCATCGAAACCCCGTTCGAGCGCGACCACACCTGGGAACACCTGGTCACCGACGCCGGCTACCAAAACGTCTGCTTTGACGGCCTCAACAGCTACTTCCTGGCCAATGAACACATCAACCTGAAACCGGCATTCGAGATGCCACCCTGCCAGCTCGACAACTTCCAGCTCTGCCTCGGCCACCCCTTCGCCCACCCCGTCAGCCCCAACGAAGCCGCCGCCCTGGAGCAGATCAGCGCCGCCACACAACGCGCCGAACACGCCGAAGCCCAACTGCGCGCCATCCAGAACAACCGCGCCTGGCGCGCCATCCAGAAACTGCGCAAAGTCCTGCGCCGGGCCTGAATTTGAGCCTGTGCAAAAATAGTCTGAATTCAGGGGTTTACAGAATTTTCCCAATGGCTATAATCGTCGCCCACACGCCGGTATAGCTCAGTTGGTAGAGCAACTGACTTGTAATCAGTAGGTCCCGGGTTCGACTCCTGGTGCCGGCACCATACAAAACGAAGCCCCTGCAGAAATGCAGGGGCTTTGTTGTTTCTGGAGTGTCCACATTTCGTCCACACACTGGACTCTGACTGTACTCAGAGCTTCGTTGTAAACTGCGCGCTCGAACATGGACTTTCGGGAATAAGCACGTGGCTCCCCTCGCTCAGGCAACAACACTCGCAATTCTGGATTACTGGCATAAAGTCGAATTCTTCATTCCCTACGGGCTGGAGCAATATCTGGATGATCTTGAAGAATGGCAATCCAAAGCCCTTCTGCGTAGCGCCCTTGAACTGTCTGATGACACCGACTGGCTAGACATTGATGTGGCCCAAGATAAGGCCGTCACTGGCTATAACCTGTTTCTTGGCATCTTCGACAAATCGCAAATAAACCGTGTCTGCGAACAGGTGATACCGCGCGCACGCGGCGCTTCGGCCGATGAAAGAGAGTATGAGAATGCAGAGCGGGCAGAGCTTGAGGGCATGACTTGCTTCGCCAAGTTGCCCTTGGATGGGGCTGGCAATCCATTGATCGACTCGATTTCCATTTCCACTGCGCCGTGGGCCCTAGGGCGGACACTGGCTAGCGGCCTCCAATCCCTCAGTCATGACGCGTTCGATGCGGCACGAGAAGACCTCATACAGAGGCTGCATAATTTCATGAGCAGCCGCGGTTCTTTCGCCGGGCAGGCAATGCGCGCCAGTGAGGTTGTGACGCTCCAAACGCTGCTCTGCGAATGGAGCGGTTTTACTCCCGACACCGCACAACCCATCGCAGTGCTGACGGCGAAGGTAAAAGCCTTCGACAGCAAACAGCCCGAGAAAGCCAAGCCGGACGAGGCAGACAAAGACGACGAGGAAGAAGATACCCTTGAGGAACTGGATATCCTCAACAGCTTTTTTATCCGCGATATCGAACGTGCCATTGAAGGAGTCAGCAGCGGCAACATTCCATTGACGCTGGCGCAGTACCTGATTGCCTTGCCCCCTGCCCAACGAATAGACCTTTATAGCGAGCAAGGCTGCACGGCAATATTGAATGCACTGCGTCCACGGTTCCTTAACCGGGGGCACTGGTTGGCCGAGACTGACCAGTCAATGAGCCTGATGCAACAGTTCGCCCTGAACCAAATACGCGAGGAAACCGAAATCGGTGGACTCTTCGCTGTCAACGGCCCGCCCGGCACCGGCAAAACCACATTACTGCGCGATCTGTTTGCCGACAATATTGTTCAGCGTGCTCGCATTCTGGCGGAACTGGTCAAGGCGGATGACGCGTTTGTCAAAGAGTCCTGCAGGGTTCGTTTCAAAGGAAATTCGGGCTTTGTCACATTGCGTCCATTGATCAACGCCCTGACCGGATTTGAGATGGTCGTAGCGTCGACTAACAATGCCGCGGTCGAAAACATTTCTGTTGACCTGGTCAAGCGCAAGGCTTTGGGCGAACACTGGCGCCCATTCGGTTATCTGCAACCCGTGGCCCACAACATCGCGGTGCAAGAAGGTAAGCGTGGCGCCATTTCTCCACAGGGAGAGCAGATGCCTTGGGGGCTGATCAGCTGCGCTTTGGGCAACTCCCGTAATCGGCGCCATTTTAATGAGCGCTTCAGCATGTTCACCATCAAGACTCAGAGCAGCGATCAACCTAAACGCTTTTGGGACTGGCTCAAAGAGCCTAATCCACTGAGCTTCAGCCAGGCCCGCGAGCGTTTCCGCCTGGCCGACAAAGCTGTAGACAGCGCCCTGATCGAGCGCGAGCGACTGGCCGAATTGCTCGACATTGTTGGCCAAGGCAGCGAGTCTGATTTTCTGGCGTGTCAGATCGCCTGTATTCAAGATACAAAATCGCAAGTCGATGCCATATCGGCTGATCAGACCGACAATTTGCAGAAAGTGAGCACTCAGCAGCAGGCGCTTCAACAACTGCTTCTGGAGCAGCAGTTGATCGACCGCTCATCTCCCGGTTTTTGGGCGCGCTTGTTCCGTACTCAGGAAGCGAAGGCCTACGATCAACGCCGAAAATCCAACGCGCTGGCTCAGCTTGATAACCATCAAGTGCTAACAGCGCTGCAGGCGAAGGTAAAGAAATCTGCCTGCAATTTGCGCGAAGCAACAGGCCTCTTGCAGGTGCAAGAACAGGAACTCAGCGTTTTGACGGAGCAATGGCGCAGTTGGAGCGCCGAATATGACCAGCTTCGCACTCGGCTGCTTATTCCTCGCATGCTCGCTAACGCGCTGGACTTGGTGAGCGATGAGCAATTGCAGATTGATGGACTCTGGCACGACGAAGAGTTGGCGCGAATGCGCTCGGAACTCTTCGCCGCCGCATTGCGGCTTCAGCAAGCGTGGGTACATGAAACCGCGCAAAAGGGTGGCGCGCTCGGGGCCAATCTCGTCGCGGTCAATAAGCTGCTTTCCAATCAAGTACCGCAAGATCCGAACCACATCCTGAGCATCTGGCAAAACCTGTTCATGGTCGTACCAGTGGTTTCCAGTACGTTTGCTTCTTTCGCCAGTCAGTTTCGCGGTCTGGGCCCGGGCTCTCTGGGCTGGGTCTTTATCGATGAGGCCGGGCAAGCTGTCCCGCAAGCGGCGGTCGGCGCCCTCTGGCGCGCCCAGCGCTGTGTCGTCGTGGGTGATCCGTTGCAAATCGAGCCGGTTTTTACTCTGCCGACTCCGTTGATCGATGCTTTGGGTGAACTCCACCCGGTAACTGCAGACAATGCTTACGCGCCGCATTGCGTTTCCGTGCAGCGTCTCGCCGACCAAGCCAATCGTTTTGGTGCCTACGCCCCATGCATGGACGAGAACATATGGGTCGGAAGCCCCCTGCGCGTACACCGCCGTTGCCACGAGCCGATGTTTTCTCTGGCCAACCTGATCGCCTACGACAACAAAATGGTTTACGGCCTACCCAATCGCGAGCCCATCGCCGAACCCTTGATCGCCCTCGCCAGTGGATGGGTCGATATTCGGGGCTCAGTTGACCGCAAGCAATCGGTGCCCGAACAGATCGAGTTCATGACCAAGGTCATTGTGTCCCTCTTCCAGCGCGACCGCCTACTGCCCGAGCTGTATGTGATCTCGCCTTTCAAAGCAATTCGGCAGGCAATGCGAGAGCAGATCATGCAAGTTGCGTGGCAACATCCAGCGCCGAAGCGGGAGGAGTTGAAACGCTGGGTCAAACGCAGCATCGGCACCGTCCATACCTTCCAAGGCAAGGAAGAAAAAACCGTGTTCATGATTTTGGGGGCTGATCCCGAAACTGCTGGCGCAGCGCAGTGGGCGTCGTCAAAACCCAACTTGCTCAATGTGGCGCTGACGCGTGCCCAGCATCGCATTTACTTGGTGGGGGATGACGAACTCTGGGGCACGTTGCCCTACTTCAAGGAAGCGTCGAGAGGGGAAACCACGCTGCCACGTTGGAAGCGCGGAGACTTTGCAGTTATTGCGCAAAAAGTGAAATCCGACAAAACAGACAGTAAAGCGCCCTCGCTCTAGTGCGAGGACGCTTTAGACGAAATGAGTGGACTTGGTGTTTCAGACCTGGCTGACCTCGAATACAAACGAAATCTTGCGCAAACTCGCACTCCAAACATAACGCAGATGTTTACCCTGCTTCGGAATCGACACAGTCGGCGGGCGAAACGCGGCGACGCATTCATGCCCGGGTAAACGCACGCTGTTGTAAAGCAAACCCCATGACAGATTTTCGCGCAGTTGCCGGGCGAATGCCTGAGACGGGCCATAAGCATCGGGATCAGGCTGATGCAAATGCGGGAAATCGTGGCGGATGTCGTGCAGTGGCTTGATCACGCGATTGATGTAGGTGCGCATGGTCAATTCCAGATCGGCCTCGTTGGTTGCGGCGAGGAACCGTTCTTGGTGGTAGCAGGTTTCGGCGATGGCCGCGGCCTGGCTGCTGGCGGCGTAATACACGCCGAACGTGCCGTCGGTGAAGCGGCTGCTTTTACCGATGTGAGTGAACGCCGCCATCACCGGGGTTGAACCGGGGCCGGAGAGACGGTCTTCAGGTCGCACGCGGTCGAGGACGCCGGCCTGGGCGATCAAACGATCATTGGTCAGCGCTTCGAGGGCGTAGGCGATTTCCAGATCCTCCGGGTCGAGCACATCTTCGAACAACGCAATCGGCGGGAAGCTGCTGTTGACGATCCGATACGCTCGCGGCCATTGCGGCTCGACCAGCGCCGGCGCCTTCAACCGCGCACACCGTCGAGATAACGACGCACGTCGGCGATGTCCACTACCCGCCCGGCGAGCATGTAATCCAGCGCGGTTTGGCCGTTGAACGGCGCGGCAGTGTTCGGACTGCTGACCCACGTGTAAGCCCGCTCGCGACTGTTGCTGAAGATGATGCTCAGTGCTTTGTGAATACCCATCAGATAGGAAATTCGCTCAAGCGTGTCGTGCGGCAGACGCACATTCGGCGGTAGGTGTTTGTATTTGTAAAACGTCGTATTGCCGACCCCGCCCAGCAGCGTTCTTTGTTGCTCGGCGTTACAGCCCCAGCGCTCCATGAGGTTGAAGAAGAACTTCAACGCGACACGACCGGCTTCGGGGACGTTGAGTTGCTCGCGTGGGGTCAGGGCTGGGGATGAGGTGGGCATAGGGTCGTCCAAAATTACTGCGCATACGTCAATGCTAGTACACATACGAATAAATGTTGAAAACCTATCCACAAATGTATCAAAGCCATCCTTCTCTTCACATATCAGGACACTTGAACATCTCCTCTATCAAATCGAAACGCTGGCAAATATTTCTGGCTTCTCTCATTGCACTTGCCGTCTTCTTTGAAGGTACTCGTACGTCAAAAGGCATTCGCTGGTTCGAAACGACCTGTAGGAGGAACAGTCGCATTGCATCTTCGATAGTGAGTCCGCAGACGTTAAAAACCTGAGTGGCACGCACTATTAACTTCTCGTCAATGCGGCAACACACGTCTGTAGTTTTCGATAGCGCAGCCATTTCTCACCTCTGCCAATTGATGTGCGATTTCCTGAGTTCCTGGTTCGCACGTCTTGGCCTTATTCCAGCCGCTTTGTCGTCGCCTCGCTATCAGCCCAATCCCAACTTCCCATACGACCCGTCCACAGTTCTCGCAGGTAAAACCCGCCCACCGTGTCAGCCATTTCCCTCAGCAAAACAGCCGAACGCCCCAAAACCATGCACTTTTTTTGACCCCCATCACCCCCATGTCGCCTAAAACCCCGATCCTGTGTCAGCCTCCAGCCATCGGCGGAGACATCAATTGGCTACTAATTGCGCGACAACTATGCTCAGGTACAGGAATATAGCCAGCATATGGCGCCGTACCGGCACTGACGTACTCAACAATACCCAGCCCACTTCAGAGGGCATTACCCATGGATAGCAGAACCTTACGCAACCTCATGCGCATTGTGCAGACCGGCTCGTTGTCGGCCGCAGCCGAGCACTCGTGCCTGACTGTGCAGGCGTTGGCCGCGCAGTTGAACAAGGTCGAAGAACAGTTCGGTTTCCGCTTGTTTCGCCGTTCCAACAAAGGTCTGACGCTGACGCCGCAAGGCACCGAGCTGACGCCTTATATGGATCGAGTGCTGATTGCTACACGGCAGATGGAAGAGAAGGTGGAAGCCTTGAAGGTGCCCGGCCAGCGCACCTTGAAGGTCGCGCTGAACAACACCTTGCCGCCGGACTTCAATCGACGAATGATCGGACGCCTGATCGAGGTTTTTCCCGACTATCAGATGGAATTCAGCTACGCCGAGTCGATGGAAAACCTCAGCAAGCTGAAGAATGAAGACTTCGATCTCGCGGTGCTGATCGGCCCGCAGCGGCCGGGGCTGCCGAGTATTGTCCTGCCGGAAGTGCAGGTACAGGTGGTTGGCGCGCATTGTGGTCAGGAGAATGATCCGCTGACCTTGCTCGGCAACAAGTTTCAGGTGCGTCCTGCAGAAGATTGTCCATATTCCCACAGCTTTTTGCGTTTTCTCGACGCCGGGCTGGGCAATCACGAGAACGGCCAGCGCATGATTTATTCGTGCAGCGAGACGTTGACCCTGTCGCTGATCACGCAAATGGATGCCGTCGGCATGGTTTCTCGCGAGGCCGCGCAGAAATACGGCCTGACGATTTTCCCCGGTTTCGAGGACTTCCTCGAAGTGCGCCTGGCGGTGAACAACCCGAATCTGTCCGGCAAGGCGCTCAACGACGTGGTCGATCTGCCGCTACATGAACGCGCCGAGCGCAATGTACGCAGCCGTCCCAACCGCCACACTGAGAAAGAGGTTTTTGCTGAAATACGCACATAACAACGTCGGAATGGCTGCGTAAAATTCCGGGCGGTCGAGCTGTATGTGCTGATCCTTGATCAACAAGGGAGTCAGGCTGATCGCAGCGACGATCGCCACCGGCAAGTATTCCAGCGCACGCGCGACGAACGGCGGCCAGTGCTCGGTGTTGATTTGCAGGGGCAAGGCGCGCGGCAGGAAGGTCACGGCCATCATCAGCGCTACCACCAGAATCAGGAACGTTTGGTCAGGCATACACCCACCCCGCAACCCACGAACGTGGCGATGAAGACATTGAACGGCGAGTTGCCGACCAGACTCAGCGCGCCCATGCAAACCACAGCGGCCAGCGCGGCGATGAGTTTGTTGCGCGTGTTGCACAACGAGACCAGCACATAGAGCATCATCGCGGTCAGCGCGTAATCCAGCTGATACTTGATCAGGTGCGCTGCATATTGCGCGCACAGCGCTCCGAGTAGCCCGCCCAGCACCCACGAGGTGTGGCAGAACAGATTGAAGCCAATCAGATAACGCACGTTGACCGGCGCGCCTTTGCCGAGTTTGACGCTATGGAAGGCGAACGACTCATCGGTCAGCCCGCCGGCGTAGCACCAGCGCTCCATGCGACTCAACCCCAGCGCGCGCAAGGCCTTGGCCATGTAGACCGACATCAGCATGTGCCGCGCGTTGATCAAGAACGTAGTCAGCACAATGGTCGTCAACGAAGCGCCGCTGCTGATCAGCGCCAGCGCCGCGAATTGCGAAGCCCCGGCGTACACGAACAAGCACATCGCCACCGGCAGCCACAGCGGCAGCCCGGCATTCACCGCCATCAGTCCGAAAACGAACGACACCGTGAAGTAACCGGCCACCACCGGACTGGCTTCGGCAAACGTGCGCGACGGCTGATGGCTGACCATCAGCGGCGCACTGCCGGACCTTTCATTCATAGATCCCTCTCAAATGTCCGTTCGCCGTGAGGCTCGCAAAAACCCTGGGCAGTCCAAAAACGCTTGCCCGCGAGGTTAGCATCGTCGACGAACAGAAACATCCGCAGCACACCGACCCGCTTCATGTCGGCGGATGCCGCTTCCACCAGGCGCTGGCCGACGCCTTGGCTGCGATAGCGCGGGCTGACGGCCAAGTGGTTGATGGTGCCACGACTGCCGAGCATGCCGCCGAGCACCGCACCGACGATTTCACCTTCGATGTCGAAAGCAAGATAGGAGGTGGTGGTCTTCTGGATCAGCACGCCGCGCAGGCATTTGGCATCCTGCCATTCGCAGAACGACACTTCGTCGAACTGGCGAAAGAAGCGCTCCATGCGCTGCGCGTCCTTGGCCGTGGCGCGTCGCAGCACCACCGGCGTCGAGCACTCGACGCCATCGATTTGAGTGATCTGATTAGCGAACAATGTCGAAAGCGGTCCCGGGCCGCGAGAAGGAGATCGCCAGAATCTGCCGGTACGCCATGGCATGGGAATGCGTGTTGCGCGCAGGGGTTACGTAATGGCGCATGTCGCGGTCGAGGAAGTAGGTGGTATCGAGGATTTCCTGGTAGGTGGTCGACGCCAGTTGCTCGCCATGGATGTCGTACAAACGACTTTCCGCGCCCTCGACGTTGTTGCGGCCCCAGAAGTGCACACCGCTGAACGGATAGCCGTCGCAGTGAATGCCTTCCGGGGTGATTTCAAGTTGTTTGCCGGGTTTGATCTCGATGCGGATCTGGTGAATCTGGCACTGCCAGATTTCCTCGTGCAGCTCTTCCGGCAAGACGTTTTTATACACTTCGAAATCGGTGTCGATCAGGCTGCGCATCACCGGCGAGTGCAGGACTTCTTCAGAGAAGTCGGCAAAGTGCCGCACTACGCCGCCAACGTAACTGTTGTTAGCCTTGGATTGCACGTACGCGCGATGTTCAAGTTGCGTGAGTTCGCGCGTCTTGGGGTTGTACTCGAAGTCGCTGTAACGACGGTAACGCATGCCGGCCTCGGCCTGACCGTAGTAGCTGTCAGGCTCCATGTTTTCCCAACTTTTGGTCAGTCTGACGAAGTCGGCGAAATGACCGTATAGATTGAAGTCGGCGCCCTGCACATTGGCGTATTTGTCGCGCCGTAGCGATTCGCCCACTTCTCTGTTTAAAACGATCATTACCAAATTCTCCGCTGCGTTGAGCGGCCTAATTTATTAGGTGGAGAATTTGCGTCCATGAGAAAGAATTTCAGGCATTTAAAGCCCCGTTTGAAACGCGATCTGCAGCAGCTGAAAAACAACTTTTTAATGACAAAAACACGGGTTATTTGCGCCTCTCAGGGAAAAACAGTCGAAAAAAAACCCCGAGCGATTCGGGGTTTTCTTACGAGTTTTACAACTCAACCGATCATCAGAAGATATTGATCGGGTAATCGACGAACACACGCAGCTCGTTGCCGCTGACGTTGTATTCGCTGGATTTCTGCGAAACACGCAGGATCGAGCTGCGCAGTTTCACGCTCAGGTCTTTAGCCGGGCCACTTTGCACGACGTACTTGAACTGGTTGAAGATCTCGCGCTCGGTGCCGCCTTCGCTGGTGGACGTGGTGATGTTGTCGCCACGGACATAGGCAAAGTTGTAGCTCAGACCCGGTACGCCAAATGCGCCGAAGTCCAGGCCGTAGCCCAGCTGCCAGCTGCGTTCGTCTTCGGCGTTGAAGTCCGACCAGTAGGAGTTGGCCAGGTAGATGGTGTTGCCACCGTCACCGACCCGACCCTGACCTTTCTGGTAACCGCCGTAGGCGTAACCCAGGTTGCTGTCGCCGGTGGAACGCTGGTGCGCCACGGTGAACGAGTGCGGGCCGGTGGCGAAAGTCGCTGCCAGGCTCCAGATCTTGTTGTCGTCGCCGGTCACACCGTTTTCGCGGACATAGGAATTGTCCAGCTTGGTGCGGTAGCCGTTGAAGTCCAGGGTCAGCGACTGATCCTTGTTCAGCGGGTACACGTAGTTGGCGTTGATGTACTGCTTCTTCAGCACGTCTTCAACGTCGGAAGCGTACAGCGCGCCCTTGAAGTGCTCGGTGAACTGGTAGCTACCGCCCAACACGTTGATCGCCTTCAGACCACCGCTGTCACGGCCTTCAGCGCTCTTGCGCGATTCGGCGGTGAAACGACCGGCATCCAGCTTCAGGCCTTTGATCTCTTGCGAAGAGATCATGGTGCCGGTGTAGCTTTCCGGCAGCAGACGCGAGTTGTCGTAGTTCAGCACCGGCAGGGCCGGCATCTGGTCGCCGTAGGTCAGCACTGTGTTCGACACACGGAATTTGACCGCTGCGCCAACCTTGGACAGATCATCAGCCGCGTTGCCGCTATCACCCTGCTTGAAGAAGTCGATACCGCCGGCGCCGCTGCGACCCTTGCCGCCGTCCAGACGCAGTGCGTACAGACCGAAGGCGTCTACACCGACACCAACGGTGCCTTGAGTGAAACCGGACGAGAACGTACCGATGGCCGCTTGGCCCCACTCGGCTTTGTCATCGTTGCCGTTTTTGTAATCACGATTGATGTAGGCATTGCGCAGCAGCACTTTGAGGCTGCTGTCTTCAACAAAACCCTTGGACTCGGCCTGGTCGTTAGCCATGGCCTGAGTGGCGCTCAACATCCCCAGAGCGATCAGACTGATTCGCTTATTCAACATTTTATTTTCCTTATTACGGGTTGAAACGCGCTGTGTCGAACGGCTGAAACGGCGCTATCGCGCTCTTTTTTCACCCCGAAACAAAAAGGCCCGCCCACGACAAAGTCATGGCGGGCCTTTTTATTATTTTGAGTCATGGCGGTTGGCCACAGGCGTTGGGCCGAATCGTAGCCGCGCCCTCAACAATGTGTCAATTTCAAGAATCGTCTTTAAATAGGCAAAAATCGTCTAAGGAAAGGCTTTATTGCGATAGGCGATTGCAGGAAAACGCCGGTAATCAGTGATTCTGTGGGGCTCAGGCGCAGCTGTCCGGCGTGCAAACCATCGAGGAAACGGACGACGCCGAGGCCGGAATCGCCTGACGCAACCATTCAGAAAATTCCTGCGGCTTGCCTAACCATGGGCTGATGTCGATCAGCGTGAAGTGGCCGTCCTGTTCCAGGGCAAAGGTCGGAAAGCCCTGGCCGCCAACCTTGGCCAGCAATGCGCGGCTGTTCTTGATGTGCTGCTCGATGTCGGCAGATTCGAACGCGGCTTCGAAGCTGCTCGCTGCATAACCGACTTCCAGCGCCAATTCGATCAGCACTTGTTTATCGGCGATCCGCCGACCTTCGAGGTAATGCGCGGTCTGCAATCGGCCAAGCAACTGTAAGCCACGGCCATCGAGTTTTTCCGCAGCGAGCACGGCAGCAATCGGCGGCGCAGAATCGAACACCGCTGTGTGATCGCGCAGCAACCCTTCGAAATAGGCTTCGCCAAATGGCTGCCCGCTGAACTCGGCAATGCGCCGGTCGTGGGGCATCACGTAATCGCGCAATTGCGGTGAAACGTTCTGGCGATTGGCGCCGGTCATCATTCCGCCGCCGTGGGCAATCACCGGCAGTACTGCTTGTGCCGCTTGAACCAGCGGTTTAGCGCCGTAGCACCAGCCGCACAACGGGTCGTAAATGTAATGAAGGATCATCGGAAAACTCCGGCAGGAAAGTAGGGAAAAATCGATGGCCGCACGTTAGCCCTTTGCTCGTTGCGGAAAAACGCTGGATTGGCTTCCAGTCTGTTTCGCCAATCGGTCGAATTCCGCCTCTGATAATTTGTATCAATCTGGAAACAAGTTGAAACAATCAAACCGGGGAACCTATAAGGAATTATTCACTACAGCAAATGCAAAGCATTACCATTCGCGCCCTCGAATTCCCCTACCCTTTCGGATGCGCCGATCAATGCCTGCCCCGTTCCGTCTCACGCCCGTCACTCTTGGTCTTTCTGCCTTTTTGTCTTCCGGTTTGGCTTACTCCGCGACCGAACTCCCCGCCACCTCGATCAGCGCCGAAGCGCAGGCCGACGACCCGCGGGTGAAAGTCAGCAACACCGCGACACGCACCTCGACTCCGGTGCGCTACGTGCCGCAGGCGATCGATTCGATCAAGACTGCCAACGTTGCGGATTACGGCACCAATGACATCGAAGATGCGCTGAGCGGTATTCCCAACGTCAGCGGCGGTGGTGACACGCGTTTTGACAGCCTGCGCATCCGTGGTTTCGACGCCAGTAACGACTTCTATCTGGACGGCATCCGCGACGACAGCCAGTACAAACGCGACCTGCACAACATCGAGCGTGTGGAAGTGCTCAAAGGCCCGGCGGCGGTTCTGTACGGTCGTGGCAGCCAGGGCGGGATCGTCAACCGCGTGAGCAAAATGCCGGAATCCGGCCGCCGCTCGACCATCGAAGCCCAGGGCGGCAGCGAGGATCTGCGCAGCCTGTACGCCGACCTCAGCACCGACCCGAGCGAGAACATCAGCCTGCGCCTGAACATGGGCAACATGGATGAAAACAGCTTCCGCGACGGTGTCAGTGGCAACCGCAAACTGTTTGCGCCGTCGATGAGCTGGCAGCTCACGCCAGACTTGAACTGGTTGGTGCAGTACGAATACAGCCGCTACAACCGCACGCCGGATCGCGGCATTCCGGGTGTCAACGGGCGCCCGGCGGACGTCGGCCGCGATACCACCTACGGCAACGATCACGATTTCATCGACGACAAGTCGCAATCCCTGCGTTCGAAACTCAGCTACGAACTCAGCGACAACTGGCAACTGCGCCACACCCTCGGCGTGTTCAAGCTCGACAGCGATTTCGACAACACCTACCTGACCGGTTACGTCCCCGCGACCAACAAGGTCACCCGCCAGCACTGGCAGCAGGATCTGAACACCCGCAACATCTACAACAACCTCGAACTCGAAGGCGGATTCGACACCTTCGGCCTCGAGCATCGCCTGCTTACCGGAGTCGAGACCGGCAGCCAGCGCCGCGACCCGACGCTGTACAACGCCGCCACCGGCCGTGGCATTCAAGCCGTGCCAGCGCTGGATCTGTACAACCCGGATCGCAGCTTGCGCCACACCGGACGCATGCAGGTGGCGAGCAGCAGCCACACCGAAGTCGAAAGTCGTGCGATCTATGTGCAGGATCAACTGCGCCTGAACGATCAATGGCAGATTCTCGCCGGCCTGCGTTACGACACCTTCGACATCGAGTCGACTAACAAGCTGCGCAATATTTCCGAAGACCGTGACAGCCACAGCACCAGCCCGCGTGTGGGTGTGGTCTGGACGCCGCTGCAAAATCACTCGTTCTACGCCTCGTGGACCAAGACCTTCTCGCCGGTCGGCGGCGGCTTGATCGGTATTACGCCGGGTGTGGCCGGCAACAGCAACGACCTGAGTCCCGAGCTGACCAAGCAGAAAGAAATCGGCGTCAAAAGCGACTGGCTCGACGATCGCCTGAGCACCACGCTGGCGATCTATGAACTGGAACTCTACAACCGTCGCACCACCGACCCGGTCGATCCGACCCTGACCGTCATGAGCGGTTTGCAGCGTTCGCGCGGGATCGAGTTGACCGGTACCGGCCAGATTGCCGGCAACTGGTATGTGCGCGGTGGCGTCGGTGTGCAGGACGCGAGCATCGTCAAAGACAACAACGGCCTGGAAGGCAAACGCATCAGCAACGTGGCCAAGCGCAACGGCAGCCTGTTCCTGACCTGGAAACCGGAGATGGGCTGGTACGCCGAAACCGGTCTGACCCTGGTCGGCCAGCGTTACGCCGACAATGCCAACACCACGGTACTGCCGGGTTACGGCCGCTGGGACGCGCTGGCCGGTTACCGCATGAAGGATTGGGATCTGCGTGCAGCGCTGAACAACATCACTGATCGCGAGTATTACGATTCGGCGACCAGTGCTTTCCAGATTCAGCCGGGCGCGCCGCGTAGTCTGGTAATGACCGGGACTTACAGTTTCTAACGCAAAAAAAAAGCGCTGCCATCCCGGCAGCGCTTTTACCAATCCTTGTTGTTCTGCTTATCCCTCCATCACATCCCACAACGCATCCAGTTCGGCCTCGCTGAACAGGTCAGCGGGGTAACGCTCGATCATCATCCGGCGCGGATCAGGTTCCCTGATCTGACGCGTTCCATTGGACTTCAACCAGTGCGCGACAATCTGGAGCGACTCAGTATTCACAGGCATGGGATGCAACGTTCGCTCGCTGATTACGTTCACTTCGGCGTTCATTTCAGCGCTCCCTCCCCGTTCGTGAGCGGCTACGTTATCCAAGGTTCATGACAGAATTGTTGAAGTTGTCCTTCACTCTCTGTGCATCCAGACCAATACAAGAGCTATGCCAATGTCTCGCGATTGTCGACCAGCGGACATAAAGAAACCCGCAGTCCTGTCGGGCTGCGGGTTTCTCTTCAAACGGCGATGGCTCGGGCGATTATTTAATCAACTCAAGCTGTTACGTCGGCACTCACTCTTTGTGCGGCGCGGGCTGCTGTTGGGTAAGGCAGTGAATATTGCCACCGCCCAGTAACAGTTCACGGCCCGGCACCATTACCACTTCGTGCTGCGGGAACAGGTTCTGCAGAATTTCTCTGGCCGGACCGTCCATCGGATCGTTGAAGCTCGGCGCGATGATGCCGCCGTTGACGATCAGGAAGTTCACGTAGGAGCCTGCCAGCCGCACCGCAGGATTACGCTCCTGAGTGCCGTCCACCGGATCGACGCCAGCGCACTCTTCCTCGGTCGCATACAGCGGCCCCGGAATCGGCATCTTGTGCACCGTAAATGGGCGACCCTTGGCATCGGTGCTGTTTTGCAGCACTTTCATTGCGGCCTGGCAGCGCGGGTAGTTCGGATCCTGTGGATCATCAGTCCACGCCAGCAGCACTTCACCCGGACGCACGTAGCAGCAGAAGTTATCCACATGGCCGTCGGTTTCGTCGTTGAACAGACCGTCCGGCAGCCAGATGATCTTATCCACAGCCAGATTGGCGCTGAGTACCGCTTCGATTTCTTCGCGGCTCAGGTGTGGGTTGCGATTGCGGTTGAGCAGGCATTCTTCGGTGGTGATCAGCGTGCCTTCGCCGTCGACATGAATCGAGCCGCCCTCCAGCACGAAGCCTTCAGTGCGATAACGCGGGCTGCGCTCGATTTCGAGGATCTTGCCACCGACCTGCGAATCGCGATTCCACGGCGAGTACAGACCGCCATCAAAGCCGCCCCAAGCGTTGAAATCCCAGTTCACGCCGCGCACTTCGCCGCTGTTATTGATGACGAACGTCGGGCCGCTGTCGCGCACCCAGGCGTCATCACTGGACATCTCGACCACACGGATATTTGGCACGTCGAGGCGCGCGCGGGCGTTTTCGTACTGGCCGGCGGACACTGCCACGGTAACCGGTTCGAAACGCGCGATAGCCTTGGCCACTGCAGCGTGAGCCGCTTGCGCTGGCTTGCCACCCAGACGCCAGTTGTCCGGACGCTCGGGCCAGATCATCCAGGTTTGAGTTTGCGGCGCCCACTCGGCCGGCATGTAGAAGCCATCAGCGCGGGGGGTACTTTTCAATGTGGTCATGGCGATCAGGACTCCGGGAAACCGACGAGGTTTGCAAATTCAGCAATGGCGACTTTATAACCGATAAATATCGGCAATAGAAGAAAATTAACCGCCACCCATCTAAAATACGAAGAATAATACAGATATAAATCTGCTTTACAGACCTTCATCAAGCACTTTGGCCAGCATGTCGACAAAGAAATCCACGCTTTGGCGCGACGTGACCATCGGCGGTTTGATCTTCAATACGTTGAGATAGTCGC
This sequence comes from Pseudomonas sp. TWP3-1, assembly GCF_049896625.1. NCBI lineage: Bacteria > Pseudomonadati > Pseudomonadota > Gammaproteobacteria > Pseudomonadales > Pseudomonadaceae > Pseudomonas > Pseudomonas sp. TWP3-1. The sequence continues at coordinate 287,656 of NZ_JAFCUQ010000002.1, forward strand.
CCGTGGGCTGCATGAAAATCCCCAACTCGCGGAGACGATCGCACAGCAGCGTGGTTTCTTCAGTCGCCGGCTCCAGCGTTTCGCGATTGCGGACCAACTCAACGCCCAGATAAAACCCCGAACCATGCACCGCGCCCACCAGCGGATGTTTATCGATCAGCGCTTGCAGCCGTGCCTTGAAGTGCGCGCCCACCACTTGCGCGTTCTCCCAAAGCTTTTCTTCTTCCATCACATCCAGCACCGCCATGCCAATCTGGCAGCTCAGCGGACTGCCACCGGCAGACGAGAAGAAGTAGCCTTCAGCCTCCAACGCCTCAGCAATTTCCCGGCGAGTGATCACCGCGCCCAGCGGCTGTCCGTTGCCCATGCCTTTGGCCATGGTGATGATGTCCGGCACCACGCCCTGTTCCTCGAAACCCCAGAAGAAATGCCCCATACGTCCGTAACCGACCTGCACCTCGTCGGCGATGCACACCCCCCCACGCGCGCGGACTTTTTCGTAGACCGCCTGCAGATAACCCGGCGGCAGCGAGATGCCGCCAGCATTGCCATAGACCGGCTCGCAGATGAACCCGGCCAGTTGCCGTTGCTGTTCATCGATTTTTGCCAAGTGATGTTCGACGCTGCGCACGTAGTCCGGCGCCGAATCAACGCCGCGAAATTCGCCGCGATAGGTGTTCGGCGCTGTCACCGCATGCACCCAGTCCGGCCGGCTGCCGAGGGCTTGCGGGTTGTCGGCAATCGAGGTCGATACCGCATCCGCGCCGACTGTCCAGCCGTGATATGCCTCAAGCACACTGAGCATGTCGCGACCACCGCTGTAGGCCCAGGCCAGACGGATCGCCAGGTCATTCGCCTCGCTGCCACTGTTGACCAGAAACACCCGGTCCATGCCTTCCGGCGCCAGTTTCAGCAAGCGCTCGGAAAACTCCGCCACCGCCGCATAGTTGAAGCGCGAGTTGGTGTTGAGCAGCGACCACTGACGGCTCGCAACGGCCGCCATGCGCGGGTGACCGTGACCGAGCACCGCAACATTATTGAGCATGTCCAGATAGGAACGCCCCTGCATGTCGATCAGGTGATTGCGCCAGCCGCGTTCGATGCGCGGCGGGTCAACGTAATAGTGCTTTTGGGTACGGGCGAAACTGGCATCACGCCGAGCCAGCAAGGTTTGCCCATCCAGCTCCGGTTCGGCATCGCACGCCAGTCCCAGCAGCGCCGCTGGCGACGGGCACAATGCTTGCCACGCGGCTGCGCGCGAGGGCGTGCAAAACAGCGGCGCGTCGAGTTCAGCATCACGGATCAACTGCACGATCAACGGGCCGTTGACCGAACCCAGCACTTGTCCTTTTACCAGCGCGGCGCCGCTGTGCAGCGAGGTGACAATGCCCCACAGCCGCACGCTCAGTTGCGGGCCGTCCAGACGTAGCCCGCCATCCGCAGTTTGATGCAGCACACCGGCAAACGGCGCTTCCACCGTCGCGCCATCCGGCACGCGGAGTTCGACGTGCAGCGGGAAAGTCTCCGGCTCGTCAGCGCAATCGGGCCGCGTGCGCGACAACCGATATTGCCCATAGCGACTCGCAGCCAGACCATGCGCAGTCGCCGCTTCACTCAACAGCCGCTGATCAACGCCCTGCTGCTCCCAGTTGCCTGCCTCGAAATGCGGGCTGAGTACGCCAAGATCGATCAGCGCGAATTCGCGGCCGACCAGACCGGGTAACAGCGGCGCAAAACCTTCGCTGTCGATAGCCGGCAGACTCTGCCCGACCGTAGTGAGAATCGCCGCTTCCATCAAGCCCAACGGCACCGAAGTAGCAACGTGGAAAATCTCCCACTCGTGGCTGAGATTGTCACGGCTATACGTATTGCCGGGATCGATGCTGACCTGTTGCTCGCCGCTGAGCACCAGTACCGCCGCCCGCGCGACGATCAATGGCCAGAGCGCCAGCAGCTCAGCGTGTTGCAGTGGATTGACCGCGTGATACGCCTGCACCGCCGGCAGGATGACAAACGGATCGCCACCGGCGTGATGCAGCAGCGCTGCGCAGGTCACCGACAGATCGGTAATCCGCCACGTGCGAATCAGATCGCCGAAATCGATCACGCCTTGCAGTTGCCAGTGGCGCAGGGCGTCGCGCTGCCAGACTACGTTGTCATCAGTAATGTCCATGTGAATAGCTTGCACCGGCAGCTTTTCCAGCAACGGCTGCAAGCGGCGCTCGGCGTGCTGCGCAGCTTCGGCGATCAGCGTGCGCTGCTGCTCGTTCTTGATCACCGGCAGCAAATGACTGATCAGCGCGCTGGCATGGCGCGCATCCCATTGCAGCGTGCGTTCAAGGCCCGGATGGTCGAACCCGGCCAGGGCCAGATCCATCTCGCCGCAGAGTCGGCCAAAACCGGCCACCACATCGGCGCCCAAGTGGTCGAGGTGAGTCAGCGACTGGCCTTCGATGTAGCCCAGCAGCCGCACATGCACCGGCTCACCGTCAATCTGCAGCGACAGCAGACCTGCACCGCTGTTGGACGGGATCACTCGAGGGACATGCACGTTCGAATGTTCCGCCAGATACTTGAGGCCGGCGTGCTGGGCCTGCAACTCCGCCAGCGAATAATCGCCACGGCAGATCTTCAGGACGAATCGTCCGCGCTCGCTGTCGACTCGATAGTTGAGATCCTGCTGACTGCCCAGCGCCTGCAACGTACCGCTCAGCCCGTAATGCACCGCCAGCACATGCAGCGCCTGCTCCACTGAAACCTGCGGGCTGGGCAAACTGGCGCGGTGAATCAACGTGGCGAACGACATGGAACGACCCCTGAAATTTTATTAGGTGCTTATATCGCCATTGCTTCTGGCGATAAGCAACCCCTTATACCGGTCGCAGATCCGGTCGCGGTGGATGCCTCCCATCGACAGAGCGCCAGTCGAATTTTCCTACAGCATTCTCGGATTGCCTTTCACCTCTCCCCGCTTCACCCTAGTGTCCAAGGATTTCTCAATATCAAGGATAAATGCTCCAGATGACCCTTCGCCGTCTTGCACTCACAAACAAAAAGGTTCGCAATATTCCTCGTCGGCTGAGAGCACTCGCGGCATGGGCGGCAGATTTCGACGGCTATTTTCCTGAGCACCTTACGGCGCAGCAGAAGTACAGCAACTGGAAAATTCCGGTCATCACATCACTGGTCGAAGGGAAACAAGCGACCACAGCTATCCGCAAAGAATGCGCGCAATCGATGATTGACGCCGTTCACCACCTGATTATGGCAAGGCCGAAAGACGCGCTGGACTGTCGGATCGTTGCGTGCATTTGTCTTCCGAGCATGTTTTCCAGTGAGATTTGCATCTACACCGATCTCGAGTACCACCGCAGCCACATTCCATCTGCCGACTCTGGAAGCGTCGAAAACACAATGAGCCTCGCGGCAGACTGGGGACTGGTTCTACCAGAGGGCGTGAAAGAGCGGGGGCTGAGCTACATGACCGAGGACTGGGATGATCAACCTTATGAGGAGCATCAGTGGTATTTCGGTGAGGTCGACTGAAGCATCTCAAGATTGCTTTGCGCACGCCGATCACCGGCTGGCCATCAGTGAATCCATCGTTGAACCAAAACAAGGCACTCGCGTCGCTCGACGCTTTACGCAAGAATGTCCGCCATCTACGCTTATCCACAGGAGCTCCCATGAATGTAATCACCACCGACCTGCCCGGTGTTCTGATCATCGAACCCAAGGTATTTGGTGACGAACGCGGTTTCTTCTACGAAAGCTTCAACGCCAAGGCTTTCCGGGAAGCAACCGGTCTGGACACGCAATTTGTCCAGGACAACCATTCCCGCTCGCAAAAAGGCGTGTTGCGCGGCCTGCATTACCAGCTGGAAAACGCTCAGGGCAAACTGGTGCGTGTGACTGTTGGTGAAGTGCTCGACGTAGCCGTGGATATCCGCCGCAGCTCGCCGAATTTCGGCAAGTGGGTAGCTGTGCGCCTGTCTGCTGACAACCATCGGCAACTTTGGGTGCCGGAAGGTTTTGCCCACGGTTTCGTGGTGTTGAGCGAGTTCGCCGAATTCCTCTACAAGACCACCAACTACTACACGCCATCGGCCGAGCGCGCGATTCGCTGGGACGACCCCGATCTGGCCATCGACTGGCAGTTGGGCGCAGAACCGAAACTGTCCGCCAAGGATCAGGCCGCGTCGTTCCTCAAGGACGCTGAAGTTTTTTCCTGAAACCTTGTACGAATCTTCCACGGGCGCGCATCCGACAGCGGGTGCGCAGACTAAGCCCGTGGGCCTAGGCATAATGCGTCTGTTCCCTCAGGCGTTTGATGCTCATGACTCCACCACTCCCCCGCGGACCTCGCTGGCGCAGCCTCGCCCTGCTGGCCCTGTGCCTGGCTCCGCTGCTGTGGCCGCTGGAGCATCTGGCCGAGCGCTATTACCGCAGCGAACTGGCCGGCCAGAATCGTCAGACCCTCGACCTCTATGTGGCCAATCTGCTGGGTACCCTGCACCGCTACGAAGTGTTGCCGCAGATTCTCGGCGATCTGCCGGCCCTGCGCAGGGTGCTCGGCGCACCGGACGATGGCGTCACTCAGGGCAACGCCAACCGCCTGCTGAAAAACATCGCCGCACAGACCGGTGCCGAAGTCATGTACCTGATGGACACCAGCGGCAAGACGCTGGCGGCGTCGAACTGGGATAAACACGACAGTTTTGTCGGACGCAATTTTTCCTTCCGGCCGTACTTCAGCGAGGCCATGGCCGGGCGGCTTGGACGCTTCTTCGGTCTGGGCACCACCTCGGCCAAGCGTGGCTATTTCTTTGCTGCTGCGGTGCGCGACGGCGAAAAAGTCATCGGCGTGCTGGTGATCAAAGTCGACCTCGATCACACCGAAAGCCTGTGGGGCAAAACGCCCGAGCAACTGCTGGTAACCGATCACAACGGTGTAGTCATTCTCACATCGCGCCCGGAATGGCGCTTCCGCTCGACCCGTACGCTGAGCGACGCCGAGAATGCCGCCATCACTGCGATCCAGCCCTATCCGACCCGCGAACCACGGCCGCTGGACCTCAGCCCGGCAGCCTGGCTGACGCAGACCCACGACATCGCGGAAACCGGCTGGAGCGTAAGCATCCTCGCCCCACGGACCTTGATCGATCGCCCGGTGCGCACCGTGGTCGCCATCGGCGGCGCGACTCTGTTGGTGGTGATGCTGTTGCTCGGTCTGATGATGCAGCGTCGGCGCCATTATCTGGAACGCATTGCCTTTGAGGCCAAGGCCCGGCGAGAACTCGAAGGCCGGGTTGCCGAACGCACCAGCGATCTCGAAGGCCTCAACCGACGGCTGAAACAGGAAGTATTGGAGCGTGAACAGGCCCAGCAGGAACTGGTGCGCGCTCAGGACGATCTGGTGCAGGCCGGCAAGTTGTCGGCATTGGGCACCATGTCGGCGAGCATCAGCCACGAACTCAACCAGCCGCTGGCGGCGATTCGCAGCTATGCCGAGAACGCCGAAGTGCTGCTCGATCACCAGCGCACCGATGATGCCCGTGGCAACCTCAAACTGATCAGTGAGCTGACCGGACGGATGGCCTCGATCATTGCCCACTTGCGCGCCTTCGCCCGCCGCGATCGTCATGCGCCGGAAAGCGTCGCCCTGCAACCGGCGCTGGACGATGCCTTGGCGCTTCTGGCCAAACGGCGCAGGAGCATGGATGTCGAGTTGATCCGCGACCTGCCCGCCGCGACGCTGTGGGTCGAGGCCGGCGAAACCCGCTTGCGCCAGGTACTCGGCAATCTGTTGGCCAACGCTCTTGATGCCCTGACCGAGAAAGGCCCGCCGCGCAAACTCTGGCTGAGTGCCGAAGCCACCGCCGATGGCGTCAACCTGTACATTCGCGACAATGGCCCGGGGTTCTGCATGGAAGCCCTCGGCCGCGCCAGCGAACCCTTTTACACCACCAAGACCCGCACCCAGGGTCTGGGGTTGGGCCTGGCAATCTGTGAAACCCTGATGCGCGCCTTTGGCGGTGAACTGTCGTTCGCCAACCACAAGCAAGGTGGCGCCTTGATTACCCTGCGGCTGCGCGCCGGTGCGCCCGGGGTCAGCCTGCAACCGTCCGAGGACCGAAGTGCATGACCATCGACAACCGCATTCAGGTGGTGCTGATCGACGACGATCCGCACCTGCGACAGGCCCTCGGGCAGACACTGGATCTGGCCGGTCTGAAAATTCTGCCGCTGGCCGAGGCCAAAGGTCTGGCCGGGCAACTCGAACGCGACTGGCCGGGCGTGGTAGTCAGCGATATCCGCATGCCGGGCATGGACGGTCTGGAGTTGCTGAGCGAACTGCACGCTCAGGATCCGGAACTGCCAGTGCTGCTGATCACCGGCCACGGCGACGTGCCGCTGGCCGTCCAGGCGATGCGCGCCGGGGCCTATGATTTTCTCGAAAAACCCTTCGCCAGCGACGCCCTGCTCGACAGCGTGCGCCGCGCCCTGGCCTTGCGCCGGTTGGTGCTGGACAACCGCAGCCTGCGCCTGGCCCTGAGCGACCGCAATGAACTGAGCACGCGGCTGGTCGGTCAATCCGCCCCCATGCTGCGCTTGCGCGAACAGATCGGCGCGTTGGCGGCGACCAAGGCCGACGTGTTGATCCTCGGCGAAACCGGCGCCGGCAAAGAAGTGGTCGCCCGTGCATTGCATGACTTGTCGAGCCGTCGCAACGGCCCGTTCGTGGCAATCAACGCCGGTGCGCTGGCTGAGTCGGTGGTCGAGAGCGAACTGTTTGGCCATGAACCCGGCGCGTTCACCGGCGCGCAAAAGCGCCGGATCGGCAAGTTCGAATTTGCCAATGGCGGCACACTGTTCCTCGATGAAATCGAAAGCATGAGCATGGATGTGCAGGTCAAACTGCTGCGCATGCTGCAAGAGCGCGTAGTAGAACGGTTGGGTGGCAATCAGTTGATCCCGCTGGATATCCGGGTCATCGCGGCGACCAAGGAAGACCTGCGCCAGGCTGCGGACCAGGGGCGTTTTCGCGCCGACTTGTATTACCGCCTCAACGTCGCACCGCTGCGCATTCCGCCACTGCGCGAACGCGGCGAAGATGCGCTGGTGCTGTTTCAGCACTACGCCGACGAAGCCAGCGCCCGTCACGGTTTACCGCCGCACGAACTGCAACCGGCGCAACGCGCGCTGCTGTTGCGTCACACCTGGCCGGGCAATGTCCGGGAATTGCAGAACGCGGCGGAGCGTTTCGCCCTCGGTCTGGAACTGGCGCTGGACAACACCGAGTCAGAGGGCCATGGCGGCGCGTCATTGGTACTCAGCGGCGGCCTCAGCGAGCAAGTCGAGCATTTCGAAAAATCCCTGATAGCCGCCGAACTCGCGCGTACGCACAGTTCCGTGCGCAGCCTCGCCGAGGCCTTGGGCATTCCGCGCAAGACCCTGCACGACAAACTGCGCAAGCACGGCTTGAACTTCGCCGACAGCGGTAGTCACACAGACGATTGCGAATGAACACTTTTCGAGAGATCAGGACATGAACCGCGATAGTGAGTATCTGGAAGTCGTGCTTCATCGCGACATTCCGCTGACCCGGGAGATGGGCCTGAAAGTGCTCGGCTGGCACGACCACCAACTACGTCTGCACTTGCCGCTCGAACCCAACGTCAATCACAAGAGCACCATGTTTGGCGGCAGCCTGTATTGCGGCGCGGTGCTGGCCGGTTGGGGCTGGCTGCATTTGCGTCTGAAGGAAGCCGGCATAGAGGACGGACACATCGTGATTCAGGAAGGCCAGATCAGTTATCCACTGCCGGTCACGGGCGATGCCACCGCGATTTGCCCGGCGCCGGATGCCGCGGTGTGGAAGAAGTTTCTGGCGATGTATCAGCGTTACGGGCGGGCGCGGTTGACCCTGAATACGCGGATTGTGAACGTGGGAAGTGATGAAGATGCAGTGACGTTCAGCGGGCAGTACGTCCTGCACCGCTGAAACAACAGATCAGCCGCGGGCCAACTCCAACAACTTCGCCCGCCACGCAGCCTTCGCCGGCAGCGCCAGAAAAAACTCGTTGCGCAACGATTCCCGCGCCGGATAACAAAACGCTTCACCGTTCAGATCCAACACTTCGCCGCCCGCCCCTTCCAGCACACCTTGCGCCGCCGCCGTGTCCCACTGCGAAGTCGGCGCCAGTCGCGGATAGCAGTCAGCCACGCCTTCAGCCAGTAAACAGAATTTCAGCGAACTGCCGATATTCGCCAGTTGCAACTCACCCAGACTGGCGCTCAATCCGGCCAGTAAGCGCTCCTGCTCCGGACTGGAATGACGACGGCTGGCAACTACCGTAAATGCTTCACCCGGAGCCAGAGCATCGCGAACTTGAATTTGCTCAGGCGTGCCGCCGGTGTCGCCGCGCCATGCGCCGAGCCCGGCGCCGCCAACGTAAAACCGACCGCTGGTCGGAATCGACACTACACCAAACACCACCCGGCCGTTTTCGATCAGGGCGATATTAACCGTGAATTCCTCGCTGCCGCTGATGAACTCCTTGGTGCCATCCAGTGGATCCACCAACCACCAGCGCGTCCAGCCGGCACGCACGCTCTGGGGAATGTCGGCATCCTCTTCGGACAGAATCGGAATGCTCGAATCCAGCGCCGTCAGACCGGCCACGATCACATGGTGCGCCGCCAAGTCGGCAGCGGTGACCGGCGAATCATCGGACTTGGCGGTGACCGCCACCTCGGCGCGCCAGAACGGCAGGATCGCCGCGCCAGCTTGCAATACCAGCTCGATCACCGGCGCCATCAACGGATGGGGTAAATTCATCGACACTTCACTCATGACTGAAAAAATCCGCGCTGGCTTAGCAGATCGCGGGTCAGATACAACGCCGCCAAGGCGCGCCCCTCGGTAAATTGCGGATTCTGCGCCAGCGTCGACAGATCGCGCAGGTTGACCTTGTCCACGCGCATTGGCTCGGGTTCGTCGCCTTCAAGACGTTCTTCGTACAGATCGGTGGCCAGCACAACCTGGATCTTCTGGCTCATGTAGCCGGGGGACAAGGACAGTTCGGTCAGATGCTCGAGTTGGCGCGCGCCGTAACCGGCTTCTTCCTTGAGCTCACGCTCGGCCGCTGCCAGCACATCTTCGCCCGGCTCGATCAAACCTTTGGGTAACGACAATTCGTATTCATCGGTACCGCCGCAGTATTCCTCGACCAACACCGCGTGCTCGCCGTCGAGCATCGCCACGATCATCACGGCGCCATAACCGGCGCCCTTGCCGACCAGTCGCTCATAGGTGCGCTCCACGCCGTTGGAAAAACGCAGCTTCAGCTCTTCCACGCAGAACAGACGACTGGTGGCAACAATCTCGCGGGCAAGTACGGTGGGTTTCTGGCGCATGCAAAGCTCCTTGGCGTGAACGCGCTACTATAACGCGGCTTTTCCGATTGTTTGCGTCGGATATCTTTCTACCGTTCGAGACGTTGCCATGCCTTCACTACCCTGGTCCGACATCGATACCGTTCTGCTGGACATGGACGGCACGCTGCTGGACCTGCATTTCGACAACCATTTCTGGCTGGAATATCTGCCGCAGCGCTACGCTGATCTGCACGGCGTCAGCCGGGCCATGGCCGAGATGGAATTGCAGCCGCTATTCGAGCGCCATGCGGGTCAATTGCAGTGGTATTGCCTGGATTTCTGGAGCACCGAGTTGAAGCTGTCAGTGCGCGAGCTGAAACTGGAAACCGCACACCTGATCGCCCTGCGCCCGGATGCCGATACGTTTCTGGCGGCGATCAAGCAAGCGGGAAAACGCGTGGTGATGATCACCAATGCGCACCGTGATTCACTCTCACTGAAACTGGAACGGATCGAGTTGGCACCGTACTTCGAGCGGCTGATAAGCTCGCACGATTACGGCTTCCCCAAGGAGAACCCGCAGTTCTGGGATGCGTTGCAGGCTGATATCGGTTTCGACCCGGCGCGCAGTCTGTTCATCGACGACACCTTGCCGATCCTGCGCAGTGCACGGGATTTCGGTGTGGCGCATCTGTTGGCCGTCAAGGAACCGGACAGCCGCAAAGGGCCGAAGGACACGGCGGAGTTTGCGGCGGTCGGGGATTATCGCGATCTGATCAAAGGCTTATGACCCCTGTCGAAATCATTGTGGGATTCTGCGTTATTCAGGAATACGCAGCGTCTGCCCCGGATAGATCTTGTTCACGTCCTTGAGCAATGGCTTGTTGGCCTCGAAGATCTTGTTGTACTGGTTGGCATTGCCATACACCGCGAGGGAAATCGCGCTGAGGGTGTCGCCCTTTTTCACCACGACAAAGCGTGCAGCAGTTACCGCCGGCCCGGTCACCGTGATCTGATCATCAACACTGCCCACGCCCTCAATATTGCCCACTGCCAGCAAAATCTTTTCTTTTTCTTCCTGGCTCGCCACTTCACCGGTCAGCGTGACTTTGTCACCCTCAACGGTCGCCTGAATGTTCGGATTGCCCAACCCGACCTTGCTGATGTGCTCCTTCAACTGCTCGCCGGCATTGGCGTTGCCGGGGGTCAGCAGGTCGATCAGTTTTTCGCCCGCTTCTTTTACAAAACTGAAAATACTCATAGCGCACACTCCTTGATTTAGATTCCAGACGCCCAAGCCTAGACCACCTTGAGCAAATCCGGTTCCTGACCGACCAATGACCCTGCCCACACGCAAGCGTTAGAATCCCTCACCCCTTGCCTGCGCCCCGGAGCGAAGATGGACATCAAGCAGCTGAAATTCCTCATCGCCCTCGACGAAACCCGCCACTTCGGCCAGGCCGCCGCCCGGTGCCACATCACCCAGCCGACCCTGTCGATGCGCCTGCGCAGCCTGGAAGAAGAACTCGATCTGCCGCTGGTCAATCGCGGCCAACGCTTCGAAGGCTTCACCGCGCCGGGCGAGCGGGTGCTGGCTTGGGCGCGCACGGTGTTGGCGGCGTACGACGGTTTGCAGGCGGAAGCGGCGGCGTGTCGCGGCAATCTGGTGGGTACGCTGCGCCTCGGCGTGGTGCCGCTGTCGAGCTTCGATGCGCTGCCGCTGATGCAGCGCCTGCATGCGCAGCATCCGAACCTGCGCTTCGAACTGTCGGCGCTGAGTTCCGAGCAGATTCTCGAGCAACTGGCGAACAATCGCATCGATATCGGCGTGTCCTATCTGGATCGGCTGGACAACGAGCGTTTCGAATCGCTGGCCTTCAGCGAAACACGCATGGGTCTGCTGTATGACCAACGCTTCTTCACGTTCGGCGAGGAACCGTTGAGCTGGGAAGCGCTGATCGAGCTGCCGCTGGGCATGCTCACCAGCGGCATGCACTTTCGTCAGTCCATCGACCATAACTTCCACAGCCGTGGCCTGAGCCCGCAACCGCTGCTGCAAACCGATGCCGTGCATCAATTGTTGCAAGCGGTGCATGGCGGATTCTGCTGTGCGGTGATGCCGCTGGACGGCGGCCTGGAAAACCTCACCGATGACCTGCGCCTGCAACCCATTGAAAATGCTCAGACCCTCGCACGCCTGGGCTTCATCATGCGTCGTGGAGCACCTCGTTCAGCGCTGGCAGAGGCGTGTTTTGCGCTGTATCAAAAATCGCCAATAGCTTCTTGATCGACGGCATCTATCGGTAGATCAGTATTAGCGATTAGACGCGACAAGTTGCCGCGCCTAGTCTTAACGTTGATCAAACCGTCGGTGATGCCATGAACGCCAAGCGCCCTGCCTGCGCGGCGCCTGCTCTGCAAACGCCCGCGCCCTCTGCCAGCCAGACTTACAGCTACAGCGATCTTGCGTTGCAAGAGTCGACCAGCACCGCGCTGGCCGAAGAAGTCGCGTTGGCGATTGCCTACAACGGCATCAGCCAGGCCGTGATGCTGGTGACCCCGACCGACCTCGAAGATTTTATCGTCGGCTTCAGCCTCGGCAGCGGCATCATCGAACACGCCGAAGACATCTACGACCTGCAACTGAGCGGATCAGGCTCGGCGCAGTACGCCCAAGTAACCATCGCCAACCGTGCTTTCTGGAACCTCAAGACTCAGCGCCGGCAACTGGCCGGCACCAGCGGCTGCGGATTGTGCGGGGTGGAAGCGGTCGAACAGGCGCTGCCCGATCTCAAAGTGTTGCCCGGCGCACCGTTACCGCCGATTGAATGGCTCGACGGCTTGCGCCAGCGCATCGGCGCGTTCCAGCCGCTGGGCCAGCATTGCGGCGCAGTACATGCGGCGGTGTTCATGGACGCCAGCGGCCAGTTGCTGCTCGGGCGCGAAGACATCGGTCGGCATAACGCGCTCGACAAACTGATCGGCGGCCTGATCCGACAGAAGATTTCCACCAGCGGCGGCCTGGCGATTGTCACCAGCCGTTGCAGCCTCGAATTGATCCAGAAAGTTTTGCGCGCCGGCATCCAGACACTGGTCAGCCTGTCCGCGCCTACTGGCCTCGCTGTGCAATGGGCGCGTCGCCACAATCTCAATCTCATCCACCTGCCGCAGAAAAATGCGCCGCGGGTGTATAGCCCAGAAATGGAGAAACACCTGTGAGCCAACATCATCAAGCCGACCAGAAACCTGTCCCGCGCTATAAGCCTTACAAAGGCGCAGCCGGCGGCTGGGGCGCGCTGATCAGCGTGGCTCAGGCCTGGTTGACCAGCGACAATGCGCTGAAAAACCTGCGCATGATGCTCAAGACCAACCAGAACGGCGGCTTCGACTGCCCGGGTTGCGCGTGGGGCGACTCGCCGGAAAGCGGCATGGTCAAGTTCTGCGAAAACGGCGCCAAAGCAGTGAACTGGGAAGCGACCAAGCGCCGGGTGGATGGCAAATTCTTCGCCAAACACAGCGTGACTGCGCTGCTGGAACAGAGCGATTACTGGCTCGAATATCAGGGGCGTCTGACCGAGCCTGTCGTCTATGACGCCGAGACCGACCACTACAAGCCAATTAGCTGGGAGGACGCGTTCGCGCTGATCGGCAAACACCTGCAAGGCTTGTCGAGCCCGGATCAGGCCGAGTTCTACACCTCGGGTCGCGCCAGCAACGAAGCCGCATATCTCTATCAGCTGTTCGTGCGCGCGTTCGGCACCAACAACTTCCCCGACTGCTCGAACATGTGCCACGAGGCCAGCGGCGTAGCGTTGGCGCAGAGTGTCGGCGTCGGCAAAGGCACCGTGACCTTCGACGATTTCGAACACGCCGATGCAATTTTCGTCTGGGGCCAGAACCCTGGCACCAATCACCCGCGCATGCTCGAACCGTTGCGTGAGGCGGTGAAACGTGGCGCGCAGGTGGTCTGCGTCAACCCGCTGAAAGAGCGTGGTCTGGAACGCTTCCAGCATCCGCAGCACCCGATCGAAATGCTCACCAACGGCGACAAGCCGACCAACACCGCGTATTTCCGCCCGGCGCTGGGCGGCGACATGGCATTGATGCGCGGCATGGCCAAGTTCCTGCTGCAATGGGAACGCGATGCGCAGAAGGCTGGCGCGCCAGCGGTGTTCGATCACGACTTCCTCAATGAACACAGCGTCAACGTGCTCGAGTATCTGGGTGTGGTCGATGACACTCCATGGGAGCAGATCGTCGAGCAGTCCGGCCTGACCCTGGTGGAAATCGAACAAGCGGCGCGCATGTACGCCAAAGGCAAAAACGTAATCATGTGCTGGGCGATGGGCATCACCCAGCACCGCCACTCGGTGCCGACCATTCAGGAAATCGCCAACCTGATGCTACTGCGCGGCAACATTGGCCGGCCGGGTGCCGGTCTGTGCCCGGTGCGCGGCCACAGTAACGTGCAGGGCGACCGCACCATGGGCATCAACGAGCGTCCGCCAGTGGCGTTCCTCGATTCGCTGGAACGACGCTTCCAGTTCAAGGTGCCACGTCACAACGGGCACAACGTGGTCGAGGCGATCCACGCCATGGCCGAAGGTCGCGCCAAGGTGTTCATCGGTCTGGGCGGCAACTTCGCTCAAGCCACCCCGGACAGCCCGCGCACGTTCCAGGCACTGACCAATTGCGACCTGACGGTGCAGATCAGCACCAAGCTCAACCGCAGCCATCTGGCCCACGGCAAAGATGCGTTGATCCTGCCGTGTCTTGGTCGTACCGACATCGACATCCAGACCGAAGGCCCGCAAGCGGTCACCGTGGAAGACTCGTTCAGCATGGTCCACGCCTCCAACGGCCAATTGCAGCCGCTGTCGAACCAGATGCGCTCGGAACCGGCAATCATTGCCGGCATCGCTGCCGCAACTTTGGGCAGCAAACCGGTGGACTGGAACTGGCTGGTGGCCGACTACCGGCGCATCCGCGAGCTGATCGCCGACACCATTCCGGGCTTCAAGGAATTCAACGAAAAGGTTAAAAATCCGGGAGGCTTCTATCTCGGCAACAGCGCCGGTGCGCGCAAGTGGAACACCCCTTCCGGCCGGGCGAATTTCCGTCCGAACGTGCTGCCCAAAGATCTGGTGCACGAACGCACCCGCGCCACCGGGCAAATGCCGGACCTGATCCTGCAATCGATGCGCTCACACGATCAGTACAACACCACCATTTACGGTCTCGATGACCGTTATCGCGGGGTCAAGGGTCAACGTGATGTGGTGTTCGTCAACGAAGCCGACATCATTCGACTGGGCTTCAAGCCGGGGCAGAAGGCGGACATCGTGTCGCTGTGGGACGATGGCCGTGAACGTCGGGTCAAAGGTTTCACTTTGCTCGCATTCGATATTCCGGCCGGGCAAGCGGCGGCTTATTACCCTGAAGTGAATCCGCTGGTGCCGCTGGAAAGTACTGGCGATGGCAGCCATACACCGACATCGAAATTCATTGCGATTCGCTTGGAAGCGCCGAGTGAGACCGGGTTGATCATGGCCAAATCGGCCTGATATCTCACTTTCCTGCGCACACAAAAAAGGCCGCTTTTGTATAAAAGCGGCCTGTCCGAAGTAGCTAAAGACCGGCGAAAATCGCTTAAGTTCCGCAGTTAAAACAGTAACTTGCGTAATTGTATACAAGTCGTGCTATTCGTCGGATTTCGATTGTCACGCCCATCACAGAGCCTCAGGATCGCGCCGTCATCCCTTTGAGGCTCCTCTATGAAGTTCTCCCAGATTCTCTTGTTGTCCCTTGGCCTGGTCAGTGGTTTCGCTTCTGCCGGAGGCACCACCGAAGCAGGTGTGGGCGGCGCATTGGGCGGGGTTCTTGGCTCGGTCGTCGGTCAGTCTTTAGGCGGCAACACAGGTTCCACCATCGGCGCAGCATTGGGCGGCGCGGGTGGTAGCGCAGTTGGCGCCGACAAACGCAGCCGTGGCGAAGCGGCCATTGGCGGCGCGCTGGGCGCGGCCGGCGGTAACGTGGTGGGTCGCAGCCTTGGCGGCTCGACCGGCAGCCTGATCGGTTCGGCCGCAGGTGGCGGCGCCGGTGGCGCGCTGGGTAACTACATGGGCAACAAAAGTGATGACGACGACCGTCGTTACGACCGTGGCCGTGACGATCGTCGCTACTACCGTGACGACCACCGTGGTCGCGGTCATGCTTACGGCCACCGCAAGCATAAAAAGCACTATCGCCACCGTTAAGGCGCATGCTTGAGGAAAAATCGCAGCCCGAGGGCTGCGATTTTTTTTGCGCATTTTCAGACCACCAAGCGCTCCAGCGCTTCACGCAATCCGCCGGGAATGGCCACGGGTTGATTGGATGCCCGATCGACGAATACATGCACGAACCGTCCCGCCGCACAGGCCTCATCTTCGCCAGCCTTGAATACCGCCAGTTCGTATTGCACCGAGCTGTTGCCCAGTTTGCCAACGCGCAGGCCGATTTCGATTCGATCCGGGAACGCGATCGAGGCGAAGTAATCGCACGATGAGCTGACCACGAAACCCACGACTTCGCCGTCATGGATATTCAGCCCACCGACCTCAATCAGGTAGGTGTTCACCGCTGTGTCGAAGAAGCTGTAGTAGGTCACGTTGTTGACGTGACCGTAGGCGTCGTTGTCGTGCCAGCGCGTAGTGATGGGCTGGAAGTGCGGGTAGTCGGTGCGTTGCGGCGTCGGGTTGGACATCAATGTCGATTCCTCAAGTTATCTGCCCAGTTTAAAGGTAAAAACCTTTGCCTCGCGCCGCCAACTCACCGATCAACGGCGCCGGCCGCCATTGGTCACCCTGCCGCGTCTGCAACGCCAGCAAGCGCTGATGGATATCTGCCAGTCCCTCATCGTCCGCCCAGGCCATCGGGCCGCCCCGGTCCACCGGAAAGCCGTAGCCATTCAGGTACACCAGGTCGATGTCCTGCGCCGACTCGGCGATACCTTCCTGCAAGATCTTCGCGCCCTCGTTGACCAACGCCAGCATGCAACGCTCAAGAATCTCATGGGCTCCGATCTCGCGACGTTGAAAGCCCAAGCCTTCGCTGACGTTCAACACCAGCGCATCAACCTCGGGATCATGCTCCGCCTGCCGGCTGCCCGGCTCGTAGTGGTAATAACCGTTGCCGGACTTCTGCCCGAACCGACCCAACTCGCAGAGCCGGTTATCAATCTGAACCTCTGGCGCATCCTGCCCTTCACCGGCGAGTTCACGCGCACGCCATTCAAGATCAATCCCGACAACGTCATACATGCGAAACGGCCCCATCGCGAAACCGAAGCTCTGCAACGCGGCATCAACCTGATGTGGATAAGCGCCTTCAAGCAGCATCTTGCGTGCTTCGAGGACATACGGATGCAGCATGCGATTGCCGATAAAGCCATGGCAGTTACCCGATACCACGCTGACTTTGCCCATGCGCTCGCCCAATGCCAATGCGGCTTTCAACGCTGCCGGGGATGTTTGCGCACCACGCACGACTTCCAGCAATTTCATGATGTGTGCGGGGCTGAAAAAGTGCAGCCCCAGCATTTGATCGGGGCGCCTTGTCGCCGCGGCAATCGCATCAATATCCAGCGCCGACGTATTACTCGCCAGCAATGCCTCAGGCTTGAGCAAACCATCGAGCTCGCGGAAGATTTTTTGCTTGAGTTCAAGGTTCTCGTACACCGCTTCGATCACCAGATCGACATTGCGAATCGCCGCATAGTCCGCCGCTGAGCCAATCCTCGCGATCCGCGCATCTGCCTCGCCCTGATCAATGCGCCCCTGACGCACGTTATGCGCGTAGGTATCGGCCACTGCGCTCAGTGCCTGTTCAAGCATCTGCGGATTGTTGTCGACCCATTGCACCGTCACCCCGGCATTCGCCAGGCACATGACAATGCCACGGCCCATGGTTCCTGCGCCGATCACGGCGGCTTGCTGAATATCGAAGGCTGTCTGGCTCATTGTTGTTCTCTTGTTGGAGATCCAAAGACAAGTTTCACCATAGTCAGCCATCGGCGTTTTTTGAAGTTTATTAGCGTGATGATCAACATTCAGCGCGTGGATGAGACTGACTCAGAGGTGCGCCTCGGCCCAACTGCGCACTTGGGCATACGGATACTCCTCCAGCGCAGCAAATCCCGGAATTGCCCGAGCCTTGAGCTTGGTAAACAGCGGCACACTGATCCCGCACAAGAACCGCGTTAGGCGTTCTGCCGAAGGCGCATTGCCAGTGTGCTGCTCGTGCCTGTGGATAAAATCACTGCACAGCGCCTCGAAGTTTTTATCCACAAGCGCTGGCAAATCCGGGGGCGCCGGCAACCGCGCGATCTGACCATGGCAAACCGAACAATGCCCACATTGCTCGGGCGCATTGTGATCGCCGAAGTATTCGGCCAAGCGATAACCGAGGCAGCGCTCAGTGGCGAACAACTCAAGCATCGCGTGGATCCGCGCGACTTCTGTCTGCTCATGTCGGGTGAAATACGTGTGCAGTTCCGCGCTCAGACTCTGACTGTCGAAGTCAGTGTTCAGCAAACTGTAGACCTCGGTCATCTGCTTGCTCTCAAGCTCTACCCAGCCCTTCTCCTGAAAATAATCCAGCGCCTTCACCACCCGATTACGCTCAGCCGAATACTGCTCGTACATCGCGTCGAAATTCACCGTCGCCCATGTCCGTGCGCGACTGGACGTCCGGATGATCGCTGCGACGAAATCCTTGCGCTCGCCCTCGAAACGCTCCAGCAATGCCTCCGGCTCCAGCAGGTATTTGAAGCGGTACTCGGCGTAATACGCATAGCGCGGTGCGATCAGCCGACGCAGTTCCAACTGCACCAGCAGGGTCTTGAGCGGCAGCGCGCGGATGTTGCTCTGATCCGCCAGTGGCCCGAGCAAAAACTCCCATTGGCCGTCAGGTGCAGCGAGCTTCATTTCATCCAGCACATGACGGATGCCATCGCGCTCCGGCGTGTCACCGTAGACGAAGTTTTCCAGCACGTTGAGGCTGTCGCGGTTGGCCAGCACCAGACAATCCGAAGGCTGACCGTCACGCCCCGCACGGCCGATTTCCTGACTGTAGTTTTCGATGGATTTGGGCAGGTCGAAATGCACCACGTTGCGGATGTCGCTCTTGTCGATGCCCATGCCGAACGCAATGGTGGCGACGATGCAATTGGACTGCCCGCCCATGAAGCGTTTCTGGATCGCCTCACGTTTTTCATGTGGCAGGCCGGCATGATAAGCCTCGGCCTGAATGCCGCTGCGGCCAAGATGTTCGGCAATCTGCTCGGCGGTTTTTTGCAGGGTCACATAGACGATGCTTGGCTGGCCTGGACGCGCGCTCATCCATTCAACCAAGCGTCGGCGCTTGTCCTGGCCACGCACGGGCTCGACCAGCAGATTGAGGTTGGGCCGGTAGAAACCGGTGGTTACCACGTCGGCCTCGGCGATGCTGAATTTGCTCTGCATGTCGGCGATGACTTTCGGCGTTGCGGTAGCGGTCAGCAGCAAGGTTTGCGGGATGTTGAACTGACGCTGATAGTCCGGCAGCTTGAGGTAGTCGGGTCGGAAGTTGTGCCCCCACTCGGAGATGCAGTGCGCCTCATCCACCACCAGCAGCGAGATCGGTACCTGCTGCAAAAAATTGCGAAAGCGCTCGTTCTTCAAGCGCTCCACGGAAATCATCAGGATCTTCAATTCGCCGGACCGGGCACGAGCCATTACGTCGTTGGCATCATCGCGGCTCTGCGCCGAATCGATGCTGCCGGCCGAAATGCCGTGGCGTTGCAAAAAAACCAGCTGATCCTGCATCAGCGCCAACAACGGCGAGACCACAAGAGTCAGATGCGGCAGTAGAAGCGCCGACAATTGATAGCAAAGAGACTTGCCCGACCCAGTGGGAAAAATCGCCGCTGCCGAGCGACCGGCGAGCACCGCGCTGACTGCCGCTTCCTGACCGGGACGAAACTGTGGATAGCCGAAAACCTGTTCCAGGGTGTTGTGCATTCGCTGTCACTCCGTTGACCGCTGACATGCCAACAGCCTAGCGGGCGATCGCAGCGAGTCGAGAAAAGGTCGGGGGCAATTCGATACGGGATGATACAGCGTCGGGCGACGGGCCACGGGTTGAAACAGGCGATGTAATTTGTTTATCGCGCCGTTTGTCCGCCAAGCGGTAATGTGCCGGCTCCACAAAAATCTGCGCATGCCCCTTCACGCCAGGACGGCTGACGGGCGCAGATTCTCACCAAGGAATGATCATGTCGAACCGGTTGAAGTTACCCCTCGCCCTCATCGTCGCGTCACTGCTGCTGAGCGCATGTACGCCGCCACCCGATGGCTTACCGCCGCGCGCAGGTCTCTGGTTAGCGGATGCGGCTCAAGTGCGATGACCCCGCGCTAGGGCAACAGCACCGCAAGGCGCAGTTGCTCGTTCAATACCTGCTCATGCACGCCTGGGCTTTTACTCGCCCAGAGTGCATGGGCAGGGCTGATATCGCCTGTGAAGGCCGCTGCCAACTGACGCAAGTCGGCGACGCTGCGTACCCGCGGGCAAAACGCTTGGGCGTCACAGCTCTGACTGGAGTCGCGGTAAGTGCTCAGCAAACGATCCCAAAGTCCGTCACGTACTTGCCGGATCGATTCGAGGTGCACTTGCGGCACGCCCAGTTGCTGTTTCAATCCGCTCTCGTTCAACGCTTCGCTGGCGAGCAGCGCCTTGCCGAACATCAGCGCTTCGGCGCGAGACGCGGTGTCGATGCCTGTCTGGTTCGTCAGCGAATCCGGCCACCCGGTGCGTTCCAGACTGGCCAGCACCAACCCGTTGCCCGCATCGGAAGCCATCGTCAAACGACAACCGCTGACCCACAGCAAAATGATCGAGGCCATTCGTAGCCACTGCATACCTAATTCCCTTTAAGCGCGTGTCGGACGCTTGGAAACGCCCTACGGATTCTGGCGCGCACCATACAGAGGTTTGCCAGGAAACACCTGATAATCCAGTAGGAAACTTCTCATCTAAGGGTTTGGTGATGAAAAAGCCTCGAAAAGTCGTAGGGCAAATACCCGAGCCACGGAAAACCCCCTACGCATTCTGTCCATCGCGGCTGTCTTGTCCCGCTTGATCAGGCCCTTCTATAGTGGCCGGCGCGGCTGAACACTGGGTGTCGGCCCGCCCAAGCGACTGCATAAAGGACGCGCCTCAACCATGAACACCTTCGAACCGTTTGAATCCCGTTATCGCCCCCTTAAAAGCAACTACTGCGACAATCCGGTGCTGGTGATTGATACCGACGCAACTCAGAGTGATTTGCTCAATGCCGCCGAGCAACGCATGCGTGCAGCCACTGACCTTCTGGAAACTCTTTACTGCTTGTGTTTCAAACAGGCGGATGTGAAAGACATTCCGAACATCATCAATGCGCTTTATTTATTGATGCAGGATGGATGCGACCTGCTGGAAGTTGCAAAGCAACAAATTAAATAAGCCACATAATTTACAGACCTACAAAACTCGCAACAACCCACCGCTTTATTTATCGGAAAAACCAGCACTAGTCTGTTTGCTCTTACATCAACCAAGAGCACTACTCATGACAACATTAACTATTTTCTTTTGCGGCACGGGTTCCACAAAGTTTGATACCACCAATGGCAACTACTGGGACGGCGAACTGGTTTCCACGCTCGCCTCGCATCACGGCGGCCGCGAGTTCGCCGAGTGGCTGGTGGTTGACGGTCCCGGCACCAGCAATTTGCAGGCAGACGAACTGTTCACCAAGTCCAAAGACTACGGGCTCAGCGGCACGCTATTCGGCAAGGGCTGGGACGAAAACGTGCAACACGCCATGAATATCATTAAAGGCAAGTGTGACTGGCACCGCGAGCAACTGACCGAGCCCGAATACAACCGCCTGAAAGCTGCCGGCATCCCCATTGAAGATGTCAAAGTCGAAGGTTCGTGGATGTGGCGCAAATATAACTACGGCGATCGCAGCGTCACGCAACAGAAGTTGCAGGAACAGATAATCAAAACGTTTCGCAAGGACGGTGTTATCCCAACCAAAGTCAATCTTGTGGGTTGGAGTCGCGGTGGCATCAGTTGCCATATGCTGGCCAACGCAATGTTCAACGACAGCGCACTGAAGAACATCCCGGTGAACATCTTCGCGATTGATCCGGTGCCGGGCATCGGCAACTTTCAGGAGAACCGGGTCAAACTCAATTACAACGTAAAAGAGTACGTGGGCTTCTACGCACGCGACGAACGCTCGAAAGGCTTCAGCTGCGTCATCCCGCAAACGGCCACCGGCACCAAAACCAGCATTTTCCCAATGCCCGGCCGCCACGCCACACTGGTAGGCAATGCCGCGGCCGATGGCGTCGCTGGCGCGAAAGTGCTGGCCGAACCGGGCCTGATCGTCCGTCACTTCGCAGAAACCTGCCTCAAGCGCTGGGGCGTTACGCTGGCCAAGCCACTCAACCTGACCCAAGCCGACCTGCAAACCCACCACAACGCCATGACCCGCGCCGCCGCGCAGTACAAGGCGATGGAAAAGCATTCCTACACCTATTTCACCGAACTGGATCAAGGCGAGCGCTACGTTTCGCTGGGCAGCAAAGGCGTGATGTTTTCGGCGGTGAAGGGCACGATCTACGCGCCGGCCACGGGGCTGAGCACCGCGCTGGGGGATGTTGCGGCGTATCAGCATATTGGTTGAGGCGACGAAAAAACCTACAGCAACGGCCTATGCGAACTTCGTCCTGTTCCTACAAGTGAAGACTCTTTATCGCCTATCGCCGCTTGGTGGGTCGAATCTATAGTCGACTTCGCCGCTGCAAGAATCAGCGGCTCAGGTTTGGTCACCTGAAAAAACAGAGATAACGGATGCATGCCCTTGTATGCTGCCGACGTTTTTTGTCGGCTCGCTTTATGGCGGCTGTGTTTGGGACGCTTCGGCGTACCGGGTTATCTCTGCCGGTTTGACCAACTTGAACACAGTCCGCCTCCACCGCTTGGTCACGGTAGCAGCGGTTTATCCGAAGCCTACAGAGATCGCATTTATGAATTCACGGAAACAGTTCCCCACCGATCGCTACCAGCCACTCGAATCCAACCTCACCGACACCAAGCCCTTGGTGATCGACACAGAAGCCAACCCGCAAGACATCCTCGAATGCGCCTTCCAACGCCTGCGCGCATCCGCCGATCTGCTCGAAACCCTCTACTGCCTCTGCTTCAAACAAGCCGACGTCAAAGACATCCCCCATATCACTCATGCGCTCTACATACTGACCCAGGACGGCTGTGACCTGCTGCAGGTTGCGCAGCAACGCATGATGAATTGGAAAGCACCGGCCTGAAGCCAAGGGAGAACTCATTCCTGCGCTTCGCGTGGGAATGATCCAAATCAGGTAACAACCATGAGCCGATTTTTTGAAGAGTTACTTGAAAGCGTTCGAGAGATGGACGACATCGTTCGAGGTTTGCAGCGTCCCTCTCGCAAGTTCCATGTTGAAACACCGAAGAACGAACTGGCTAGATTGGAGCCAGATAAATCGAACCTGTCGGCAAACGTGGCCACTGTAACCGCCCAGGATGACCATCGGCACGAATCCTCCAGCGCAGCTAAGTGGCAATATTCTGCCTACCTAGCGATGAAAGCACTGGAATATTGATACTTAACCAATCACTTTACTCATTTAACTCGATCAAGCATGCCCCCTTTCAAGTGCTATTATTCTGGCAGTTAAGCTAAAAAACTGAGGGAATATTGGCACATGGCTAAGAAAACAGCGCCGCTGCTGCCCGCCACATCCAGACTGCTTTCAGAGTTTGGCGAGCGACTGAAACTGGCTCGCCTGCGCCGCAAGCTGACCGCCAGACAAGTCGCCGAAAGATCGGGCATGTCGCTGACAACACTGCGCTCGCTAGAGTCCGGTGGGTCGGGCGTCACCATGGGGGCTTATCTGTCGGTGATGCAGGTGCTTGGCTTGGAGAAGGACTTGAAAAAAATGGCCGACGTCGATGATCTGGGACGCCAACTGCAAGATGCCCAGTTGCTGCCAGGAGCAAAACCCCAGAGAGTCCGTGGAACGGCGAAGATCAACAAATCGCCCCCAGCCAATGGCACAAATACCGGGGTAATTGAGGACAGCGCGTACATCGCAAACCTGACCAAAGACTTTCCGCTCAACACCCACTCGCTTTCCGATCTGCTGAACAAGAAGAAAACCGACCCGAAGCCAGGTAAAGAATGACGCGAATTGCCGTTTATGCAGCCTGGGAATCCTTAAAGGGCGCGAGACGCTTAGGGTTTCTGCACGCCAGAAAGGCCCGAGCTAACGAAGGGTTCCAGTTTGAGTACGATCCTGCCGCACTTGCGGATCCGGAATTGAGCTTCATGGGGCTGGATCCCCGGATCAAACTTTTCCAGGGGCACCAGTTTCCGGGTGGTCATCAATCCCAATTCGGGGTGTTCGCAGACTCAAGCCCTGATAGATGGGGACGTTTGCTGATGAAGCGGCGTTTGGAACGAGAAATTCGCGACGCAATAGTGCCTGGAGGCAGCAAGCTCTTTGAGTCCGATTACCTGCTAGGAGTGCATGATGCCTTTCGAGTAGGAGCCCTGCGCTACAAACTCAATGATGAGGGCCGCTTTCTCGATGACCGAGAAAACATGGCGGCGCCACCATTCCTGAAATTGCGCGCGTTGGAGCAAGCAAGCCGCGCACTGGAAAACGATCCCGACAATACATCAGTCGAAGGTGGCGAATGGCTAAGAATGCTGATCGCACCCGGCGGATCACTGGGTGGCGCAAGACCTAAGGCCAGCGTCGCAGACCAGCGCGGGCAACTGTGGATCGCCAAATTTCCGAGCATTCGAGACGACTACGACGTCGGGGGCTGGGAAATGGTGGTGAATGCTCTCGCCAATAACTGTGGATTAAGGGTCGCAACCGGTACCGCTCAACGCTACGCCAGTGATCACCACTGCTTTATGGTCAAACGTTTTGACCGAAACGAAAGCGGTGGCCGTTTCCACTTCGCCTCTGCCATGACCATGACTGACCGCGTCGACGGCGACGATGCTTCGACTGGCGCGAGCTACATGGAATTGGCTCGGGTAATCATTGAGCATGGCTCCGATGTAGACACCGACCTGCGCGAGTTATGGTCACGAATAGTCTTCAACATTCTGGTCTCGAACACCGATGACCATCTGCGCAATCACGGCTTCATTCTCGATCCTGGTCGCGGGTGGCGGCTATCCGAGGCTTATGACATGAATCCGGTAGCGCATGCTGATGGGTTGAAGCTGAACATCACGGACTCCGATAACGCTTTGGATCTGGAGCTGGCGCGAGAAGTGGCGGGAACTTTCCGCGTTAATAACGAAGATGCCGAACAGATCATCAATGACTTTCAGCTAACCGTTATGCAGTGGCCGACATTGGCCAGCGCGCTTGGCATTCCAAGGCGTGAACAGGAAAATATGGCTCCTGCTTTTCAACTGTCGGAAAAGTGAAAGTAAGCGTCATCAAACCGTTATCCACAAAAAAGCCGCCCTAAAAGGCGGCTTTCTCATTCACCAGACCTAAGTCTTACAACTTCGGACCAGCAGCCTTGATCGCGTCGCTCACTTCGAACTTCTTGAAGTTCTCGATGAACAGACCGGCCAATGCTTTGGCGGCTTCGTCGTATGCAGCCTTGTCAGCCCAGGTGTTGCGTGGGTTCAACAGGCCAGTTTCAACGCCCGGTACGGCCAGTGGCACGTCGAGGTTGATGGTGTCCAGGTGCTCGGTTGCAGTGCCGATCAGGGCGCCGCTCTGGATCGCTGCGATGACTGCGCGGGTAGTCGGGATGTTGAAGCGTTTGCCGACACCGTAGCCGCCGCCGGTCCAGCCGGTGTTGACCAGGTAGACCTTGGAGCCGAAGCCGCGGATACGCTTGATCAGCAGCTCTGCGTATTCGCCGGCCGGGCGCGGGAAGAACGGTGCGCCGAAGCAGGTGGAGAAGGTCGACTTGATGCCGCTGCCCGAACCCATTTCAGTCGAGCCCACCAGAGCGGTGTAGCCGGACAGGAAGTGGTAGGCCGCTTGTTCTTCGTTGAGGATCGACACTGGCGGCAGCACGCCGGTCAGGTCGCAGGTCAGGAAGATTACTGCGTTCGGCTCGCCACCGAGGTTCTTCTCGGAGCGCTTGGCAACGTGTTCCAGCGGGTAGGCGGCGCGGCTGTTCTGGGTCAGGCTGACATCGGCATAGTCGGCGTGCTTGGCATCGTCGATAACGACGTTTTCCAGCACTGCGCCGTGCTTGATAGCTTTCCAGATGACCGGCTCGTTCTTCTCGGACAAGTCGATGCATTTGGCGTAGCAGCCGC
The DNA here is from genome assembly GCF_049896625.1 of Pseudomonas sp. TWP3-1. Classification (NCBI taxonomy): domain Bacteria; kingdom Pseudomonadati; phylum Pseudomonadota; class Gammaproteobacteria; order Pseudomonadales; family Pseudomonadaceae; genus Pseudomonas; species Pseudomonas sp. TWP3-1. The sequence goes on from NZ_JAFCUQ010000002.1 coordinate 313,454, forward strand.
CTTCGATGTTGAAAACAACGCCTTCGCCCCAGCCGTGTTCGTCGTCACCGATCAGGTAACGGCTTTCGTCGGCCGACAGAGTGGTTTTGCCAGTGCCGGACAGACCGAAGAACAGGGTCACGTCGCCTTCTTCGCCGATGTTTGCCGCGCAGTGCATAGGCAGTACGTCAGCAGCCGGCAGCAGGAAGTTCTGCACCGAGAACATGGCTTTCTTCATCTCACCGGCGTAACGCATGCCAGCAATCAGGACTTTTTTCTGGGCGAAGTTGAGGATCACGCAACCATCGGAGTTGGTGCCGTCACGCTCGGGCACGCACTCGAAGTTGGCAACGTTGAGCACTTGCCACTCATCGCGGCCAGCCGGGTTGTACTTTTCCGGATTGATGAACAGGCAACGACCGAACAGGTTCTGCCAGGCAGTCTGAGTGGTCATTTTCACGGCGAGGTAGTGATCGTCGGCCGCGCCTACATGCACGTGGGAAACGAAATGCTCTTGTGCGTTGTTGAATGCTTCAACGCGGTCCCACAGGGCATCGAACTTGTCGGCCGGGAACTTGCGGTTGATCGGGCCCCAGGCGATAGCGGCCTGGGTGGAAGGCTCTTCAACGATGAAGCGATCGACTGGCGAACGACCGGTGCGATGACCGGTGCGAACAACCAGAGCGCCGGTATCGGCAAGCTCGCCCTCACCGCGGTTCAGGGCTTCTTTTACCAGATCATCAACACTCAGATCGGTGTACACGGCGTTATTGGCTTGCGTCATGAGATTCCCCGTCGGCCAGTGGCCGAGTGTGCTCCAAACGTTTTGTAGTAGAAAGTCGTGCACTACTACCGCGACAAAAAGTGGGCCGGATTATGCCAGAAACGCCCAAAAAGAGTAGGGTCCTCCCGTCGTAACGGCGTAATTCCGTCGTAGCGCAGTGAATTTACCTGCGCTGAACCGTTTTAGTGCCGGGTATCTGACGGGGTCTCTACGCCTGCGCCAGCGAACAATTGGACAACATCTGTCGCATCAAACAGGTAGCGTTCGTTGCAGAACTGGCAATCGATCTCGATATTTCCACCGTGCTCGATGACCAGTGCCTGCGCATCTTCCAGACCGAGGCTGACCAGCGCATTGCCCGAACGCTCACGCGAGCAGCTGCAATGGAAATGCAAATGCTGCACATCAAACAGACGCACCTGCTCTTCATGGTAGAGACGGTGCAGCACGGTTTCGTTGTCCAGGCTCAACAGTTCATCGGCGGTCAATGTACTGCCCAGCGCGGTGATGTGCTGCCAACTGGCGGCGCGTTCTTCTTCGTCCTTCAAGCGGTCGGCCGGCAGCTGTTGCAACAGCAGACCACGGGCGCGACGGCCATCGGCGTACAGCCAGAACCGCGTGCCCACCTGTTGCGACATGACGAAGTAGTTGGTGAAGCACTCGGAGAGGGTTTCGCCGTCGAGATCGACGATACCCTGGTAGCGTTGGCCAACGGTCGGATCGACGGTCAGGGCCAGGACGCCGTTCGGCATCAGGTCGCTGAGGGTCGCGTCCGGGGCGATCTGGTCCGCGTGATAACGAGCCAAACCACGGATTTCGCGCTCGCTGGAGCACTCGATCATCAGCATCGGGATCGGGCCTTCGGAGCGCGCCTGCAGAATCAGCAAGCCGTCGAATTTCAGCGTGCCAACCAGCAACGACGCGGCAGCCATCAGCTCGCCGAGCAACTGCGCGACCGGCTCCGGGTACGGATGCTTGGCGAGCACTTCGGCATAGCTGCGTTCCAGCGACACCAATTCGCCGCGAGTGTCGCTGTCATCGAAGATGAAGCGTTGGGTGTAGTCGGTATCCGGGAGATCGGTCATAGGTCTGGGTATCTGAATTGATGACAAAATGGTTACAAGATATGAGAATGCCGCGCTTCTTTGCACCTGTTTGGTGCGTAACGTTCAGCCACGGGAGGCATTTTATGAACAATCCGGGTTTGTTCCAATCCAGATGGAACCTCGGCCGGCTGGTTCTGTGCAATGTGGTGCCGTTGGCGCTACTGGCTTTCTGGTTATGGCCTACGGGTCAGATGCTGTGTGTGCTTTTCGACGAGTGGCTGTTCCGCTCGCTCAATACGCCACTGGCCAGCAACCCCATATGGCTCCACATCTGGGCAATTGCAAGTCTGCGCCCGTTCGACATCGTTGTCGGACTGATTCTGCTGACGCTTCTCATCAAAGGCGACTGGGTGTTCAAGGCGATTGATGCACGCCGGGCGTTTTTCGGTTTTTTCTCGATTCTGCTGTTGATGGTGGTGATTCGCGCGCTGTTCTCCAAGTTCGCCGATCGCATGGGCTGGCAACACAGCAGCCCGTCGATGGTGCTCGAAGGCGCGGTGCATCTGAGCGATTACTTCCCGCACCTTGAGAAAACCTGGGAGCTGAAGGATCGCTCGAGCCAGAGCTTTCCCGGTGACCATGCTTCGGTATTGCTGATCTGGGCGCTGTTCATGGGCGTGTTCAGCCGCACGGTTGGCCAGTTTCTGGCGGTGTGGGGTCTGGCGCTGTTGTTCATGCTGCCGCGTTTGGTGGCTGGTGCGCATTGGGGTCAGGACGACTACATCGGCGGAATGCTGTTGGCGGTTTGGGCGTTGGGCTGGGGTTACTACACGCCGTTTGCTTATCACGCGGCGAATTTCTGGCTGAAGGTCACGGCGCCGATTTTTAGTTTGCTGGGCAAATTGCCGGTGGTTTCGCGGATGAGTGTGGTGCGTAGCGCCTGATACTGCGTCGCCTATGGCGAGTGCTGCGCACTCGATCGCCAGCAGGCTGGCTCCCACATTGGAATGCATTTCACTGTGGGAGCTAGCCTGCTAGCGATGAGGCCGCAACAATCACTACACAAATATCATCCTTACTCGCTGCTGCTGTTCCCACGAAATTTGAACAGATCCCGCCGCTGCTTTTTGCTCGGCTTGCCATCGGTGGTCACGCCAATCGCACCGGCCTTGCGCATCTCGGCGGACGCTTCGCGCTTGGCGATGCTGGCTTCGGTCTCCGCATACAGCGTCTGCGCCTCAGGCGCGCCACGGCGTACGATCGACAGAGCCTGCACCACGACAACTTTTGAATCGAACCCGGTGCGAATCTCGAATTCATCGCCGATGCGTGGCTCTTTGCCAGGCTTGCAGCGCTCTCCCCGACAATGCACCTTGCCACTCTCGATGGCGGCTTTGGCCAAGGCGCGGGTTTTGTAAAAGCGCGCAGCCCATAGCCACTTGTCGAGACGGACCTTATCGTCCTCTTCGCTTTTTTGTGCCATGGCATGTCCTCATTCTGAAATATTGGTGAACTGTACTACCGTTCCTGTCATGCCATGAATTACCCCGACGCGCATTACAATGTGCGCGTCGCCGTCTGGCTTGAACTACCAACAATCCGGGCCGTCGATATCTGTCGCCTTTTAACCATTATTCTGCGTGAATACCGCCAATCCGAGCCAATACAGGCCCGTCGGCAGTTTTCACCGGTTGAGCATTTTTTTGAAGACATTTGACCATTTGACCGTTGTCGGTCTGCGCGAGTGGGTGGCGCTCCCAGATCTGGGAGTCGCCGGCCTTCGGGCAAAAATCGACACCGGTGCCAGCACCTCCAGCCTGCACGCCACTGACATCGAGCCGTTTGAGCGCGATGGCCAGAAATGGGTGCGTTTCACCGCGCACCTGGGCACGGTGGTGCAACTGCGCCACCGGCGTTGCGAAGCACCGCTGGTGACCCGCAAGACTATCAAAAGCTCTAACGGCCACGCGCAGGAGCGCTACGTGATCAGCACGACGCTGGCCCTGGGTGATCGAGTCTGGCCGATCGAGTTCACCCTCGCCTGCCGCAAGTCCATGCGTTATCGCCTGTTGCTCGGTTCCAAAGCCCTGATCGACGGCCACCTGGTGGTCAATCCGGGCATCAAATATGTACAAGACAAGCCGGTGTTCCCGGTATCTACCTCTTCCACAGGTGTTGCATGAAGATCGCTGTGCTGTCGCGCAATCCGCGTCTGTATTCCACCCGCCGTCTGGTCGAAGCCGGAACCGAGCGCGGGCATGAAATGGTGGTGATCGACACCTTGCGCGCCTATATGAACATTGCCAGCCACAAGCCGCAGATCCACTACCGTGGCAAACCGCTGGAAGGCTTCGATGCAGTGATTCCGCGAATCGGCGCGTCGGTGACGTTTTATGGCTGCGCAGTGTTGCGTCAGTTCGAAATGATGGGGGTGTTCCCGCTCAACGAATCGGTGGCGATTGCCCGTTCACGGGACAAGTTGCGTTCGCTGCAACTGCTGTCGCGCCGCGGTATCGGTCTGCCGGTAACTGGCTTCGCGCATTCGCCGGATGACATTCCAGACCTGATCGACATGGTCAACGGCGCGCCGCTGGTGATCAAGGTGCTGGAGGGCACCCAGGGCATCGGCGTGGTCTTGTGCGAAACCGCGACGGCCGCGGAGTCGGTGATCGAAGCGTTCATGGGTTTGAAGCAGAACATCATGGTCCAGGAATACATCAAGGAGGCCGGCGGTGCCGACATCCGTTGCTTCGTGGTTGGCGACAAGGTGATCGCAGCGATGAAGCGTCAGGCCAAGCCTGGGGAATTTCGCTCCAACCTGCATCGCGGCGGCAGCGCCAGCCTGATCAAGATCACCCCGGAAGAACGCATGACTGCGTTGCGCGCAGCCAAGGTCATGGGACTGGCGGTGGCGGGTGTGGATATCTTGCGTTCCAATCACGGGCCGCTGGTGATGGAAGTGAACTCGTCGCCGGGGCTGGAAGGGATCGAGACCACCACCGGGAAGAATGTGGCGGGGATCATCATTGAGCATCTTGAGAAGAATGGCGGGCCGAATATGACTCGCACCAAAGGCAAGGGTTAAAAGCAGCTTGTTCCCCTGTGGCGAGGGAGCTTGCTCCCGCTCGGCTGCGCAGCAGTCGTGAACCAGGCAACCTTGTTCTAGCAGCGAACGCGGTTGTCTGGATCGGGAGTCCTTCGGCCTCCAGCGGGAGCAAGCTCCCTCGCCACAAGGTTAAACGGCGTCTCTTGGAAGCATCAACCCCAGCGGCAACCGAACCCGCGCCTCCAGCCCACCCCCGGACCGATTGCGCAACTCAACATTGCCGCCATGCATCGAAGCAATCCGCTTGACGATCGCCAGCCCCAAGCCAGTCCCCTTCCCGCCCCGCGCCCGATCACCACGGGTAAACGGATTGAAAATCGCCTCAAGCTCGGACGGGTCAATCCCCGCGCCACGGTCCATCACACTCAGCACCACATACGGCGCACTGGTGTCGCCGGATACATAAGCCGCCACTTCAACCCCGCTACCCGCGTGATTCAAGGCATTGCCAATCAGGTTGTTCAGCAAGCGTTTCATCGACACCCGGCGTAACGGGAACGGCTGAATAGGCTCCAGACGCAAACGCACTTTCTCTTCGCTCTGGTTGTACGGCGCAGCCACTTCACGCACCAGATCGCTGAGATCCACCTCTTCCACGGTTTCGTCACGACCGTCACGAATGAACGCGAGGAACTGGTCGAGAATCGCGTCCATGTCTTCGATGTCGCGCACCATGTCGTCAGTCAGATCGGTGTGATCGCCCATCAGCTCAAGCGACAAGCGCAGGCGCGTCAGCGGTGTACGCAAATCGTGAGACACACCCGCCAGCATCAGTTCACGCTCGCGGCCGGCCTGTTCGACATCCTCGGCCATCTGGTTGAAAGCGCGGTAAACCTCGGTCATCTCACTCGGCGTGTCGCTGATCGGCAGGCGCACGCTGCGACCCTGACCCAGTTGCCGGGCGGCGTAGACCAAGCGCTTCAAAGGTTGATTGAGCTGGCTGACAAAAATCCACGCCGATGCGGTGGACAGCAAGCCGATGGCGAGGAACCAGCCGAGCACGTTCCAGATCTTCTGTCCGCGCAACGGATGCGGGTACAGCGGCACTTTCAGCCAGCCATCACCCAGGCTAGGCGCGCGCACCCACAGCGCCGGCGGCGAGTGCATACGCAAGCGCACTTCGGTGTCGGCACCGAGTTCTGCCTGCATCTGCCGCTGGTAGATTTCGCTGTACGGCCAGTGCTGTTCGCCTTCCGGCACACCGGCGCCGACCACGCGGATCAGGGTTGCGGCATCGGCAATCTTCTCGCGGTTTTCTTCGTCGGCCGCCCAATAGGCGCGCAACGTCAGGGCCACGCCGTGGCTGTATTGGCGATCCACCAGCACGTCCTCGTTCATCAACAGATAAACCAGGGTCAGCGCCTTGGAAAACAGCACGACGATGAGCACCAGCCACAGGGTGCGGGAGAAGAAACTTTGCGGGAACCAGACGGGGGTTTTCATGGATAAGCGCTACACACTTGCAGGAGCGAGCAATGCTCGCATATTGCGGATGGCGAGTCTGCGGACAACTCATCCGCCAGACCCGCTCCTACAAATCACCAATCACTTGGTGGCGTTGCCATCCGGTACGAACACGTAGCCCACGCCCCAGACCGTCTGGATATAACGCGGTTTGGACGGATCGGGTTCGATCATCCGGCGCAGACGGGAAATCTGCACGTCGATGGAACGCTCCAGAGCATCCCATTCACGACCACGGGCCAGATTCATCAGCTTGTCGCGGGTCAGTGGCTGACGCGCGTTCATCACCAAGGCCTTGAGTACCGCGAACTCACCGGTAGTGAGCATGTGTACTTCGTCGCCACGCTTGAGTTCGCGGGTCGCCAGCGACAGCACGTAATCGCCGAACGTGACGTTTTCGTCTTCGCTGCCCGGCGCGCCCGGTACCGGTGCGGCCTGACGGCGCAGGACCGCTTTGACCCGGGCCATCAGTTCGTCCGGGTTGAACGGCTTGGCCAGGTAATCGTCGGCGCCCAGTTCCAGGCCCTTGATGCGGCTCAGCTCGTCGCCCTTGGCGGTGAGCATGATGATCGGGATCTGATTGTTCGCGCCACGCAGGCGGCGGCAAGCGGTCAGGCCGTCTTCGCCGGGCAGCATCAGGTCGAGAACCACCAGATTGAACACTTCGCGGGCCAGCAAACGGTCCATCTGCTCAGTGTTCGGTACAGCGCGGGCACGGTAGCCCTTGCTAACGAAAAAGCGCTCCAGCAGGCTGCTCAGCCCAGGATCGTCGTCAACAATAAGAATTTTTTCGCCTTCAGCAGGTTGTGCAGTGCTGCTCATTAGATGCTCCTTTTAGCTCGGCGCGCATTATGGCGTAGCTGTCGTTATACGCACCGTGTGCATTGTTAGCAGATTTTTCCTTCGCTGCCAGAAAACCGGGGTTTATGCCTACAGACTGCGTCGCCCCCGAATGTCAGAACGCTGGTTATAATGCGCGGCGTTTTGTGTCAGGCAACGTCTGAATCGTTACCTTAGATGGCCGCTGGTTTTTTCCATGGCCAGCGCAGTAATTGTTCGATTTCACGGGTCAATGGCATGCCTCTTGACCCAGGCAGCGGTGAGTACCAGGCCGCTCAACCAGACTCCGGGCCTGTATTTCCGTGCCTGCGAGCCTGCTTTCACAATTTGTCAGGTGGTTTTATGGACAGCATCAACAGCCGCATCGCCGAGGAACTCGGCGTACGCCCACAACAGGTCGAAGCGGCCGTCGCGCTACTCGATGAAGGCTCGACCGTGCCCTTCATCGCCCGTTACCGGAAAGAAGTCACCGGCAGCCTCGATGACACCCAGTTGCGTCATCTGGAAGAACGTCTGCGCTACCTGCGAGAACTCGACGAACGGCGTATCAGCATCCTCGCCAGCATTCAGGAGCAGGGCAAACTCACCCCTGAACTGGAACGCGACATCAAGCTTGCCGACACCAAGACCCGCCTCGAAGACTTGTACCTGCCGTACAAGCAGAAGCGCCGCACCAAGGGCCAGATTGCCCTCGAAGCCGGCCTCGGCGAGTTGGCCGACGGTCTGTTCAACGACCCATCGCTGACGCCGGAAACCGAAGCCGCACGCTTCATCGACGCCGAAAAAGGCGTGGCCGATGTAAAAGCTGCGCTCGAAGGCGCCAAGTACATCCTCATGGAGCGCTTCGCCGAAGACGCCAACCTGCTGGAAAAACTGCGCAATTACCTGAAACAGGAAGCCACCCTGAGTGCCCGCGTGATCGCCGGCAAGGAAGAGGCCGGCGCCAAATTCCGCGATTACTTCGAACACGACGAACCACTGAAGAGCATGCCATCGCACCGTGCGTTGGCGATTTTCCGTGGCCGCAACGAAGGCATTCTCAGCTCCGCACTGAAAGTCGGCGACGAACTGCCGGGCACCATGCACCCGTGCGAAGGCATGATCGGCCAGCAATTCGGCATCCAGAATCAGGGCCGTCCGGCGGACAAATGGCTTGGCGAAGTAGTGCGCTGGACCTGGAAGGTCAAGCTCTACACCCACCTCGAAACCGACCTGCTCGGCGAGCTGCGTGACGGCGCTGAAGCCGAGGCGATCAACGTGTTCGCGCACAATCTGCACGACTTGCTGCTGGCGGCTCCGGCCGGCCCGCGCGCCACCTTGGGTCTCGACCCGGGCTTGCGTACCGGTTGCAAGGTTGCTGTGGTCGACTCCACCGGCAAGCTGCTCGATCACACCACGGTTTATCCGCACGTGCCGCACAACAAGTGGGATCAGACCCACGCTGTGCTGGCTGCTCTGTGCGCCAAGCACTCGGTCGACCTGATCGCCATCGGCAACGGCACCGCCAGCCGGGAAACCGACAAGCTGGCCATCGAGCTGATCAAAAAATACCCAGCCATGAAAATGACCAAGGTCATGGTTTCCGAGGCCGGAGCATCGGTGTACTCGGCGTCGGAACTGGCAGCCAAGGAATTCCCGGATCTGGACGTGTCGATCCGTGGCGCAGTGTCCATCGCCCGCCGCTTGCAGGATCCACTGGCAGAGCTGGTGAAGATCGATCCGAAATCCATCGGCGTCGGCCAGTACCAGCACGACGTATCGCAGCTGAAACTGGCGCGCGGTCTGGACGCAGTGGTCGAGGATTGCGTGAACGCCGTCGGTGTCGACGTGAACACTGCTTCCGTGGCGCTGCTGGCACGGATCTCCGGCCTCAACGCGACCCTGGCGCAGAATATCGTTACCCACCGTGACGAAAACGGTGCATTCAAAACCCGCGCCGCCTTGAAGAAAGTCGCACGTCTGGGCGAAAAAACCTTTGAACAGGCTGCCGGCTTCTTGCGCGTGATGAACGGCGACAACCCGCTGGATTCCTCGGCGGTGCACCCGGAAGCCTATCCGCTGGTACAGCGCATCGCCGCTGAAACCGACCGCGATATTCGCTCGCTGATCGGTGATGCCGCGTTCCTGAAACGTCTGGATCCGAAGAAATTCACCGACGAGACTTTTGGTCTGCCAACCGTCACCGACATTCTGCAAGAGCTGGAAAAACCGGGCCGCGATCCGCGTCCGGAGTTCAAGACTGCCGAGTTCCAGGAAGGCGTCGAAGAGCTCAAGGACCTGGAGCTGGGGATGATTCTCGAAGGCGTAGTGACTAACGTCACGGCGTTCGGCGCGTTCGTCGACATTGGTGTGCATCAGGATGGTCTGGTGCATATCTCGGCGCTGTCGGAGAAATTCATCAAGGACCCACGCGAAGCGGTCAAGGCCGGCGACGTGGTGAAAGTGAAAGTCATGGAAGTCGATATCCCGCGCAAACGCGTAGGTCTGTCGATGCGCATGGGCGACGCGCCGGGCGAGAAAATCGACGGCGCACGTGGCTCGCGTCCGGGCTCGGCTTCGCGACAGTCTTCCGGCAACGCGCCGCGTAAAGAAGCCCCAACCGCGACTGCCGCGCCGAGCAACAACGCCATGGCGTCGCTGTTCGCCAACGCCAAGCAGTTGAAGAAGCGCTGATGGAAATTCCGGCCGGGCTGGTCGAGAGCGCATTTTTCAAGCTGTTGGGCTGCCGCCTGCACAGTCTGGAAACCGGGGTGGCGCAAGTTGCCCTGGCGCTGGAACCGCAGTTGCGCAACCGTGGCAACAAACTGCACGGCGGCGCGCTGTTCAGCCTGGTCGACATCGCCATGGGGCTGGCCTGTTCCAGCACCCACGGCTTTGATCAGCAAAGTGCGACCATCGAATGCAAGATCAACTACATCCGCGCCGTTTCCGACGGCGAGGTGTTGTGCACGGCGCGGGTCATCCACCCGGGCCGACGCACGCTGGTGGTTGAAGCCGATGTGATGCAGGGCGACAAACTGGTCGCAAAAGCGCAAGGCACGTTCGCTGTCCTGTAGATGTTGCCCATCATTTTGAGTTAATTTCGGCGCTGTGACCGCAGCGTTGGAATTTTCTTCGCCCGCGTCTGCCAGATTCAGGGAACGAAGTCGGCATTTCCAGTGGGGCTTCCATGGCCCGAAAACCAGGCGAAAACGCCAGTTTCAACTTCACCCTTGTAGACCGTCCTGCCCACCCCCATATTGGGGCGACTGACGCGTGAAGGAATCCAAATTGAGCGAACTTCTCAACCGCCGCCTGGCTCTGCTCGGTGAGCGCGCCAACCTCTCTCTGCTCGAGCAGTGCCTGCACGGTATCGAACGTGAATGCCTGCGCGTGACCGGCGAGGGTCGTCTGGCGCAAACACCGCATCCCGAAAGCCTGGGTTCCGCGTTGACCAACGAACAGATCACCACCGACTATTCCGAGTCGCTGCTGGAGTTCATCACGCCTGCCCTGCCGGATCCGGCCGATACGCTGGCCAGCCTCGACAAGATTCATCGCTTCGCCTACAGCAAGCTCGGCAACGAGTACCTGTGGAGTCCATCGATGCCGTGCCCGTTGCCGGCCGAGGAAGATATCCCGATCGCCTACTACGGCAGCTCCAACATCGGTCAGCTCAAATACGTCTATCGCAAGGGCCTGGCCCTGCGTTACGGCAAGACCATGCAGTGCATCGCCGGGATTCACTACAATTTTTCCCTGCCGGAAAAACTCTGGCCGCTGCTGAAAGAATCTGAAGGCTTTGTCGGCACTGACCGCGATTTTCAGTCGGTTTCCTACATCGCACTGATCCGCAACTTCCGCCGCTACAGCTGGCTGCTGATGTACCTGTTCGGAGCCTCGCCGGCGCTGGACGCGGGCTTCCTGCGCGGTCGTTCGCATCAGCTCGAACAGCTCGATCCGGACACCCTGTACCTGCCTTACGCCACCAGCCTGCGCATGAGCGACCTCGGTTACCAGAGCAACGCTCAGGCCGGCCTGACGCCGTGCTACAACGATCTGGCGAGCTACACCGACAGCCTGCGCAAAGCCGTGGCCACGCCGTACGCGCCGTACGTTGAAGTCGGTACGCACCAGGACGGCGAGTGGGTGCAACTCAACACCAACATCCTGCAGATCGAAAACGAGTACTACTCGAACATCCGCCCGAAACGCGTGACCTACACCGGCGAGCGGCCGATTCAGGCGCTGGTGGCGCGTGGCATTCAGTACGTCGAAGTACGTTGCCTGGACATCAACCCGTTTTTGCCGATGGGCATCGACCTCACCGAGTCGCGCTTCCTCGACGCGTTCCTGCTGTACTGCGCGCTGAATGACAGCCCGCTGCTGACCAACATCTCCTGCAGCGGCGCGACTTCGAACTTCCTCAGCGTGGTCAAGGAAGGTCGCCGTCCGGGCCTGCAATTGCAGCGTGACGGTGAGCCGGTCGAGATGAAGGCGTGGGCCGCCGAGCTGCTGGAGCAGATCGCCCCACTGGCCGCGCTGCTCGATCAAAGCCACGGCGGCGACGCTCACAGCAAGGCGCTGGATATGCAACTGGCCAAGGTCAAGGATTCGTCCCTGACGCCGTCGGCACAAGTGTTGGCGGCGATGGCTGAACATAAGGAAAGCTTTGCGCAGTTCTCCCTGCGCAAGAGCCAGGAGCATGCCGAGTACTTCCGCAGCGAGCCGTTAGCGGCTGAGGAACAGGCGAAGTTTGAGGAACTGGCGCGGACATCGCTGGCGGCGCAGGCAGAGCTTGAGCAGAACGAGGTTGGGGATTTTGATGTGTTTGTCGGGTCGTATCAGGCGAGTATTTTGGCGATCAGTAATTGACAGAGATCCCCTGTGGCGAGGGAGCTTGCTCCCGCTCGGCTGCGCCGCAGTCGCAAACCCATAAAACACGGATTACTTGTCACACCGCGTTGAATCGATTTGGGAGTCCTTCGGCCTCCAGCGGGAGCAAGCTCCCTCGCCACGAGAGTTCATCCCTGCCTTAGATTTTTCCGTTAATAAGCTAATTCGAAAAAGTTATTTATTTCTGGATTCTTAGATCATTTAGTCTCCTCACACGCCGACCCTCGGCCGCCTGATGAGGAGCTCCCCCATGAAATTGAATTCCCCGCTTCGCCTGCTGGCAGCAGCCTCTCTGGCTGCCGCGAGTTTTATGGCGCAGGCCGCCGACTTCACCGTCGCCTACCAAACCACCGTTGACCCGGCGAAAGTCGCCCAGGCCGACGGCGCTTACGAAAAAGCCACCCACGCCAAAATCGACTGGCGCAAATTTGATAACGGCGCCGACGTCATCACCGCGATCGCTTCCGGCGACGTGCAGATTGGCTACCTCGGTTCCAGCCCGCTGACTGCTGCGATCACGCGCAAAGTCCCGGTGGAAACTTTCCTCATCGCCACCCAGATCGGCGCCGCTGAAGCACTGGTCGCTCGCGACGGCGCCGGAATCAAGACGCCACAGGACCTGATCGGCAAGAAAATCGCCGTGCCGTTCGTGTCCACCGGTCACTACAGCCTGCTGGCTGCGCTGAAGCACTGGAACATCGATCCTTCGAAAGTCACCGTGCTCAACCTCGCCCCGCCAGCGATCATTGCCGCGTGGAAGCGCGGTGATATCGACGCCACTTACGTGTGGGATCCGGCGCTGGGCGTAGCCAAGGAAAACGGCAAAGTGCTGATCACTTCCGGTGAGCTGGCCAAGTTCGGCGCGCCGACTTTCGATGCGTGGATCGTGCGTAAAGACTTCGCCGAGAAGCACCCGGAAATCGTCACCGCGTTCGCCAAAGTCACGCTCGACGCCTACGCCGATTATCGTAAAGACCCGAAAGCCTGGCTCGCCGATCAAAGCAACGTCGACAAGCTGGTGAAACTGTCTGGCGCCAAGGCCAGCGATATTCCATTGCTGCTGCAAGGCAACGTCTACCCGCTGGCGGCGGATCAGGTCAGCGACCTCGGCGCGCCGACCACCAAAGCCATCACCGACACCGCCGTGTTCCTCAAGGAACAAGGCAAGGTCGACGCGGTACTGCCGGACTACGCGCCGTACGTCAGCGCCAAATACATCACCAACTGATCGGGAGCTAAATGCGATGGCCTTGCTACAGCTGGAGCGTATCAGCGCACAGTATCCCGGCAGCCCTGCACCTGTGCTGGCGGATATCTCCCTGACCCTCGGGCCTCAGCAATTGCTGGTGGCCCTCGGCCCGTCCGGCAGCGGCAAGACTTCGCTGTTGAACCTGATTGCCGGTTTCGTCGAGCCGAGTGCCGGGCGCATCACCCTTGATGGCGTGCCCGTCAAAGGCCCAAGCGCCGAGCGCGGGGTGGTGTTCCAGGACGACGCGTTGCTGCCATGGCAGGACGTATTGGCCAACGTAGGTTTCGGTCTGGAACTGGCCGGAGTGGCAAAGGACAAACGCGAAAAAATCGCCCGTGAAATGCTCGCGCTGGTCGATCTCTCCGGTTTCGAAAACCGGCGCATCTGGCAGCTCTCGGGCGGCCAAAAACAACGCGTTGGCCTGGCCCGCGCCCTCGCCGCCGATCCGCGCGTGTTGCTGATGGACGAACCCTTCGGCGCCCTCGATGCGTTCACCCGCGAACAGATGCAGGAACTGTTGCTGCAAGTCTGGCAACGCACCGCTAAACCGGTGTTCCTGATTACTCACGACATTGAAGAAGCGGTGTTCCTTGCCACTGACCTGATTCTGCTCGCGCCGAATCCGGGGCAGATCGTCGAGCGTCTGCACCTGGATTTCGGCCAGCGTTACGCTGCTGGCGAGTCGGCGCGGGCGATCAAATCCGACCCGCGCTTCATCGAAACCCGCGAACACGTGCTTGGCAAAGTGTTCGCGCAACGCAGCGCCGCCCAGCGGCAGGAGCGCGCATGAGCAGCTACGACGTTTCTGCAGCCACGGTAAAACCCGCCGGCACTTCGGTGGTAATTCCGGTTCGGCGCGGCCTGAGCACGCGCTGGATCAGCCTGCTGACATTGTCGGCATTGGTGCTGATCTGGTGGGCCGTAACCGCCAGCGGTTTGATCGAACCGCTGTTCCTGCCGCCACCCTCCGCCGTGCTGCAAAAAGGCTGGCTGCTGGTGACGACTGGCTATATGGACTCGACCCTGTGGCAGCACTTGGGCGCGAGTTTGAGCCGCATCGGTCTGGGCCTCGGCTTCGCGATTCTGACAGCGGTGCCGGTCGGCATCGCCATCGGTTCCAACCGCATCGCCCGTGGCGTGCTTGATCCGCTGATCGAGTTCTACCGGCCGATTCCGCCACTCGCCTATTTGCCGCTGATCGTGATCTGGTGCGGCATCGGCGAGTTGTCGAAAGTGCTGCTGATCTACCTGGCGATTTTCGCGCCGATTGCCATCGCGACCGCGACCGGCGTACGCACGGTCGACCCGGCCAAATTGCGCGCGGCGCAGTCGTTGGGCGCGACGCGGGCACAGCTGATTCGCCATGTGATTTTGCCCAGCGCCCTGCCAGACATTCTCACTGGCGTGCGCATTGGCCTGGGGGTTGGCTGGTCGACCCTGGTCGCCGCTGAACTGATCGCCGCCACCAGCGGTTTGGGCTTCATGGTGCAGTCGGCCGCGCAGTTTCTGGTCACCGACGTGGTAGTGCTGGGGATTCTGGTCATCGCGCTGATCGCCTTCGCCATGGAAATGGGCCTGCGCGCCCTGCAACGCAAACTGGTGCCGTGGCACGGCCAGGCCCACTGATAGCCCCGGAATTGAAGAGAACCACCATGAGCAGCCTGCATATCACTCCATTAAGCTCGGCCCTCGGCGCGCAGATCAGCGGCGTCGATGTCAGCCAGCCGCTGAACCTGGAACAACGCGACGCCATCGAACAGGCGCTGCTCAAATACCAGGTGTTGTTCTTCCGCAACCAGCCGATTGAGCCGTCACAACAGGCACGCTTCGCTGCCTATTTCGGCGACCTGCACATTCACCCGATCTACCCGAATGTACCGGAGCAACCCGAAGTGCTGATCCTCGACACCGCCGTCACCGACGTGCGCGACAACGCGATCTGGCACACCGACGTGACCTTCCTGTCGACCCCCGCCATGGGTGCTGTGCTCAGCGCCAAGCTGCTGCCGGAGTTCGGTGGTGACACTTTGTGGGCCAGCGGGATTGCGGCGTATGAATCACTGTCGGCGCCAATGAAGAGCTTGCTCGAAGGACTGACTGCGACTCACGATTTCACTCGTTCGTTTCCGCTGGAGCGCTATGGCAACACGCCGCAAGCGCTGGCGCAGTGGGAAGAAGCGCGGCGCAAGAATCCGCCGCTGTCGCACCCGGTGATTCGCACGCATCCGGTGAGCGGACGGCGCTCGCTGTTCGTCAACGAAGGCTTCACGTCGAAGATCAATGAGCTGTCGGAGACCGAGAGCGAAGCGATTTTGAAGTTTCTGTTTGCGCATGCGACACGCCCGGAATTCACCATTCGCTGGCGTTGGCAGCAGGACGATATTGCGTTCTGGGATAACCGCGTGACGCAGCATTATGCGGTGGACGACTACCGCCCGGCGCGGCGGGTGATGCAGCGGGCTACGGTGTTGGGGGATGTGCCTTTCTTCCGCTGAACCCAGAATAGTTGGTTGAATGTGAGGGCCTCATCGCGGGCAAGCCCGCTCCCACAGGACTGGTGGCGTACACAAAACTTGTGAACGCCGCTGTACCTGTGGGAGCTGGCTTGCCAGCGATGGGGCCGGAAGAGGCGCCGAAGAATCCGGCGCCGAACAGTTACTCAGCCGTTGAAGGCCGCTCCCAAAGATTAATCCCGCCCTCCTGCGCAAACCGGTCAATCTCCGCCAATTCCTCCGCACTGAAACTCAAATTCTTCAACGCCCCGACGTTCTCGATAATCTGTTCCGGCCGGCTCGCACCGATCAGCGCCGAAGTCACTCGCGGATCACGCAGTGTCCACGCCAGCGCCAGTTGCGCCAGGCTCTGCCCGCGACGCTTGGCAATCTCGTTCAGCGCGCGCACGTGAGCAATATTCGCCTCGGACAAGTGCGAAGCCTGCAACGAACCGCCGCCCGGGCGATTGACCCGCGCATCCGCCGGCACGCCGTTCAGATATTTGTCGGTCAACAGACCTTGCGCCAGCGGTGTGAAAGCAATCACGCCAGTGCCGAGCTCTTCGGTGGTGTCGAGCAGGTCTTTTTCCACCCAGCGATTGAGCAGGTTGTACGCCGGTTGGTGGATCAGCAGCGGCACTTTCCATTCTTTGAGCAGCGCAGCAATCTCACGGGTTTTCACCCCGGAATACGACGAGATGCCGATGTACAACGCCTTGCCCTGTTGCACCGCAGTGGCGAGGGCGCTGGCGGTTTCTTCCAGCGGGGTGTCCGGGTCGAAGCGGTGCGAATAGAAGATATCCACGTAGTCCAGACCGAGGCGTTGCAGGCTCTGGTCGAGGCTGGCCAGCACGTATTTGCGCGAACCGCCGCCTTGGCCATACGGGCCGGGCCACATGTCCCAGCCGGCCTTGCTCGAAATGATCAGCTCATCGCGGTACTGCTTGAAGTCTTCGCGCAGCAGACGACCGAAGTTGACCTCGGCGCTGCCGTACGGCGGGCCGTAGTTGTTGGCCAGGTCGAAGTGATTGATACCGAGGTCGAACGCGGTGCGCAGCAGCGAGCGCTGGGTATCGATCGGCGTGCTGTCGCCGAAGTTGTGCCAGAGGCCGAGCGACAGCGCCGGCAGCACCAGTCCGCTGCGGCCGACGCGGCGGTAAGGGATGGAGTCATAGCGGTTTTCGGCAGCGGTGTAAGTCATCGAATCCTCTCTTGTCTGTCTTGAATTGGGTGTCGATTGCTACGCAAATCGATTGCCGGGCCGGGCGAGGCCAAGGTTCTGGCGCAAGGTTCGGCCTTCATACTCGGTTCTGAACAGCCCGCGCCGTTGCAGTTCCGGTACTACGCCGTTGGCGAAGTCTTCGAGACCGCCGGGCAGATGCGGCACCAGCACGTTGAAACCATCCGCCGCGCCTTGCTCGAACCACTCCTGCAAGCGGTCGGCAATCTGCGCCGGCGTGCCGATCAGGCTGTAATGCCCGCGACCACCGGCAATCCTGCGACCGAGTTCGGCGAGCGTCAGGTTCTCGCGGCCCGCCAGTTCGGTCAGCAGTTTCTGACGGCTCTGCTGGCCACTGTCGGTCAGCGGCAATTCCGGCAACGGCCCGTGCAGCGGGTACTTCGACAAATCGAAGTTGCCCAGCATACGCCCAAGTAATGCCACGCCAACCTCGGGTTCGACTAATTGCTGAAACGTTTCATATTTCTCCAGCGCTTGCTGCTCTGTCTCGCCAACCACGACAAAAACACCCGGCATGATTTTCAATGAATCGGCGCTGCGGCCGAACTTGGCCAAGCGTCCTTTGAGGTCGGCGTAAAACGCTTGGGCGCTGGCCAGCGAAGTCTGTGCGGTGAACACCACTTGAGCCGTTTGCGCAGCCAGTTCGCGACCGGTTTCCGAAGACCCCGCCTGCACAATCACCGGTTGCCCCTGCGGCGAACGCGCGACGTTCATCGGGCCCTTGACTCGAAAGTGTTCGCCGACGTGATTCAGCACATGCAACTTCGCCGGGTCGTAGTAAGCACCGCTGGCCTTGTTGCGAATGAAGGCATCGTCCTCCCAGCTGTCCCACAACCCCGTGACCACCTGATGAAACTCACGTGCCCGGCTGTAGCGTTCAGCATGGCCGATGTGTTCGTCGCGGCCGAAATTCAGCGCTTCGGCAGCGTTGTCCGAGGTCACCAGATTCCACCCCGCACGGCCGCCGGACAAATGATCCAGTGAAGCGAATTTGCGCGCCACGTGATACGGCTCGTTGTAACTGGTGGTCGCCGTGGCGATCAGGCCGATGTGCTCGGTCACGGCACTGAGTGCCGAGAGCAAAGTCAGCGGCTCGAAGTGATCCGAGCGCGCCATGCGGCTGGCGATGTCGTGGGTCGGCGCTGCAACGCTGTCGGCGAGGAACAAAGCATCAAACTTTGCCGCTTCGGCGATCTGCGCCAGCCGTTTGTAATGAGCAAAATCCAGCCCGGCATTCGCCGGTACATCCGGATGCCGCCACGCCGCCACGTGGTGCCCGGTGGCCATGAGAAACGCGCCGAGTTTCAGCTGTCTGCTCATCTCAGAAATCCTTGCGCAGTTGCACGCCGAAGTAGCGCTCATCGTCCCGCGGCACGGCGCGGTAAATGTAATTGCCGCCGCTGGCCAGCAGCGGTGAATAAGACTTGTCCGCGAGGTTTTTGCCGAGCAGCGCCACGCGCCAGCCATTGGTGTAATCGGCCAATCCGATGCTGGCGTTCCAGATGCCGTAAGCGCCCTGCTTGGTGTCTACGTTCTGGCTGATGTCGTACTGCACTTCGCTCTGCCAGCTGTAGTCGGTGCCGAGTTCTATATCCAGGCCGTTATCCAGCGGAATCGTGTAGTCGGCGCGCACGTAGCTTTTCCAGTCCGGGCTGAACGGCAGCGGTTTGCCGTTGACGTTGCACGATGCCGCCGCGCCTGCCGGGCAGGCGAATTCGTCGATGCGTGCGCGGGTGTAGGCCAGTGCGCCGGAGAGTTTCAGCTGCTGGGTCGCCTGCAACGCGTAGTCGAGTTCCACGCCCTCGGTGCTGACGCTGCCAGCATTGATCAGGCGCGTCACGACTTGCCCGGCAACGGTGTCAAAAAAGTTCGCCTGATAGTTGTCGTAATCACTGTGGAAAATTGCCAGGTTGGTGGTCAGGCGATTGTTCCAAGAGGTGGCTTTGATCCCTGCTTCCCAAGTGTTGGAGGTTTCCGGTTTCAGCGCCTCGGTGTCGCGCGGCTGCATGTTGAAGAACACGTTGTAGGCCGGGCCTTTGTAGCCGCGCGAGTAGGTCAGATAGGTGGTGACCGCATCGCTCAAGTCGTATTGCACACCGAGGCGCCCGGACCAGCCGTCCTCGTCCACCGAACCGGAGCTGCTGGTCGCTGGTTGAATGCCGCTGACGGTGGTCGCCGAGGTCGAGACGCGGCGGTGATCGTATTCCAGATCATCGTGGGTGTAGCGCAGGCCGGCGATGCCACGAAAGTCCGAAGTGAAATTCAGCGTGCTCTCACCGAACACCGCGTAGCTGTCGCTGGTGGTGCTGTAATCGGCCACGCCTCGCTCGGTGCGGGTGGTTGTGGTGAGTGTGCGCTGATAGGTCTCGTCGTCCTTGCCGTGCATGTAGAACAGGCCACCGACGTATTCGAGGAATTCACCTTTTGGCGAAGCGAGGCGCAGCTCTTGCGAGTATTGATCGAAGGCCAGATCGCCCTTGTCCGCCGTGCCGGGGAATGCTGCGGTCACCGTGCCGAGACGGTCGCCGTCCTGATACTGGGTGTTGTCCCAGCCGCGCCACGCGGTGATCGACGTCAGGGTGTAATCGCCGAGTTGCCAGTCGAGTTGCCCGGACAAACCTTTGTTGGTGTCCTCGACGTGGCTGCGCGTGTCGGTGTTGATGTCGCGGTTGTGGCTGCTGGCATTTACCGGGCGCAACGCGTTGCTGAACGCCGGAGTCAGCGACTTGCTGACCACGCCGTTAGGCGCGTCGTCGTGCGACTGCATGTAGTCGGCGATCAGGGTGAAGGTGAGCTCATCATTCGGGGTGAATTCGAGTTTGCCGCGCACGCCGCGATGGTTGTAACCGTTGACCTCGTGCCCGTTATGTTGGTTGTCGACGTTGCCGTCGTAGCTGCCGAACAAAGTGCTGATCGAGCCTTTGAGCGTGTCCGGAATCAGGCTGCCGCCGATGCCGAAACGCGTGCGGCTTTCGTTGCCGCTGTAGTACGACTGGTCGATGTAGCCGTGGGTCTGGTTGGTTGGTGCCTTGCTGGTGATATTCAGCACGCCGGCCGAGGCGTTCTTGCCGAACAGCGTGCCTTGCGGACCACGCAGCACTTCGACGCGTTCCAGATCGAGCAGATCCAGAGTCGACTGACCAGGACGCGCATACACCACGCCGTCGATCACCGTGGCCACGGTCGGCTCAACGCTTGGAGAAGTGGAAATCGTGCCCACGCCGCGCACGAACAACGAGGTGTCTTTATTCGATGCACCGGTGCGGAAATTCAGCGACGGCACTTGCTGGACGATGCTCGCCACGCCGTTGCGATTGTCGCGTTCCAGCTGTTCGCCATCGATCACCGAGACCGCCACCGGGACCTTTTGCAGCGACTCTTCGCGGCGGGTAGCGGTGACCGTTACGGACTTGAGTGTCGGCTCTTGCTCAGTGCTGTCGGCGGCGAACGCAGCGGGCATTGGCAACGCGGCCAATCCGGTGAGTAGCCAGCCCGCAGCGCGAATCGATTGCGCCAGTTTGTGTGTCGCCCCAGGAATGTTATGCATGCTCTGCCCGCTCGAAAGTTGCCTTGAACCACTGCCGTTCTGCGACGACAGCGCCTGTTTCGGTGTCTTGGGCATTCGCTCGAGCGAGTAGCAGACAACGCGCTTTGTTAGCGCTAACATCGCCAGTATTGGCAACTCGGGCATAGAGCGTCCAATACTGAAAAATTACGTTTATATGCGATTTGGTTTCTAAGAAGGATCGAACCTTGAGCGAAGAAAAGCCGCGCAAACGCCGTGGCGCCGGGCGCGTGACCCTGAATGCGGTGGCTCGGCAAGCGGGTGTTTCGGCGATCACCGTGTCGCGTTACTTCAATCAGCCTGAGCAAGTCTCGCCTGAGCGCCGCGAGCGGATTGCGGCTGTGGTGGAAGCATTGGGCTACGTGCCGAATCTGGTGGCCGGTGGATTGGCTTCAGCGCGCGGCAAAATCGTTGGCATGGTTATCCCGAACATCTCCGGGCCGATCTTCGCCAACACCATTCAAGGCTTCAGCGACACTCTCAGTCGCCACGGTTATCAGCTGTTGTTGGCGTCGAGTTACTTCAGCACCGAGCAGGAAGAAAACGCAGTGCGCGCGTTCCTCGGCTGGTCGCCGGCAGCGCTGGTGTTGACCAGTCACTTTCACAGCGTGGGCACGGAAAAGATGATCGCCGAGGCGGATATTCCGGTGATCGAAACCTGGGATTACCAACCTGATCGCGAGCCGATGCAGATTGGTTTTTCGCATTTTGAAGTGGGCGTCAGCGCCGCGCGCTACCTGCATGACAAAGGCTATCGACGCATCGCGTTTGTACAGAACAGCGCGCCCGGCGACTTCAGTGCGCTGGAGCGCCGCGACGGTTACGCCGCCACTGTGCGCGAGTTGGGGCTGCAGCCGTGGGTGTTTGCACCGGATGCCGATCGTGCGCCGTTCGAAGCCGGTAAACAGGCGATGCAAGCCCTGATGAACACCTCACCGCGCCCCGACGCAATCATCTTCGCCAACGACAACCTCGCCGCCGGTGGCTTGCTCGCCGGCCAACGCGCCGGCCTGAAAATCCCCGAAGACTGCGCCGTGTTGGGTTTTGGCGATTACCCGTTTGCCGAGATGCTGCTGCCGAGTTTGAGCACAATCAAACCCCCGGCGCTGGAGATTGGTGTGCTCGCGGCGACGCGGGTGCTGGAGAGTCTCGGGGTACTGCCGACTGATGAAGTGCAGCGCTTGAATTTGCTGGAGTGCCGAATCATCGAACGCGAAAGCACCAGCCCCACAGAACTGTAGGAGCTGCTGCCGCCAAAAAACCGTAACGCCTGCGGAGAAGCACCCCGGTACATCCGGGACAATCACTCTGTAGTCCGAGTCGGCATCCTTGTGCAGAACGACCGGGAATTTCATGTGGCTGAATCCTTCCTCTGCTAGCCCGCGTCAGCAAACACTTCCCCCAACCAATCCACAAACACCCGAACCCGTGGCGACATGTGTCGGTTGTGCGGATACAACACCGAGACCGGCATTGGCGGCGGTGGCGTTTCAGTGAGCACTTCGCAGACCAGGCCCTGTTCGATCTGGGTTTGCATGCGGTAGTGCGGGCACTGGATCAGGCCTAGCCCGGCAATGGCCGAGGCAGCGTAGATTTCGGCGCCGAACACCGACAGAGCACCGTCGATGGCGACTTCCTGCAGTTCGCCGTCGACCACGAATTCGAAGGGAAACAACTTGGCCGTGGTGCGCGAGACGTAGTTCACCGCGCGATGGTTTATCAATTCAGAAAGGTTCTTCGGCTCACCGTATTGACGCAGGTACGCCGGGCTGGCGCAGGTGATCTGGCGCAGGTTGGCGACTCGCTTGCCGATCAGGCTGGAATCGCCAAGCGTCCCGGCGCGCAGCACGCAATCGACGCCTTCGGCGATCAGATCGACGAAGCGGTCGGCCTCGCTGATCGACAATTCGATGTCGGGATAACGCTCCATGAATTGCGGCAGCGCCGGGATCACAAAATGCTTGGCCAGCGTCCCGTGCAGATCCACCCGCAGCCGTCCTTTTGGCGCCACGCCGCGAAACGCTAATTCGGCATCCTCCAGTTCCGCGAGCAATTGCACACAGCGTTGGTAGTAAGCCTCGCCGTCCAGTGTCGGCCGCACTTTGCGCGTACTGCGCTCAAGCAAGCGAGTGCCGAGCCAGGCTTCGAATTGATTGAGGGTGTGAGTCAGTGTCGCCCGTGGCAGGTTCAGGTCATCGGCCGCCAGGGTGAAGCTGCTGCGCTCGTAGATCCGCACGAACACCTTCATTGCTTTGACTTGATCCACGGCGCTTTCCCCCGGCTTTTGATTGTTGGCGATTTTTGAACAGTCAAGGCAACTCTCGTGCATTTATCGGTGTGAGTAAACATGTGAAATTGGCTCCACACCCAATCAACACCTGCACAAGGATCATCGCCATGACTCAGCAAACTTCGAAAGTCGCCCTCGTAACCGGTGCTTCTCGCGGCATCGGCGCCGTGATTGCCAAGCAACTGGCCAGCGAAGGTTTCGCCGTCGCCATCAACTATGCGAGCAGCGCCAGTGAAGCCTCGAAACTGGTGGTGGAGTTGCGCCAGGCCGGGCATCAGGCCATGGCGGTCAAGGCCGATGTCGCCAATGCCGACGACGTGCAGCGCATGTTCGATGAGACCGAGGCACAACTGGGCAAGATCGATGTACTGGTGAATAACGCCGGCATCCTCAAGGTGTTGCCCTTGGCGCAACACACGGACGAATTGTTCGAGCAGAACTTCAACATCCACGCTCGCGGCACTTTCAATACCCTGCGCGAAGCAGCGACACGCTTGAACAGTGGCGGGCGGATCATCAACTTCTCCAGCAGCACCGTCGGCATGAACCTGCCGGGTTACGCGGTGTACATCGCCAGCAAAGCAGCGGTGGAGTCGCTGACCCAGGTATTCGCCAAGGAAATGCGCGGACGCAACATCACCGTCAATGCCGTGGCACCGGGCCCGGTCGCTACTGAGTTGTTTCTGCACGGCAAGAGTGAAGAGCAGATTCAGACCTTCGCCAAGATGCCTCCGCTGGAACGCCTGGCTCAGCCAGAAGACATTTCCCGCGTCGTGTCCTTCCTGGCCGGCCCGGATTCGGCTTGGGTCAACGGGCAAGTCCTGCGCGTCAACGGCGGCCTCGTCTGAGCGTCCTCACCCGAGTCAAGGAGAAGAAAATCATGAGTCATCCAGCCAATACCGCCCACACCGGGCAATCGAAACTGATGTTTACGCTGTTCACTGCGGTGGCTGCCGCCACTGCCGCACTGGCGGCCGGTTCCAGCCTGTTGCTGACCCTGCCAGTGTGGGCGATGTTTGTCGGTTGGGTCGCGTTCTTTAGCCGTGGCCTGACCTTACGCGACGGCCTGGTGAACCTCGGCTGTGTGCTGATGGGCATCGCCTTCGGCATGGGTGCGGCGCTGAGCATCGGCGCCCTGACGCCCACGTTGGGCCTGTTTGCCCTGCCGGTCGTGGTGTTTGTCGTGGCGATGGTCGTGGTGTCGCTGCGTGCCACCCGGACGATGAACAACCTCGTCGCTTACTTTCTCGGCCTGATCGCCTACTTCGCCTCGCACCTGGAACCCTCCCTGGAAAGCTTCGCTGAACTGGGCGGCGCCGGCGCCCTCGGTTCCTTCGCCGGCTGGTTGTCCCACGTCGCGCAACAACGCCTTCCTCGTCGCGCCTGAAACCACCCTCACTGTGCAGAGATCAACGCCATGAAATCCGTCATTCTGATTACCGGTGCCTCCAGCGGTTTTGGTGCACTGACCGCCCGCTCGCTCGCCGACGCTGGCCACACCGTCTACGCCAGCATGCGTGAAACCCTGGGCCGCAACGCACCACAGGTGACTGAAGTGCAGCGCTACGCCGACCAGCATCAGGTCGACTTGCGCAGCGTCGAACTGGACGTTGCGTCCACCGAATCGGTCGAGGCCGGTGTCGCAAAAATTATCGAGGATTGCGGTCAGCTGGACGTGATCATCCACAACGCCGGACACATGTCGTTAGGGCCCGCCGAGGCCTTTACTCCGGAGCAGTTTGCCCAGCTCTACGACATCAACGTGCTGAGCACCCAGCGGGTCAACCGCGCAGCACTGCCGCAACTGCGCAAGCAAGGCCAAGGCCTGGTGATGTGGGTGTCCTCCAGCAGTGCTCGCGGCGGTACTCCGCCGTATCTGGCGCCGTACTTTGCGGCGAAGGCAGCGATGGATTCACTGGCGGTGTCCTACGCCAGTGAGTTGGCACGCTGGGGCGTGGAAACCTCGATTATCGTGCCGGGTGCCTTCACCAAGGGCACCAACCATTTCGTGCACTCCGGCTCTCCCGCCGATCAGGCCCGTGCCGCCGAATACAACGAAGGCCCGTACGCCGGGGTACCGGATCAGGCACTCAAAGGTCTGGCCGCGCTGGAACCGGCAGACGCAGATGTGGGCGAGGTGGCCGAGGCTATCGTCGAGATCGTCGGCATGCCCTTCGGCACTCGCCCGTTCCGCCACCATATCGACCCGTCGCAGGACGGCGCGGAAATCGTCAACGCCATGGCCGATCGGGTACGCGCCGAGATGTTCCGCCGCATCGGTCTGGAAGACCTGCTGAAACCGACACTGCGCTAATGCCTGCTCTGCCACCGATCGTTCCCATGCTCTGCGTGGGAACGATCATTGATGACCCGTGCCTCGGAGCTCTCCATGCGCCAGAACCCGACCTTGCTTATTCTCGCCCTTGCGCCGTTCTATCGCCTCGGTGAACCCATTTCCTACGCCCTGTTACGCGCCACGTACGGTGTGATCATGGTGACCCACGGCTTGCCCAAACTGCTGGGTCAGTCGCACGGTTCGATGGCCGATCCGATGGCCGCGTCGATCAACCTGATCCAGAACGTCCTGCACCTGCCTATGCCGGGCCTGATTGGCCTGCTGGTGGCGCTGCTGGAAGGTGTCGGCGGATTGCTGCTGGCTCTGGGACTGGGCACGCGCCTGCTGGCGGCGATGATGGGTATCCAGATGCTGACGATCGCCAGTATTCTCGGACCTACGTGGCCCTGGATCGACCGTGGCATCGAATACCCGGTGCTGATGGCGTTTCTGTCGCTGTACATCCTGTTTCGCGGAGCAGGACGCTACTCACTCGACCACACTTTAGGTCGAGAACTCTGAAAGTTGCGGTCGCGAGGACGTCGCCATGCACACCACCATCATCATCTTCTTCGGCCTGATTCTGCTGACCCTGATGCTCTACATCGGCGAGCGCATCGGCTTCAGTCGCCAGACGATGGCCTACAGCTTCGCCGCGCTGTGGCTCGCGTTGACGGTGATTAATGGTGCAGTGGGCGTGGTGCATGCCGGCCAGCCGGTGGGGGCGGAACTGGTGATCGGCAGTATGGTTTTCGGCGTGCCAGTAGCGGCGATGGTGTTGTACATGGTGCTGAGCGCCGAGTCCTGACCGGACCCGACGCTCAGTGCGATCAACGCACCAGATGCAAGAACTGCATGTGCCGTTCGTACTGGTCGAGGATGTCGTTGATGATCTGCTCCTTCGTGTAGCCGACCAGATCGTAGTCCTGACTGCCCTCGCTCAAATGCACTTCGGCACGGTAGTAGCGGCGGTTGTTGAGTTGTTTGGAACCCATGCCGCCCCGCGCGAACGATGGCGTGAAGTAGCCACGCATCTGCACCTGATAGATGAACGGATGCTGCTCGCCGTGACCGATTTCCAGGCTGACGTTGTCATGCGCCGGATCCGGTTGGGTGACCACGTTCAGGCCTTTCTCGACGAATACTGCCGTCACTTCTTCAATCGCCGGACGTACCGTAGAGTCCATGAAGCGGTACACCTCGTCGCGCGACGGGAAGTGCACAGCCTGGCTCAAACGCTGACGCCAACCGCCGGTGCCACGCCGCGAACCGGAAACCGGTGCCAGCGAATGCAGCTGCGCGATCTGCTTCTGCGATTCCAGATAGAACGCTTTATGCAGTCCCCACATCATCAACAGCAGAATCAGCGAGAACGGCAGCGAGGTCAGCACCACCGCTGATTTCAGCGCATCGATACTGCCGGAGAAAAGCAGCGCACTGGTGATCAGCGCAGTCATCGCGCCCCAGAACACCCGCAGCCATTTCGGCCCGTCTTCGTCCGGATTGCCGCCCTTGGCCGACAAGGTCGAGAGCACCACGGTGCCGGAGTCGGCAGATGTGACGAAGAACACGAAGCTGATAAACACCGTCACCGCGATGACGGTTTTGCTCCACGGGTAGGTTTCCAGCAGCAGATACAGGGTCATCGACGGGTTTTCAATCGCCGACATACCCATCGCCGACATGCCGTGATTAAGCACCTGATCGATGGCGCTGTTGCCGAAAATCGACATCCACGCCAGGGTGAAACCCAACGGAATCAACAGCACGCCGAAGACGAATTCGCGGATGGTACGGCCACGGGAAATCCGCGCAATGAACAGGCCCACGAACGGCGACCAGGCAATCCACCAGGCCCAGTAGAACACTGTCCAGCCGCCGAGCCAGTCGCTCGGTTTGTCGTAGGCGTAGAGGTCGAAACTCTTCATCGGCAACGCGCCGAGGTAGTCGCCGACGTTCTGGATCAAGGTGTTCAACAGGTGCTGAGTCGGACCGGCAAACAGCACGAACAGCAGCAGCGCGCAGGCCAGCAGCATGTTGATGTCGGACATCACCCGAACGCCTTTATCGACGCCGGCCACAGCCACCAGAATCGCCGCGCCCATCATCAGCGTGATCAGGCCGACCTGAATCCATTGCGTATGGGCGATGCCGAACAGGTAGTCGAGACCGGAGTTGAGGTGCAACACACCAAAACCCATGTCCGCACCCAGGCCGAACACCGTGGCGATAATGCCGAAGCCATCCACCGCATAACCGATCGGGCCGTTGATGCGTTTGCCGATCAGTGGATACAACGCCGAACGCAGGGCCAGCGGCAGGTTATGCCGGTACGCAAAGTACGCCAGCGCCATGCCGACGAAAGCGAACACGCCCCAGCCATGCAAGCCCCAATGCAAAAACAGAATCTGCATCGCCTGGCGCGCCGCATCCGCAGTGCCCGCCTCGCCTTGAGGAGGCTGGAGCATATGCGTCAGCGGCTCGGAGACGCAGAAGAAGAACAGCGTGATGCTGATCCCGGCCGCGAACAGCATGCCGGCCCAGGACAGGTAACTGAACTCGGGCTCGTCGTGGTCGGCACCGAGTTTTATCTTGCCGTAGCCGGATAACGCGGTGACCACCACGAAGACCAGATACAAGGTCATCGCGAGCATGTAGTACCAGCCGACCGTATTGGCCGCCCAGTTTTGCGCTTCCAGCAGCCAGGCACCGGCCTGTTCCGGGATGGCGATGACCACCAGGCCAAACAGCAGAATCACCGTCGCGGCGAAGTAGAAAACCGGCGGATTCATCCGCACCAGACCGCTGGCGGGAGTAGACGATGCACTCATGAAAGGTGCACCTCGAGGGATTGAAACGTGGCTGAAATAATCGGACTCAGCAAAGGCAAGCCTCCTGTTGTGAGCGGGCAGCGAGCTACCGGTTTAACTTGAATGAACGTTCAAGTTAAACATGGATAGTACGCTAAGGACTAATCGCAAGGCTGGGCGGTACTGTTTGTACGCTAGCTCAAGGTTGGGTATGACGCGGGATTGGAGGGAATCGTTCACTGGGAAAATTAAAAGCAGAAGCACCCTCACCCTAACCCTCCCGAAACGTCGGACCGCCCGGAGGGAGAGGGGACTGATTGGGAGATGCTTCAGAGCACCATCGACCTGATGGTGCTTTGCTGAATCCATAATCAACTGGATTTTTCAGGTCGATGTATGACGCCAGACACCTCGGTCGGCCCCCTCTCCCTCCGGGCGGTCCGACGTTTCGGGAGGGCTGGGGTGAGGGTAGCTTTTGGCTGCCTTACTTCTGCGTCCCGTCATCATGCTGCAAATTCGCCTGGGTCAGATTGCACCCGGCCGGCACACTCCGGGTCAGCCAGACATTGCCGCCAATCGTCGAGCCCTTGCCAATCGTGATGCGCCCCAGAATCGTCGCCCCGGCGTAGATCACCACATCATCCTCGACAATCGGATGCCGCGGATGGCCCTTCTGCAACTGCCCGTCTTCATCCGCGGGAAAGCGCTTGGCGCCTAACGTCACCGCCTGATAAATGCGCACGCGCTCGCCGATGATCGCGGTCTCGCCAATCACCACACCCGTCCCGTGGTCGATAAAGAAACTACCCGCAATTTGCGCACCCGGATGAATGTCGATGCCGGTCGCCGAATGCGCGATTTCCGAACTGATGCGCGCCAGCAGCGGCAGACCCGCGCGGTACAAATGATGCGCCAGCCGATGGTGGATCACCGCCAGAATCCCCGGATAGCACAGCAGTACTTCATCTACGCTGCGCGCCGCCGGATCGCCGTGATAAGCCGCCAGCACATCGCTGTCGAGCAGGCTGCGCAGCTTTGGCAACGCCAGGGCGAAATCCTGAATGATCCTGATCGCCTGCGCCTCGACTTCGGTATCGACCTGCGCGCTGTGCCGGGCAACGTAGCGCAGCTCCAGACGCGCCTGAGTCAGCAGCGCATTCAGTGCCACATCGAGGGTGTGGCCGACGTAGAAATCTTCGCTTTCCTCACGCAAATCCACCGGCCCCAGACGCATCGGAAACAGTGCGCCACACAGCGCTTCAAGAATCTCCGCCATCGCCGCACGGGACGGCAACTCGCGTCCGCCCTGCTCGCCCGAAGCGCGGCCATTCTCTGCGCGCCACTGATCGCGCGCAGTACGCAGTTGGCTGACGATGGTCTGCAATTGCCAATGACTGGAACGCTCGCTCACGGTAAAGACTCCTCACGGGCGGCCGGACTGTCTGGCCGCCTCAACGGCGACTACTTTACGACAGGGCTACAGGCGCGAATTAAGAACCGATAGTGCTGGACTCAGTAGATTTGGCTATAAGCGATTGGCGGTTGATCCGGCAAATCGGCGTGCCTATAGTCCCGACATCTCTCTTTGCCAGTACGGGCTCATGATCAAACAACAGCTGCAACGCTTCACTCGTCTTGACCTGCTCGGCCAACCGACTGCCCTGGAAAAACTCGAACGCCTGTCTACCTGGCTCGGTCGCGACGTGTACCTGAAACGCGATGACCTGACGCCGCTGGCCATGGGCGGCAACAAGCTGCGCAAACTTGAATACCTCGCTGCCGACGCCCTCGCCCAAGGCGCCGACACGCTGATCACCGCTGGCGCGCTGCAATCGAACCACGTACGCCAGACCGCTGCGATTGCCGCGAAACTCGGGCTGAGCTGTGTGGCGCTGCTGGAAAACCCGTTGGGCACCGACGACAGCAATTACACCGGCAACGGCAACCGCCTGCTGCTGGATCTGTTCGACACCAAGGTCGAGCTGGTGGAAAACCTCGACAACGCCGACGAGCAACTGGCCGCCCTCGCCGCACGCTTGCGCAACAGTGGCAAGAAGCCGTATCTGGTTCCGATTGGCGGTTCGAATGCGCTAGGTGCCCTGGGATATGTGCGCGCCGGTCTGGAACTCGCTGAACAGATCAAGGACACCGGTTTGCAGTTTTCTGCCGTGGTGCTCGCCTCTGGCAGCGCCGGTACTCACAGCGGCCTGGCTCTGGCCTTGAGTGAAGTGCTGCCGCAACTGCCTGTGATTGGCGTAACGGTCTCGCGCAGTGAAGAGGATCAGCGTCCGAAAGTCCAGGGGCTGGCCGAACGCACTGCCGAGCTACTGGGCATCGAACTGCCGGAGAGTTTCAAGGTCGAGTTGTGGGACGAATATTTCGGGCCGCGCTACGGGGAGCCGAATGCCGGAACCCTGGCAGCGGTGAAGTTGCTGGCGAGTCAGGAAGGTGTGTTGCTTGATCCGGTGTACACCGGCAAGGCCATGGCCGGATTGCTCGACGGAATCGGTCGCGGACGCTTCGATGAAGGTCCGATCATCTTCCTGCACACCGGCGGCGCCCCGGCGTTGTTCGCGTACAAGGACTACTTGTAAGCACAGCGCTCGCATAGCGCTAAAAAGCATAACAAATGGAAAATTCATTATTTTCCATTCTAAGCAAACGGTCTTATAGTCTCGCCGCAGGCGAATTTGGCGCGAGACGCATAAGCTGCTTTAAGGCAGGATAGCGCTGTCGTTGAACTCCCGGATTTGCCAACTTTCCTTAAGCGTCTTCCATAAGAAAACACAGGGGCTTGTCATGAATTTTTCCGCACTACGTCGAAATCTGCTGGTAGGTTCGCTGGGCCTGGCGCTGGGCGCCGGTCTGCTCGGGCAAGCGGTTGCCGGTGAGCAACTGAAAACCATCCAGGACAAAGGCGTGATCAACGTCGGTCTGGAAGGCACTTATCCTCCGTTCAGCTTCGTGGATGCCGACGGCAAACTGTCGGGGTTCGAAGTTGAACTCTCCGAAGCGCTGGCGAAAAAGCTCGGTGTGAAAGCCAAGATTCAGCCAACCAAGTGGGACGGCATCCTCGCCGCTCTGGAATCCAAGCGTCTGGACCTGGTGGTCAATCAGGTGACCATTTCCGAGGAGCGCAAGAAGAAGTATGACTTCTCCGAGCCGTACACCGTTTCCGGGATTCAGGCACTGGTGCTGAAGGACAAGGAAGCTGCGCTGAACATCAAGACCGCTGCTGACCTGTCCGGCAAGAAAGTCGGCGTGGGCCTCGGTACCAACTACGAACAGTGGGTTCGCGCCAACGTGCCGGGTGCTGACGTGCGTACCTATGACGATGATCCGACCAAGTTCGCCGATCTGAACAACGGCCGTACCGACGCGATTCTGATCGACCGTCTGGCCGCACTCGAATACGCCAGGAAAGCCCCGAAAACCGTCGCCGCCGGCCAAGCGTTTTCGCGTCAGGAATCCGGGATTGCCCTGCGTAAAGGTGAGCCGGAACTGCTGGCGGCCCTGAACAAAGCGCTCGATGAGCTGCGTGCCGACGGTACGCTGAAAAAGCTTTCGGAAAAATACTTCAGCGCTGACGTCACTCAATAATGGAAGAAGCTTTCCAACTCGCACTGGACTCCGCGCCCTTCCTGCTGAAGGGCGCGTATTACACGGTGATCCTCAGTCTCGGCGGCATGTTCTTCGGCTTGCTGCTGGGCTTTGGCCTGGCGTTGATGCGCCTGTCGCGCTTCAAATCGGTCAGTTGGCTGGCACGCATCTACGTGTCGTTCTTTCGCGGCACGCCGTTGCTGGTGCAACTGTTCGTGATCTATTACGGCTTGCCGCAAATGGGTCTGGAACTCGACCCGCTACCGGCAGCCCTGATCGGTTTCTCGTTGAACATGGCCGCTTACGCCTGTGAAATCCTGCGTTCCGCGATCAGCTCGATCGAGCGTGGTCAGTGGGAAGCCGCTGCGAGTATCGGCATGACCCGCGCGCAGACTTTGCGCCGGGCCATCCTGCCGCAAGCCATGCGCACGGCGTTGCCGCCGCTGGGCAACAGCTTCATTTCACTGGTCAAGGACACTGCGCTGGCCGCCACCATTCAGGTGCCAGAGCTGTTCCGCCAGGCGCAGTTGATCACCGCCCGGACTTTCGAAGTCTTCACCATGTATCTTGCCGCCGCGCTGATCTACTGGGTTCTGGCTACAGTGCTTTCGCACTTCCAGAACAAGTTGGAAGAGCGGGTCAATCGGCACGACCAGGAGTCCTGACCTCATGATTGTCGTGGAAAAACTGACAAAGCAATTCAAGGGTCAAGTCGTGCTCAACGGCATCGATCTTGAAGTGAAAGAAGGCGAGGTCGTGGCGATCATTGGCCCCAGCGGTTCGGGCAAGACCACGTTCCTGCGCTGCCTGAATTTCCTAGAAGAACCCACCAGCGGCCGGATCAAGGTCGGCAAGATCGAGATCGATACCAGCCGTCCGTTGAACCAGCAGCAAAGCCTGGTGCGCAACCTGCGCCAGCACGTGGGTTTCGTGTTCCAGAACTTCAACCTGTTCCCCCATCGCACCGCGCTGGAAAACGTCATCGAAGGCCCGATTGTGGTCAAGAAGATGCCCCGCGACACAGCCATTGCCCTGGGCAAGAAGCTGATGGCCAAGGTTGGTCTGGCGGGCAAGGAAGACGCCTATCCCCGACGGCTTTCCGGTGGTCAGCAACAGCGCGTGGCGATAGCCCGGGCGCTGGCGATGGAGCCGGAAGTGATCCTGTTCGATGAACCGACCTCGGCGCTCGATCCGGAACTGGTCGGCGAAGTACTGGCGACCATCCGTGGCCTGGCGGAAGAAAACCGCACCATGGTCATCGTCACCCACGAGATGGCTTTCGCTCGTGATGTGGCCAACCGTGTGGTGTTTTTCGACAAGGGTGTAATCGTCGAGCAAGGTGACGCGAAAGAGTTGTTTGCCAATCCGCAAGAAGAACGTACGCGACAGTTTCTCAGCAAGTTCAGAAGTCACGCCTGACAACTCAAGCATCAAACTTCCAAGGATGGAAGTTACATCCGCCCCGCCTTACCTTCCTTTTAAACATCAATCTAAATTAGCGATCCATGCGGTACATATATATGTCCTGCAACAGATCTGTCACGCCTGAAATCTGTCAATACCCTAAGGCAAAGGTGGGCAGAGACATTCGCCGCGACCACCTGAAACCGCCGATATACGTGGCCGTCTTCGCAAAACAGGCTAGGCACAGTGCTTATTCAGCGTAGGAGCTTTCTGATTAACTTGTAATTCAAGGATTAAGTAAGCGTCTCTATTGACACTTCTCAAGGCGAACTTTTATCTAGTCACCCACCGGCACCCCGCATTGCAAACAAGCACTGTCAAAGTTCAACAACTGTTGATTATTTTATTGCCCGGTAATACACGACTTTTGTTCTTTCAGAAACGGACTTCTTTGCAATGCTTCAAGGAGAGAAAGCATGACTCGCACTTCGCACACCGCGCTGCTGGCAGCGCCCAGCCTGACGCTGGCGCAAAAAACCGGCATCAACCTGGCCGCTGCCGCTCATTTGCTGATCGACGTGGCGCCGTACCCTGGAATGGACGCAGGAGATCTGATCGAACTGTTCTGGGACGGCTGCTACGTGGCTTCGCGGGTGTTGGTCGACGAAGAGCTCGGTGCGCCAATCAGCTTGCGGGTGCCAGAGAGTTTTATTGCCAGCGGTTTTTCGACCATTCATTACCGGGTCATGCAGGTCGGCCAAGGCCCGGCGTTGTCGGCGACCACCCGGATCGAGGTCAAGCTCGACTGCCCCGGCGGCCAGCCTTCGCCGCTGTGCGGTGACGAAAACCAGCAACTGGCGCCGGTGATCCTGCCCGAGACCATTCGCCGTCAGGGCGTAAACCCTAGCCAGATCAAACGTGGCGTGCCGCTGACCATCGAGCCGTATCTGAACATGGCTGAAGACGATGCAATCACGTTGCGCTGGGGCGACGTGCGCATGGACCTGGCGCGGATCACGGTCGACGATATCGGCCGGCCGATCCAGGTCTGGGTGCCGCCGGCAATCATTGTCGAAGGCGGCGAAGATCTGCGGCTGGACGTGACCTATTGCATCCTCGACCGGGTCGGTAACAACTCGCGCTGGGCACCACCGCGCACGCTGAAAATCGGATGTGTGAATCCCTATCTCAAAGTCCCGCTCAAACAAATCCCCAAAGCCGCTGAGTCCCGCCAGGACTAAATCCAATTCCCTGTGCCCCAGCACAGGGAATTGCTGCATGTCTGCAAAAGTTGTTAACCAACCAGAACAGTCACCCTTCTATACATATTCCTAAAAGTTAGTTTATTTAATATTTATACACGCTTAGGGTATATACACCGGACCACCGGACATTCTTTCTTTCGTCGCACGTTGCGGCGTTTTTCATGAGATGTGAGGTAGGTATGGTCCGGAACACAATCACCCCAGTGCAGATCGCCAGGGCATTGCGTGCAGCCAAGGAGCGGCACTGATGTCCAGTCTGGCAGACGCAAACGTCCAGTCTGATCTGGACATCGCCCCACTGTTGTTGCCCGCGCAAGTGCTACGTAGCGACGCCCAAGCCATTAAGGCTGCCCATGACCTGGCGCAAGTCGCCCGCGTGCAAGCGGCCAAACGCGACCGTCAGCGCAAGTTGCCGTGGTCAGAAATCGAGCAGTTCACCCGCAGCGGTCTGGGCAGCATTGCCATCCCGCGCGAGTACGGCGGACCGCAGGTTTCGTACGTCACTTTGGCCGAAGTGTTCGCGATCATTTCCGCGGCCGATCCGGCATTGGGGCAGATTCCGCAGAACCAGTTCGGCATCCTCAATCTGGTACTCGGCTGCGCCACCGAAGCGCAGAAAAAACAGCTGTTCCAGAGTGTTCTGGAAGGCTGGCGCATCGGTAATGCAGGTCCCGAACGCGGCACCAAAGACACCCTCGAATTGAAGGCGCGGATCACTGCCGATGGCGATGATTACGTGATCAACGGCCAGAAGTTCTACTCCACCGGCGCGCTGTTCGCGCATTGGGTTGCGGTCAAGGCGCTGAACGATGACGGCAAGCAAGTGCTGGCCTTCGTGCGTCGCGGTACGCCGGGCCTGCGCATCGTCGATGACTGGTCGGGCTTCGGTCAGCGCACCACCGCCAGCGGCACCATCCTGTTGAACAACGTGCGGGTCGAGGCCGGCCTCGTTGTGGACAACTGGAAGATCAACGAAAAACCCAATACTCAAGGCGCCGTCTCGCAGCTGATTCAAGCGGCGATTGACGCCGGTATCGCGCGTGGCGCTATCGACGACGCCATCGAGTTCGTCAAAACCCGCGCCCGGCCGTGGATCGACGCCAAGGTCGAGCGCGCCAGCGATGACCTCTACGTGATCGCCGACATCGGCAAACTGAAAATCGAACTGCACGCCGCCGAAGCGCTGTTGCGCAAGGCCGGGCAAGTGCTTGATCAGGTACACGCCGCACCAATCACTGCCGATTCTGCCGCCCGCGCCTCGATTGCCGTGGCCGAAGCCAAAGTGCTCACCACCGAAATTTCGCTGCTGGCCAGCGAAAAACTGTTCGAGCTGGCCGGCAGCCGCGCGACCCTCGCCGAATTCAACCTCGACCGGCACTGGCGTAACGCCCGGGTGCACACCCTGCACGACCCGGTGCGCTGGAAGTACCACGCGGTCGGCGCCTATCGCCTCAACGGTAAATTGCCGGCCCGTCACTCCTGGATCTGACGACCAGAACTTTTGACCAGATCTCTGGAGAACCCTATGACCTTTTCCCATCCCGTCGCGATCATCACCAGCGACGTACAAGCCCTGATCGTCGCCAGCGACCTGGCCGAAGACTTCCAGCGCGACAGCAACCTGCGCGACCGTGAACGGCGTCTGCCGTTGCCGGAGCTCGACGTATTTTCCCGTTCCGGCCTGTGGGGCATCAGCGTGCCCAAGGAGTACGGCGGCGCTGGCGTATCCAACGTCACGCTGGCCAAAGTCATCGCCCTGATCGCTCGGGCCGACGGCTCGCTCGGGCAGATTCCGCAGAACCATTTCTACGCCCTCGAAGTGCTGCGGGTGAACGGCAGCCACGAGCAAAAACAACGCCTGTACGCCGAAGTCCTCGCCGGCCAGCGCTTCGGCAATGCGCTGGCGGAACTGGGCACCAAAACCGCCCACGACCGGGTCACCAGCCTGACTCGCGACGGCGATGGTTATCGCATCAACGGCCGCAAGTTCTACGCCACCGGCGCGATTTACGCGCAGCGCATTCCGACTTCAGTGGTCGATGAAAATGGCGTGCAGCAACTGGCGTTCGTGCCGCACGACAGCAAAGGTTTGACGGTGATCGACGACTGGAGCGGCTTCGGCCAGCGCACCACCGGCAGCGGTTCGGTGGTGTTTGAGGACGTGTACGTTGCAGCCGAAGACGTGATTCCGTTCCAGAGCGCTTTCGAGCGTCCGACCCCGGTCGGCCCGCTGGCGCAGATTCTTCACGCGGCGATCGACACCGGCATCGCCCGCGCCGCCTATGAGGACGCGCTGCACTTCGTGCGCAGCAAGACCCGGCCGTGGATCGATTCCGGCAACGACAAAGCCACCGAAGATCCCTTGACCCTGAAAAGCTTCGGCCACTTGAGCATCCGCCTGCACGCCACCGAAGCCTTGCTCGAACGCGCCGGGGAATTCCTCGATGCGGCGCAGGCCGAGACCAATGCCGAGACTGTCGCAGCAGCTTCCATCGCGGTCGCCGAAGCGCGCGCAATCAGCACCGAAATCTCGCTGGCCGCCGGCAGCACGCTGTTCGAACTCGCCGGCAGCCAGGCAACCCTGATCGAGCACGGCCTCGATCGCCACTGGCGCAACGCCCGGGTACACACCCTGCACGACCCGGTGCGCTGGAAATATCACGCGGTCGGCAATTACTACCTCAACGATGAAAACCCGCCACTGCGGGGGACCATCTGATGAGCGATGCGAAGAAAAAGATCCTGCTGAATGCGTTCAACATGAACTGCATCGGCCACATCAACCACGGGTTGTGGACGCATCCACGGGATAACTCGACCCAGTACAAAACCATCGAATACTGGACCGAGCTCGCGCAACTGCTGGAGCGCGGACTGTTCGATGGCCTGTTCATTGCCGACATCGTCGGCGTGTACGACGTCTATCAGAACTCGGTGGATGTGCCGTTGAAAGAGTCGATCCAGTTGCCGGTCAACGACCCGCTGTTGCTGGTCTCGGCAATGGCCGCCGTGACCAAAAACCTCGGCTTCGGCCTGACCGCCAACCTCACATACGAACCGCCGTATCTGTTCGCCCGGCGCATGTCGACTCTTGATCATCTGAGCCGTGGCCGCGTCGGCTGGAACATCGTCACCGGTTATCTGGACAGCGCCGCAAAAGCCATGGGCCTCAGCGAGCAAGTCGAACATGACCGCCGTTACGACCAGGCCGACGAGTACCTCGAAGTGCTCTACAAACTCTGGGAAGGCAGCTGGGAAAACGGCGCGGTGCTCAACGATCCGCAGCAGCGCATCTACGTCCAACCGGACAAAGTGCACAAGGTCGAACACCAGGGCGAGTTCTATCAGGTCGAGGGTTATCACCTGTGCGAACCGTCACCGCAGCGCACGCCGGTACTGTTCCAGGCCGGCAGTTCGGATCGCGGTTTGCTGTTCGCCGGGCGGCATGCCGAGTGCGTGTTCATCAGCGGCCAGAACAAGCCGTCGACCAAGGTGCAGGTGGACAAGGTGCGCGCCAGCGCCGTCGAGGCCGGGCGCAATCCCGAGGACATCAAAGTATTCATGGGCCTGAATGTGATCGTCGGCGCGACCGAAGAAGCCGCCAGGGCCAAGCATGCCGAATACCTGAGCTACGCCAGTGCCGAAGCCGGTGTGGCGCATTTCTCGGCCTCGACCGGGATCGATTTCTCCGAATACGCAATCGACGAACCGATCCAGTACGTGAAGAGCAACGCCATTCAGTCGGCGACCAAGAATCTGCAAAACAACGACTGGACCCGGCGCAAGTTACTCGAACAGCACGCCCTCGGTGGCCGCTACATCACTGTGGTCGGCTCGCCGCAGCAAGTCGCCGATGAACTGGAATCGTGGATCGCCGAAACCGGCCTTGACGGCTTCAACCTGACCCGCATCGTTACCCCGGAAAGCTACGTGGATTTCATCGAACTGGTGATCCCCGAGCTGCAAACGCGCGGGTCGTACAAGACCGCGTACGACAGCGGCAGCCTGCGCGAGAAGCTGTTTCACGCTGAAGCGCATCTGCCTGAGCAACACACAGGATCGGCATTCCGCCGCTAAAAGCATCGCTGGCAAGCCAGCTCCCACAGGGATATGTGGCGTTCACAGAACACTGTGGGAGCTGGCTTGCCAGCGATGAGGCCTGACCAGACAACACAAATTTCATGCACTGACTGGAAAAT
The DNA here is from genome assembly GCF_049896625.1 of Pseudomonas sp. TWP3-1. Lineage (NCBI taxonomy): Bacteria > Pseudomonadati > Pseudomonadota > Gammaproteobacteria > Pseudomonadales > Pseudomonadaceae > Pseudomonas > Pseudomonas sp. TWP3-1. The sequence goes on from NZ_JAFCUQ010000002.1 coordinate 351,997, forward strand.
CACTATGACCAAGAAGCTCCTGTCCCACCCAGTCAAAGCACTGGCCCTGGCCCTCGGCCTGTTCAGCTCGGCAGTATTCGCCGCCGACGCACCACTCAAAATCGGCACCACCGCAGCGTTCGCGATTCCGCTGGAAGCCGCCGTCGAAGAGGCCAACAAACAAGGCCTGAAAGTCGAGCTGGTGGAATTCACTGACTGGATCGCACCCAACGTCAGCCTCGCCGCCGGCGACATCGACGTGAACTACTTCCAGCACATCCCGTTCCTGGAAAACGCCAAAGCCGCCGCCGGTTTTGATCTGGTGCCATTCGCACCGGGGATCATCAACAACGTCGGCCTGTACTCGAAGAAATACAAAAGCTTCGACGAATTGCCGGAAGGCGCCAGCGTCGCCATCGCCAACGATCCGATCAACAGCGGTCGCGGTCTGCAACTGCTGGCCAAAGCTGGCCTGATCACGCTGAAACCAGGCGTTGGCTACAAGGCCACCGAAGACGACATCGTCGCCAATCCGAAAAAGATCAAAATCCTGCAAGTCGAAGCCGTGCAACTGGTGCGCGCCTACGACGACGCCGATCTGGTGCAGGGCTACCCGGCTTACATTCGTCTGGCAAAGACCTTCGATGCCGGCTCGGCGCTGCTATTCGACGGCCTCGATCACAAGGAATACGTGATCCAGTTCGTGATCCAGCCGAAGAGCAAAACCGATCCGCGGCTGATCAAATTCGTCGACATTTACCAACACTCCCCGGCCGTGCGCGCTGCGCTGGATAAAGCTCACGGCAAGCTGTATCAGGCCGGTTGGGAAAGCTAAATGACCGCTGCCATTCAACGGCGACCGGAGATTCCGGAGCCAACTGCACTCGCCGAGCGCACCGAATTGCACCCCGAGCTGAACCGCGCCCACGTGCGCTTCATCGGCCTCGGTAAAACCTATGAAGGTCGGCAAGGCCCGGTCGCGGCGCTGCACGGCATCGATCTGGCGATCCAGCGCGGTGAAGTGTTCGGCATCATCGGCCGCAGCGGCGCCGGCAAGTCGTCGCTGATTCGCACCATCAATCGTCTGGAACAACCGACCTCCGGCCGGGTGTTGATCGATCAAGTGGACATCGGCGAGTTCGACGAGGATCGCCTGGTCGCCCTGCGCCGAAGGATCGGCATGATCTTCCAGCACTTCAACCTGATGTCGGCCAAGACCGTGTGGCAGAACGTCGAATTGCCGCTGAAAGTTGCCGGCGTACCGAAAGAGCAGCGCGAGAAAAAAGTCCGCGAACTGCTGGAACTGGTGGGTCTTGAAGCCAAGCACAAAGCCTATCCGGCACAGCTCTCCGGCGGACAGAAACAGCGTGTCGGCATCGCCCGCGCGCTGGTGCACGACCCGGACATTTTGCTGTGTGATGAAGCCACTTCGGCACTCGACCCCGAAACCACCCAGTCGATACTCGGCTTGCTGCGCGAGATCAACAAACGCCTGGGTCTGACCATCGTTTTGATCACCCACGAAATGGCCGTGATCCGCGAAATCTGCGACCGCGTCGTGGTGCTTGAACATGGCCGTGTCGTCGAGCAGGGGCCGGTGTGGGAAGTGTTCGGCAACCCGCAACACGAGGTCAGCCAGACCTTGCTCGCGCCGTTGCAACACGCGTTGTCGGACGAATTGCACAGCCGCTTGCACACGCAAGCGCCGTCATCCGACGCAGCGGTGGTACTGCGTTTGCAATTCACCGGCAGCAGTGCCGATGAACCAGACCTTGCAGCGTTGTTTGCCGCCCTCGGCGGACGGGTGAAATTGCTTCAGGGCGGCGTCGAACGGATTCAGGGCCATGCGCTCGGGCAATTGCTACTGGCGGTGGCCGGTTCAGCGCTGGATGCGGAGCAATTGCGCCAGCGCGCCGCGCAATGGGCGCAACGGGTGGAGGTGTTGGGTTATGTGGTTTGATCGCTTGCTGCAAGGTTTCATCGACACGTTTTTGATGGTTGGCGTGTCGTCGCTGATCGCGTTGCTGGTGGGGATTCCGATGGCGGTGATTCTGGTCACCAGCGACAAGGGCGGGATCTACCAAGCGCCGGTTTTGAACCGCGCACTGGGCGCGTTCGTGAACCTGTTTCGCTCGATCCCGTTTCTGATTCTGATGGTGGCGCTGATTCCGTTCACGCGGTTGATCGTAGGCACCACTTACGGCGTGTGGGCGGCAGTCGTGCCGCTGACCATCGCCGCTACACCGTTCTTTGCGCGGATTGCCGAAGTCAGTTTGCGCGAGGTCGATCACGGCTTGATCGAAGCCGCACAAGCCATGGGCTGCCGGCGCTGGCACATCGTCTGGCACGTGCTGCTGCCCGAGGCGTTGCCGGGGATTGTCGGCGGTTTCACCATCACGCTGGTGACGATGATCAACTCCTCGGCCATGGCCGGGGCGATTGGTGCCGGCGGGTTGGGCGACATCGCGTATCGCTACGGTTATCAGCGCTTCGACAGCCAGATCATGTTGACCGTGATTGTGTTGCTGGTGGCGCTGGTGGCAGTCATTCAATTGGGTGGAGATCGACTGGCGCGAGGGCTGAACAAGCGCTGAGTCCCGTTGCATGGCGTATATTCGGCAAATCCCATTGCCTGCGCAGCCCCGACCATGAAACAGACCCCCACCGATCTTGAGCAGATCACTTCCACAACTCTCGGCCACTACAACTCGGTGGCCGAAGACTTTCGCGAAGGCACCCGCGATCATGATGTCAGCCAGAATATCGACGCGTTGCTGCGGCATATTCAGGCTGAAGCACCGTTGAGCATTCTGGATTTCGGCTGTGGGCCGGGGCGGGATTTGCAGACGTTCACGCGGATGGGGCATGTTGCGGTCGGTCTGGACGGCTCGGAAAAACTCGCACAAATGGCGCGTGATGACAGCGGCTGCGAAGTCTGGCAGCAGGATTTTCTCAAGCTTGATCTACCCGCTGAGCGCTTTGACGGGATCTTCGCCAATGCCGTGCTGTTTCATGTGCCGTTGCAGGAATTGCCTCGGGTGCTGCAGCAACTGCACGGCACATTGAAGCCGGGTGGTGTGTTGTTCAGTTCCAACCCGCGCGGAGATAACCGCGAAGGATGGAACGGGCCGCGGTACGGCTCGTATCACGATCTTGAGGCGTGGCGGGTGTTACTGACGGCTGCGGGGTTCACTGAACTCGAGCATTACTTCCGGCCAGCCGGGTTGCCGCGCGAACAGCAGCCCTGGCTGGCCAGCGTCTGGCGCAAAACCTGACGTTCAGGGTCTAGCGCCAACCTGGAAGTGCTTCACCCTACCGTCGGGCGAATGCAAGGTAATGCTCTGCTCCGGCAAGAACTGTCCCTGCACCTCACGCACCTGCAGATCAAAATTGGCCAGCAGCCGCGTGCCATCCTCGAAGGACGTCTGCTGTACGCGGCGATCCTCGCTCAACCATTCGAAACCGCTAAGCGCCTGGGTCGCCAGGCGCTCATGCAGCGGTCGGAAAAAAACATCCTGACGGGCAATCAGCGGCAATCGCTGCTGCAACGTGTCGGCGCTCAAGTGATAGAGCGGCGGCACGTTGTACAGCAGTTGCGTCAGCTCATTCTCGACCCGCACGTTGCTCAATTTCAGACTGTCGAACAGCCAGTGATGGGTGGTGATGACCGATCCATGGAATACCGCCTGATACAGCGGCAAACGACTGGCCGGTTCAAAGTGGACGCGGCGGAAGGCTTCTTTGATTGGCACCGGTTTGAAGAACACCTCAGGCTGTTCCGGCGGATACCACTTGCCGACATAGTATTTGGACCGGGTGTCCTTGCTCATATCGACGTCGCCCCAACCAATCACCGGCGTCTGCATGCCATGCGCGAACAACACGCCTTGCGCGGTGGTCGCATTGCCGTCCTCCGAACCGCTGGGCAGTTGCAGCACTTGATTGATCCAGCGTGAAGCCTCGACATTACCTTGGGCATTCTGCGCCTGGGTCATGGTCGCCTCGGGACGGTAGCTGTCGAACAGCATGCCGGTGGCATAGGCATCGAGAAACCAGCTATTGAAACCGGCGGCGTCGCGAATCGCAGGGACGCGTTTCTCCAGCAATGGGCGCACACAACGCGGATCGGTGTAGTGACCCGACTGCTGGAAACCGCTTTTCATCTGGCCGTTTTTCAGCACGATTGCGCACTCAAGATGCGCCGTGTCGCCCAGATGTGCGGTGGTCCAGTCAGGATTTTCGCTACGACCGAGCGCGGTTTCATACGAGTCATATGGCGCGACCAGATACCCCGCCGCCACGCCCGCGCGGACCGCTTGCGGATGCCAGAGTCCACCCTCCCAGCCCTCGCCCAACCCCAGCCACAAGCGTGACAGCCCGGCACTCTGCAATTGCCTGACCGTATCCAGCGACAAGGTGTTGCCCCAGCGCTCGGGCTCGGGATTCAGCGCGTCAGAGAGCTCAGTTTCCACCTGCGTCCGCACCTTGGCATAACCGTTGACCAGCGCCTGCATGTCCGGCACCGCTTGGGCTTGCCAGGTCTTGCGCGCCAGCGTATTCAACGCGCCATTGAGACCGCGCATCAGCACAGTTTTCTGGTAGGCATTCAACGCCATCGTGCTGGCCACAACCTGCAATGCTTCACGATCCATCCCCGCGCGTAGCTGACTGGCCATCGCGTCTTGGGCGCGCAACTTGCCGAGCAGAATCGGCCAATTGCGCACGTCCTTGCTGCCAAGCAAGTCATTGCCCCACAGATAAACATGACTGGCACCCAAGAGCTTTTTCGCCTCAGGGGTTTTCTCGAATTTGCTGCTCAGGGTTTCGTAGCGGCCGTGATCGATCAGCCATTGCCGGTAGCGTTTTGCGCCGGCTAACGGATCGGCTTCCCCGAGAAACAGGCTGAAGGTCAGTGGCGTCGACGGCTGGAGTGAGGTGAATTGATGCCGGGCGCGCAACGCCAGCGTCTGGTCCTCTGCGCTGAACAGGATCTGATTGTTGTAGGGATTGGTCATCAGCCAGTTCAGCGTGAAGCTGCCATGGTCGACACCCCACAGCGGCAGGCTCAGATCCTGAGTGGTATTGAACGCGCCCTGTCCCAGCAGAAATTCCTGCCACAGCGGATCACCGCGCGGCACGTAATGCCCCTCGGCCAGCGGCCAGATCAGGCCTTTGCCCATGGCGCTCGCGGGTTGGCGCAAGAACTCCAGCTCGGCCGGGTCGCGCGCAGTGATCGAGAACGCCAGATCACGCTGATCAAGCCTTACGCTCAGCGTCCACGCGCCATCGTCCCATTGCCAATCGGCCCGCGTGGAAGTCGTGGTGAGCTGACTGACCTTGTGCGCGGCAACGCCAGCAGACGCCTGTAGCGTTTGCGCCTGTGCGGGAGTGACACGAATCGCCAGGGTTGCCGGGTCGAGTTCGACCCGCCACAACGGGTTTTCCAGCACGGTGTTGGCCGAGGCCCAGGGCGATAGCAACAAAGCGAAGCCGAGCACGGCACAGCGCAAGCCGAGATGGAGAAGCTGCATGGGGATATCCCTTCTGCGTCAAAGCAAGGGAGGGTAAAGCAGGCGGAGCGGGATGTCGGTCAGCAAGATGTTGGAGAATTGTAGAAACGATCGCTGGCAGGCCAGTTCCCACAGGTGCAATGCATTTGCCTGTAGGAATTGACCTGCCAACGCACCATCACGCCGCGTCTTTTTTCGGCTCGCGAATCTTGTACCAGGCCACATACAGCGCCGGCAAAAACAGCAGCGTGAGCAATGTCGCGATGATAATCCCGCCAATCATCGCGTAGGCCATCGGCCCCCAGAACACTTCCCGGGCAATCGGGATCATGCCCAGGCTGGCTGCAGCCGCTGTCAGCAAAATCGGCCGGCGTCGATGCTCCGTCGCTTTCGCCACCGCATCCCAAGGCTCAAGGCCTTCTTTCTCCAGTTCCTCGATCTGCGTCACCAGAATCACCGAGTTACGGATGATGATACCGATCAGCGCGAGAATCCCGAGGATCGCCACAAAGCCCATCGGCGTACCGGTCGGGATCAGCGCCAGCACCACGCCGATCAGCCCCAGCGGCGCGACACTGGCGACCAGAAACAGCTTCTGCACGCTGTGCAACTGGATCATCAGGAAGGTCGCCATCAGGAACAGCATCAACGGCACAACCTTGGCAATCGGCCCCTGGGCCTTGCCGCTTTCCTCCACCGTACCGCCAGTAGCGACCTTGTAGCCCACCGGCAAACCGGCGGCGAATTGATCGATGGTCGGTTTCAATTGCTTGACCAGATCGGTCGGCTGAATCTCGTCACGCACTGCGGCTTTGATGGTGATGGTCGGTTTGCGGTCGCGGCGCCACACCAGTGGCTGTTCCAGTTCATAACGCACAGTGGCGAAGGCCAGCAGCGGAATCGAAGTGCCGCTTGGCGTGACGATTTGCAGGTTCTGCAGGGTCTCCGGAGTACCGCGTTCAGCATCCTCGGCACGCCCGACCACGTTGATCAGATAGATGTCGTCATCGACCTGAGTCACCGGCGAACCGACAACGATGCTGTTCATCAGATTGGCCACGTCTTCCGACGACAAGCCCAGTTGCCGCGCCTTGTCCTGGGCGATGTCGATGCGCAGGACTTTGCCCGGCTCGTTCCAGTCGTAAATGATCTCGCCAATGTGCGAATTTTTGTCCAGCTCAGTGGCCAGTTCGATCGCATGTTTGCGCACCTGATCGATGTCCTTGCCGCTAACCCGGTACTGGATCGGCCGCCCGACCGGCGGGCCCATTTCCAGCGCTTGCACGTAACTGCCGATGCCGACGAAGTCCTTGCGCAGGCGTTCACGCAGCTTCTGGCTCAGCGCTTCGCGGGATTCAAAATCCTTGCTCACAATCACCAGCTGCGCGTAGTACGGGTTCTGCAATTGCTGGTCGAGCGGCAGATAGAAACGGATCGCGCCTTCGCCGATGTAAGTGCTCCAACGGACGATGTCCGGGTCGCCCTTGAGGGTGGCTTCGAGCTTGTCCACAGCCTTGCGCGTTTCGGCCATCGAGGCGTTTTGCGGCAGGTTGAGATCGACGAGAATTTCCGGCCGGTCCGACGAAGGGAAAAACTGGTTCTGCACGAACTGCATGGAAAACACCGACGCCGCAAACAACCCAACGGTGATGCCGATTGCCCACCAACGGTTGCGCATGGCCCAGAGCATGCCGTAGTTGAAGGCACGGCCGACGCGTCCTGGTTCTGCGTTATGCGGCTTCACCTTGGCGCTGAGAATATGCACGCCGATCACCGGCGCGAACAGCACCGCGACAATCCACGACACCAGCATCGCCACCACGATCACCGCAAACAGGGTGAAGGTGTACTCGCCGGCCGAACTGGCGTTGAGGCCAATCGGCACGAAACCGGCGACGGTCACCAGGGTACCGGTGAGCATCGGGAATGCGGTCGAGGTGTAGGCGAAGGTCGCGGCTTGTTCCTTGGTCTCGCCCATCTCCAGCCGCGTGACCATCATCTCCACCGTGATCATGGCGTCGTCCACCAGCAGGCCGAGGGCGATGATCAACGCGCCGAGGGAAATCCGCTGCATGGTGATGCCGCTGTATTCCATGAACACGAAGACCATCGCCAGCACCAGCGGAATCGAGCACGCCACCACCAGACCGGCGCGCACACCGAGGCTGATGAAGCTCACCACCAATACGATGATCACCGCTTCGAACAGCGCGCTGGTGAAGCCGCCGACGGCTTTTTCCACCACGTCGGCCTGATCAGAAACCGTGTGCACGCCAACGCCTACCGGCAAATCAGCGGTCAGCTGGTCCATGCGCTGGTGCAGCGCCTTGCCGAATTCCTGGATGTTGCCGCCCTTCTTCATCGCGATGGCGAGGCCGATCGCAGGTTTACCGTCGAAGCGGAATTCGGGGATTGCCGGGTCAACGTAACCGCGACTGATGTTGGCGATATCCGCCAGACGATAGAAGCGGTCATTCAGGCGCAGGTTGACGTCGGCCAGGTCTTTCTCCGAAGCGAACTGCCCGGAAGTGCGCACAGAAATCCGCTCCGGCCCGGCTTCAATCACACCGGCCGGCGTCACCGCGTTCTGCGATTGCAGACTCTGTACAACCTGGCGCTGATCGATGCCCAGTGCCGCGAGTTTGCGCGTGGAGAAGTTCAGGTAGAGGACTTCGTCCTGCTCGCCGACCATCTCGACCTTGCCCAGCCCCGGTACTTCGCGGATCTCGGCGCGCACTTGCTCGACGTAATCGCGCAACTGGCGCATCGACAAGCCGTCGGCGGTGAACGCATACACCGAACCGAACACATCTCCGAACTCGTCGTTGAATCCCGGCCCTTGCAGACCTTTGGGGAAGTCACCGCGAATGTCGTTGATCTTCTTGCGCACCTGGTACCAGATGTCCGGGATGTCCTTGGCGCTGGTGGTATCGCGCAGGTACACGAACACCGTGGATTCACCGGGCCTCGTGTAGCTTTTCACGTAGTCGAGGGAATCGAGTTCCTCGAGTTTTTTCTCGATGCGGTCGGTGACCTGCTTGAGGGTTTCTTCCTGCGTTGCACCGGGCCAACGGGTCTGAATGACCATGGTCTTGATGGTGAACGAGGGGTCTTCCTCGCGACCGAGGTTCATGTACGAAAACACGCCCATCAGCAGCGCGACGAACATCAGGTACCACACGAACGACTGATGCTTGAGAGCCCACTCGGATAAGTTGAAAGGCCCTTTCATCGTGGACTGTCCTCGTCGATTTTGACTTTCTGCCCCGGTTTGAGGCTGTTCACTCCCGCCGTCACCACGCGCTCACCAGCCTTCACCCCACCGGCCAGCACCACCGTGCTGTCAGTGCGGCTGATCAGGCTCACATCGCGTGGCGATACGGTTTGTGCCTGCGAATCGATGACCCAGATGCGTGTCTTGCCGTCGACCTCCTGCACCACGCTAGCCGGCAATTCCAGACGCGGCTTGATTGCCGAGCTGAGGGTGACGCTGATCGCGGTGCCGAGGCGAAAGCCCTGCGGCGTATCGGTCAGTGTCAGACGTGCACGGCGCGTACGGGTTGCACTTTGTGCCTGCGGTTCGATTTCGCGGATGGTCGCTGTGGTGTTGATGCTCGGGTCGAGTTGCGCGGCCACCGAGAACACCACATCCGCCGGCAGTTGATCGACCAGCGTGTCCGGCAGATCGATCACCGCTTCCTTGATGTCCGGTTGCGCCAGTGTCACCACTTGCTGGCCGGCAGTAACCACTTGCCCGGCCTCGGCATTCCACGCGGTGACCACGGCTTTGTGGTCGGTGCGCAGTTGCACGTAGTCGAGCTGATCCTTGGCCTGACTCAGCGCCGCCCTGGCTTGATCGAGCGAAGCCTGCGTGGTTTTCAGATCGGTCTGTGCGATGTCGAGTTGCGCCTGAGCGCCGACGCCGCGGTCGAACAATTGCTGCTGGCGACGAGCGTTGGCCTGAGCGTTGATGTACTGCGCCTGGATGCGTGCGAGATCGCCTTGGGCGGCGCGTAACTGGTTCTGCTGATCGGTCGGGTCGAGAGTCGCGAGCAAGGCGCCCTTCTCGACCTCGGCGCCGACATCGACATTACGGCTGGCGATGCGACCCGGCACACGGAAACCGACATTGCTTTCGTAACGCGCCTGAATGCTCCCGGCGAATCGTCCGAGGTCTTCTTGATTGAGGGTTTTGACTTCCACCGACAGCACCGGACGCACCGGCTCCGGTGGCGCTTCCTTTTCCGAGCAAGCGCCGAGCGCCAGTAACGCGGACAACAGCAGCAGGCGCTTCATGGCTGGGCTTCCACTTGCAGATCCTTGTAGGTGTTTTCAGCGATCTCGACTTTCATCCCCGGATGCAGCAGTTGGCCGCCGGCGATGATCACTTTGTCGCCAGCTTTCAAGCCGTCGCTGACGATGACTTTGCCGGTGAGATAACGACCGACCGTAACCGTGTGCAACTGCGCTTTGCCCTCGCCGTCGATGATCCACACCGCCGGGTCGCTGAGGTTTTTCGTCAGCGCCGACCACGGCAACTCGACGGCGGATTTGCCCGCGGTTTTCGCTGTGGCGCTGACCACAGAACCGAGCTGCATGCCGTCCGGCAAGGCATCGAGGGTGACTTTGACTTGCACGGTGCCGGTCTGCGCCGAAACTGCCGGGGTGATTTCGCGCACGGTGCCGGTGGTTTTGATTTTCGGGTTGTCGAGCAGGCTGACCTCGATCGAACGATCCGATGGCGGCCCGGACAATAGTGATTCGTAGATGTTGAATACCGCGTCACGACCGCCGTCGCGCGCCAGGCTGTAGATCGGCACGGTGGCTTGCACGACTTGCCCGACTTCAGCCTGACGCGCCGTGATGATGCCCGGCGCATCGGCGACCAGCGCCGTGTAGCTCAGCTGTTCGCGGGCATTGGCCAGTTGCGCCTGCGCAGCGGTAAGCGCGCTCTGACTGCTGCGCAACGCGGCTTGGGCAGAGTCGTATTCGGATTGGCTGGTATAGCCCTTGGGCAGGAGTTTTTGCTGACGCACGAACGCCGCTGCAGTCTGTTTGACCCGCGCCTGCTCGGCCAGCACCTGGGCATTGGCGGAATCGACGTTGGTCTGCAAATCTTTCGGATCAAGTTTGGCCAGCACTTGTTTGGCGGTGACGCGGTCGCCGACATCGACCATGCGCTGAATGATCTTGCCACCGACGCGGAACGACAAATCGGTCTGCACCCGCGCCTGCACGTCACCGGTCAGGGTCACCGAGGCGGCGTAATCCGCCGGTTTGACCTCTTGCACGAACACGCGCGGCAGGTCCTTTTCGGCCTGCTTCTTTTCGCCACAGGCGCTCAGCAGCACGAGCAGACTCAGTATCACCACTGTTTTCAAACCGGGACTCGCCATGCAGACTCCTTTGCGTTTGTACGAACGTGCAAGTGACGATACGACTGTGAGCTTAGAACAGGGTTCCGCCTTCGCTTGCGCGTTATCAGCATTTACCCGCGCAGGCGTATCCTGACGCAGATTCGGGGTACCAGAGAAGGACTTTCATGCTCAAAACCCTTGCGGTGGCCAATTACCGCTCGATCAATAAATTGGTGATCCCGCTCGGCCGCTTGAACCTGATCACTGGCCCCAACGGCAGCGGCAAGTCCAACCTGTACCGGGCGTTGCGCCTGCTCGCGGAAACCGCGCAGGGCGGCGTGGTCAATGCGCTGGCTCGCGAGGGTGGGCTGGACTCGACGTTCTGGGCCGGGCCGGAAAACATTAGCCGACGCATGCGTAATGGTGAAGTGCCGATTGAATCGACCGTGCGCCAAGGCGTGAAGCGCCTGCGCCTGGGATTTGCCGGGGAGGATTTCAGTTATTCGATCAGCCTCGGACTGCCCGACTCGAATGGACATTTCATGCTGCCCGGCAATTCTCAGCCCATCCCCTCGCGGTTTAGCCTCGACCCGCAGATCAAGCGTGAATGCATTTGGGCGGGCCAAATCTATCGTCCGGCGAGCCTGCTGGTGGATCGCGACGGCCCGATGATCCGCACTCGGGATAACCGCAGCTGGGACGTGCTGGCCCAGCACACGCCGAACTTCGACAGCCTGTTCGACCAGGTCGGCAGCCTGCGCACCTCGCCGGAAGTGTTCCAGATGCGCGAATTCATCCGGCGCTGGCGCTTCTACGATCACTTTCGCAGCGACGCCGACGCGCCGGTGCGCCAGCCGCAACTGGGCACGCGCACGCCGGTGCTGCATCACGATGGCCGCGACCTGGCGGCAGCGTTGCAGACGATCATTGAAATCGGCGATCCCGAGGCGTTGCAAACAGCGATCAGTGACGCTTTTCCCGGAGCACGACTGCATATCGAACCGCAGGCCGGCGGACGTTTCGCCATCGAGTTTTATCAGGAAGGATTGCTGCGGCCATTGTCGGCGGCGGAGTTGTCGGATGGCACGCTGCGTTATCTGCTGCTGGTCGCGGCGCTGCTGACGCCACGGCCACCGTCGCTGATGGTGCTGAACGAGCCGGAAACCAGTCTGCACCCGGATCTGCTGCCGGCGTTGGCGCGGCTGATTATTCGGGCGTCGGAGGAGTGTCAGGTTTGGGTGGTGTCGCATGCTCGGCGGTTGATTTCGGCGTTGCAGGAGGATGAGGAATGCAATTGCATCGTGCTGGAGAAGACGCTGGGGCAGACCGGGATTGTCGGGCAGCGGATACTCGATGAGCCGGCGTGGAATTGGCCTGACTAAGTGTGTCAGTTGGAGAGCCCCTCACCCTAACCCTCTCCCGGGGGAGAGGGGACTGATCGAGTTGTTCTTTAAAGTTACGTCGACCTGAAAGTCTTGAGCCGAACTCCGGTTCTGAAAGCACAGAGATCGGCTCCCTCTCCCTCGGGAGAGGGCTGGGGTGAGGGGCAGGCCTCACCACCGACCCAACAGGCAATCACCTCACCCCTGCCACTTCCCACCCTCGACAATCACGCTCTCAGGCCTGGTGTCATCGCTCAGCTCTTTACGCACGTATTGGTCATACAGCTTGAGCAGGTATTGCTCCTCTCCCAACTTGGCCAACTCAGCGTTCACCCAGTCACGCAGTTCGATATTGCCCTTCTTCACCGCCGGCGCAATCGGTGCCTCGGCGCCGAGTTTTTCGTCCAGCACGCGGTAGCCCGGGTTCTGTTTGGCCCAGCTGAACAGCACCAGATTGTCCTGCGCGTAAGCATCGCCACGACCATTGGCCAGGGCTTGCAGTGACTCGGAGTTTTTCTCGAATTTCAGCAGCTTCCAGTCCGGGTGATTCTTGGTCAGCCAGATGTCGGCCGTAGTACCGGTGGTGACGATGGTGGTGCGGCTCGCCAGATCATTGAGTTTCTTCACGTCGCTGCCCTGCGGCACCAGTGCCTGCACCGCGACTTTGAGGTTCGGGTTGGTGAATTCCACCGCTTCCTTACGCTCAGGGGTGACGGTCATGTTGGCCAGGATCAGGTCAACCTTGTCGCTTTGCAGGAACGGAATACGGCTCGCCGGCTCCACTGCGACGAACTCGACCTTGTTCTCGTCGCCGAGCAGATCCTTGGCGAATCGACGGCCGATGTCGGTATCGAAACCGACATAACGCCCGGCTTCATTGACGAAACCGAATGGCGGCTTGTCGGTGAATACGCCGACGATCAATTTGTCGCGCGCCTTGATCTTGTCCAGATAGCTGGCAGGGGCGGTGCTTTCGCTGGCGACTTTCGGCTTGGCCGGTTCGTCGGTCTTGTTGCAGCCGGCCAGCAGCGCGAGGCTCAGCAGCGGCAGTACGAATAATGCTTTGGCAGTTTTCATGGCAGTTCCAGTTCCTTGGTTCGAGTCGTTTTGGGCAGTGCTGCGACGTAGGAGAATTTCTCCAGGAACTGCTGCGCGCGTGCGGTTTGCGGGTTCGTAAAGAAAAGCTCGGGCGGGTTCTGTTCAAGGATGCGCCCGGCATCCATGAACACGATGCGATCAGCCACCGCGCGGGCGAAGGCCATTTCGTGGGTGACGATCAACAGGGTCATGCCTTCGCGGGCCAGCCCCTGAATCACTTCAAGCACCTCCTTGACCATTTCCGGATCGAGGGCGGCAGTGACTTCATCAAACAGCATGACCCGTGGGTTCATGCACAACGAACGGACGATAGCGATGCGTTGCTGCTGACCGCCGGAGAGCTGGCGCGGAAAAGCATCGCGCTTGTCCGCCAGGCCCACGCGCTCGAGCAGCGCTTCGGCTTGTTGCTGCGCTTCGCGGCGTTGGCGTTTCTGTACTTTCAGCGGGCCGAGCAACAGGTTGTCGAGCACGCTCATGTGCGGGAACAAGTGATAACTCTGGAACACCATGCCGATCTGCTGGCGGATATCGCGCCAGTCGGTGTCCTTGTCGAGCAGTTCGCGCCCGGCAAATTTCAGCGAACCACTGTGGGCCACTTCGAGACCGTTGAGGCAACGCAGCAGCGTACTTTTGCCGCAACCGCTGGGGCCGAGAATGACGATGACTTCGCCGGATTTGACGCTCAGGTCGATGCCGTTGAGAACCTGCTGCTCGCCGAAGAATTTGTTGAACCCGTGAAACTCGATCAATGCGCTCATGCTTGTGTCCAGCGCCGCTCGAGCACGCGCGAGGCGGCCGAAAGCGGGTAGCAGATGAAAAAGAAAAACAGAAACAGCACGCCGTAGATCAGCACCGATTCGTAGGTGCGCTCAATGATTTGCTGGCCGACCTTGATCACATCGACCACGCCGATCAGCACCGCCAGCGAACTGGTCTTGATGATCCGTGTGTAGACGTTGATAGTCGGTGGCGTCATGCGTTTGAGCGCTTGCGGCAGCAGCACGTAGCCGAACAATTGCGGCGCGCTCAGACCAATCGACAGCCCCGCCTCACGCTGCCCGCGCGGCAACGAATGCAACGCACCGCGCGCCACTTCGCCAACCTCGCTCGCGCCCCACAACGACAGCACCAGCACTGCGCACCAGAAACTCGGCAAGCTCACGCCAAAGAAAATCGGCAGACCGAAGAACAGCAGATACAGCCAAACCAACACCGGAATCGCGCGGAACAGCTCCAGATAAATCCGCAGAATCACGTTCAGCCACCTCACGTTCAGCGTGCGCAGCACACCGTAGAGCACGCCGCCGACGGTGCTGATGGCGATGCTCAGAAATGAGATCGACAAGGTCTGCCCGGCACCTTTGGCCAGTTGCGGCAACGACACCCAGAGCAATTCAAGACCCGAACTGGCCATGCTGGATCCTCCGTTCCAGACGGCTGAGCAGCAGCGACAGCGGCAAGAACAACAGCACGCAAATCAGCGTCAGCACGGCGAGCATTTCGTAGGTTTTGTAATACAGCGCGATGTAGCTCTTGGTGGTGTAGAGGATTTCCGGCACCGCCACCGCCGAGACGATGGTGGTTTCCTTGAGCAGAAAAATGAAATTGGCGAACAGCGACGGCAGGCTGAGGATTCCCGCTTGCGGCAGGATCACGTAACGCAGCAACTGGCCGTGAGACAACCCGATGGAACGGCCGGATTCAAGCTGCGCCTGCGGCACGGCATCGACCCCGGCACGCAGCACTTCCGTCAGGTAAGCACCGCCAAGGAAGGTCATGGTGATAATCGCAGCGGCGAAACCGGAGACTTTGATCCCCAGCGCCGGCAAGGCGAAATACACGAAGAACAGCTGGATCAGCAGCGGCGTGTTACGCGCCAGTTCCACATACAGGCCGACCAGTCTTTGCAGGTACGGCGTGCGGAATACCAGAATCGTCGCGTTGAGCAACGCCACCAGCATTGAGGTGCCGATAGCGATCAAACCTACCTGCAGGGTCACGCCCACGGCTTTGAGAAACGCCGGCAGGGTGCTGAGGATAAATGCGTAATCGAAGGTCATGAAACGTCCTGACGCCACTGGGTAAGCGGCGGTGATGCACTCCATGGACAGCGAATGGCTGTCCGGCAGGCATCGACTTTAAAGGTATAAAAACCAGAATTTAAATACCGTTAAAGCATATTGATATCACTCAAAAAACTATCCCGTGGGTTTGCCGGGAAGGAATAAGAAGGCTATTTTCCTTTTCGCTGTAGGAAGGGTCTTTTTTTCGGGAGAGCCCTCCAAGGACGAACAGCTTTTGGCCAGACTCCCCGGCCAAACCATTACAAGGAAGAGAATATGGCTGACGTAAAAGTGCCGCAGCGGCTGGATCCGCAGGACATTGTGAAATTGCTGGTGGCGTTGCGCCGGGCGTTGAAGACCACGGCGTAAACCAAAAGCCCCTCACCCCAGCCCTCTCCCGGTGGGAGAGGGGGCCGACCGAGATGTCTCGCGGCATACATCGACCTGAGAAAACGAGTCGATTATGGATTGCACAAGGCAGGACTCTGAACGACTGAGTCGATTATGGATTCGGCAAAGCAGGATCAGGTCGGCGTATATCTGAAGCATCCCCCAATCAGTCCCCTCTCCCCCCGGGAGAGGGATAGGGTGAGGGGCTTTTAAGGCATACAAAAACGCCGATGACTATCACTAGCCATCGGCGTTTTCACACCTGAAGGGGGTGTTTCAAAGCGTCAGATCAGAACGCCGGCAATACCGCGCCGTTGTATTTCTTCTCGATGAACGCTTTCACTTCCGGGCTGGTCAGGGCTTTGGCCAGTTTCTGGATTGCGTCGCTGTTCTTGTTGTCCTCACGGGCCACCAGGAAGTTCACGTACGGCGAATCCGCGCCTTCGATCACCAGCGCATCCTTGGTCGGATTGAGCTTGGCTTCCAGCGCGTAGTTGGTGTTGATCATGTCCAGATCAACTTCCTTCAGAACGCGTGGCAGCAGGGCCGATTCGAGTTCCTTGAACTTGAAGTTGTGCGGGTTTTTGGCGATATCTTTCGGCGTGGCCAGCGCATTTTTCGGGTCTTTCAACTCGATCAGGCCAGCCTTCTGCAACAGGATCAGGGCACGGCCGCTGTTGCTGCCTTCGTTCGGGATCGCGATGGTCGCGCCGTCTGGCAGTTCGGCCAGGGTTTTGTACTTACTCGAGTAGCCGCCGAACGGTTCAACGTGCACGCCCTGCACAGTCACCAGATATTTGGCTTTGTCGTCCTTGTATTTGCCGGCGTTGAAGCTGTCCAGGTACGGTTTGGTCTGGAAGTAGTTGGCGTCCAGACGCTTCTCGCCAACCTGCACGTTCGGCTGCACGTAGTCGGTGAAGACTTTGATTTCCAGATCCACGCCTTCTTTGGCGAGGGTCGGTTTGATCAGTTCGAGAATTTCAGCGTGCGGCACCGGGGTCGCAGCAACTACCAGCTTCTCGCCGGCCTGAGCCAGCGAAGCAGTCAGAGCAGCCGCCAATGCGGTAAACAACAGAACCTTTTTCATGCAGTGTCCTTATCGAAAATCACGGTCGTCATCGACGACGGCATTAATACGTGTGCCAGCAATGTGCTACTGCTGGCGTGAGTCGGACAATACCGGGATTTTTTATTCCCGGACAATAACGATTATTCACCTTCATATGCATTTTGTTCATATGCAGGCGCTAGACCAGTCCGCTGTTCTTCAATAGTTGTTTAAGCGCGGTCTGGTCAGCGTTGGAGCCGCTGTCGAGGATCTGTCTGATCTGGTTTTCGATCTGCGTCAGCACCGGCGGCAGGTTCAGATGCTCGGGCAAGATCTCGTCGCCAGTGCTCACCAGCAGCGCAAAGTGAATGACGTTTTCCAGCTCGCGGGTGTTGCCCGGCCAACTGTGTTGCTCGAGTACATGCTGCGCGGCTTCGCTGATCAGCGGCACTGGCAGGTCCAGACGCTGGCTATAGATGCCGAGGAAATATTCGGCCAACGACAGGATATCGCCGATGCGCTCACGCAATGCCGGCAGTTCCAGATGACCTTCGCTGAGATAGTGGTAGAGCCGCTCGTGGAATTTCCCCGCCGCCACCGCTTGCGCCAGATCGATGCTGGTCGCCGCCACCAGGCGCACGTCCACCGGACTTGGCTGATGCGCGCCGACGCGGGTGACTTCGTGATTCTCCAGCGCGCAAAGCAATTTGATCTGAATCGGCAGCGGCAGGTCGCCAATTTCATCCAGGTACAAGGTGCCGCCATTGGCTGAGCCAAACCACCCGGCGCGACTGCTGGCCGAACCGCTGTAACTGCCGGCGGCATAGCCGAAGAGTTCGGCGTCGGCGTAGGTCGGGCTGATTGCGCCGCAATTCACCGAGACAAACAGACCGCTGCGATCACTGGCGCGATGGATATGCCGGGCGAGCAATTCCTTGCCGGAGCCGGTCTCGCCGCGAATCAACACCGAAATCGAACGCGGGGCCAGATTTTCCAGCTCTTCGCGCAATTGCCGCGAGCGTGGATCGACGAACACCAGCGCCTTGGCGCGGATGCTCAGGGGACTTTTTTCCGCATCGGGAAAGGTCAGCAACGGCTGACCGAAGGTTTCAAGACTCATGGCAGACTCCCGCCCAAAACCGCCGGGAGACGGGGGCGATTGTTAGATAAAAAAGAAAGGCTTCAAGCGCGACGCCGGGCGTGGTGTTCCAGGCGATTTTGCAGGCGATACAGATAGGCAAAACCCTGCTCCCAGCGCTGATGCCCGGACTTCACATTGATGTGCCCGGCACCGGCGAGAATCCCCGCCTCGGCGCCCCAGTTGCGCGCCAGCTCCAGCGCGCGCGGCGCACTGACGGCGGCGTCGTTGTCGGAGCTGACCACCTGGCTCGGGAACGGCAGCAAGTCAGTTGGAATCGGCGCGAAATTACGCAATGCCGGCGCGCAGGCCGGACGTTCGACATCCGCCGGCGCAACCAGCAACGCACCGCGTACCTGACGCAGGTACTGCAACGGCGCAGTCGCCGCCCAATGCGCGACGGTGACGCAGCCGAGGCTGTGGGCGATCAGGATCACTGGTGTGCTGTCGGCGGCAATCGCCTCGGCCAGCGCGGCAACCCAGTCTTCACGGCGCGGGGTCAGCCAGTCGGCCTGCTCCACGCGCGCGCTGTTGGGCAGGCTGTTCTGCCAATGGGTTTGCCAATGATCTTCTGGCGATCCTTGCCAGCCCGGCACAATCAGATAGCGGATTGATTCGTTGCGCATGGGGGTGCACTCCTGCGTCGTGTCTGTTACTGGAGGAGTATAGGGAGGGGATTTATATTCGTTAAGGAATAAGAAGCTATTTATTAAGACCTGAAACGCATATGTAGTGCGAAGCAAAAAAAGGGCCGCACCCTGCCAAGGAGACGGCCCCGGAAAACTTGAAAAACCCTTACCGCGCAGTAATCACCGACAACTTGGTAATCCCCGCCCGCTCGATCGACGCCATGGCTCGCGCCACTTCGCCGTAATTCACTCCGTCATCCGCCTGCAATTGCACGCGTACTTCCGGGTCTTTGGCCTTGGCCGATTTAAGGTTGAACTCCAGCAGATCCGGCTGGATTTCATCCTTGTTGATAAACAGTTTGCCGGCGCCATCAATACTCACCACCAGCGGGTCTTTCTGCTCGACCGGCGCCACCGCCTCGGTCTTCGGCAGGTTGATCGGGATCGCATTGGTCAGCAGTGGCGCGGTGACGATAAACACCACCAGCAGCACCAGCATCACGTCCACCAGCGGTGTCACGTTGATCTCGCTCAGGACCTCATCGCTGTCTTGCGTGGAGAAGGCCATATCAGGATGCCTCCTTCACTTTCGCTGTGTTGCCCTGCGCCGCGACTTTGTTTGCCGTGGGGTGAATCAACACGCGGAACGCACTCTTCTGCGCCAGGCTGTAGAAGTCGTGGGCAAAATCGTCCAGATCCGCCGCGGTCAATTTCAGACGCCGCAAAAAGTAGTTGTAAACCAGCACCGCCGGCACCGCGACCGCGATCCCCACGCCCGTGGCGACCAGTGCTGCACCAATCGGGCCGGCGACGGTTTCCAGACTTGCCGAGCCTGCTGCGCTGATTCCCTTCAACGCTTCCATGATTCCCCACACCGTGCCGAACAACCCAATGAACGGCGAGGTACTGCCAATACTCGCAACCACCGCCAGACCGCTTTCCAGCGAACGTCGCTCGCGGACGATCTGCTGGCGCAAGGCACGTTCCAGACGATCCTGATGGTTGATCGCATGGCTCAGATCCGCTGCCTGCGGCGCCTCGCCCACCTGAATCGCCGCGTAACCGGCCTGCGCCACCCGGGCCGCAGCGCCGGGCTGGGTTTCACTCAACTCGGCGGCGGAGTCGAGACTCGACGCCGCCCAGAAGCGTTTATGGAACTTGCGATCCTGCGCTTTCAATCGACCGAACTGCACGGCCTTGAGCAGAGCCAGGCCCCAAGTGGCGACGGAAAAAACCACCAGCAGCCAGATCACCGCGCTTTCGATGGATTCCAGTGGAGATGCCAGTAACGTCATGATGTGTTCCCTCGTGTAAACGTTTAGCGCGAATTAGGTTTCGGTTTAATGAATCTTGAAATCGATGGGTACGCTGACCCAGCCGTCCTGGGCGACATCACCCTGCTTGGCCGGGACGAAACTCCAACGCTTCACGGCGTCCTGTGCCGCGTCGTCGAGTTGTTGCCGGCCGCTGCTTTTCTGAATCTGGATCTCACCCGGTTTGCCGTTGGCCAATACGTGCACCCTTAACAACACCGTGCCTTCCCAGCCGCGACGCTGGGCCAGCGACGGATATTCCGGCGCCGGGTTTTTCAGGTAGGCGGCGTTGGCCGAGGCCGGGGTTACCGGTGCCGGCGCTGGTGGGGCAGGAGGCGCAGGCGCGGCGACGGGTGCTGTCGGTTGTGGCGGCGCCGGGGGTTGTTCAACCGCCTTCGGTGCCGGTTTTGGAAGCGGTTTGGCCACCGGCTTCGGTTTTGGCTTGGGGATCGGTTTTGGTGGCGGCGGCTTCACCGCGAGTTCGTCTTCAACCGGCGGCGGAGGCTCGACCACAGGCGCTGGCGGCGGCGGTTCAACCACCGGTGGCGCTGGCGGCGCCGGGCGCGAAAATTCGATGGTCATCGGTGGAATTTCCGGCGGCACAATTGGCAGTGCTGGCGTCGGATGCTGATTGATCCAGTAGATCACCGCGCCATGCACCACCAGCGCCAGCACGCCGAGCAGAATCGTTTCGCGGCGGCTCAGAATTCCCTTGGGTGCGCGCTGCAAACGCAGCTGCCCCAACGGCACGCGATGGGGTCGGCCAAGATCGACCAACTCACCATTCGGCGCCTGGCGCCACAGCACCTCCTGTGCACTGGCGGCGGTCTGGACATTGCCCATTGATTAACTCCCTGCGGTCTCTTTGCGGTCTCTTTGCAAAAGCTGTCGATTGCGCCGCTGTTGAATCCCCCACGACGCCATCGATGGGTCAAATCATTGGGCTTGACGCTTATCTCCGAAAGTAATCTTTCATGTTATGGATAGACGTTTATGGAATATGTAAAACGGTCAACCTCGCCAACGCCGCGGCCCATAAGGCCTACAGCGATGCGAGTAAAGCGGCATGCTTTTGCGGCATTGAAAATATTCGCGCAAGGCATCGGATAAAACGCTGACCCGGCATCCGGGGACAACTGATACCAAGTAAATAGTTGATTTTATTTTTTGATTGAGCAAATAAAAAGGCCGATGCATTTGTATGCACCGGCCTTTATTTATGTCAGCGGAGTTACTGTTTGACGAATTCCCCTGCCAAGAGAACTACTTCACCGTCAAAGTTGGTACGGGAACCGGCTGCGCGAACTTTCGAGTAGTTGTGATCGGGTGAAAACAACGACCACGCCTGAAACCCGCTGTTGCCATTCAGACCGACAAACGTAATGGTGGTAGGTTGTCCGGTGCTGTTCTGGAAATGGTAATGCCCGTAGCTGACATCGTAATTCACGCCGCCCTGGCTGAATTGACCACTGAACGTGCCGTTGGAGTCGTTGCCATCGGTAATCGTCAGTTTGGCGCCAGCGTTGGCGTTTACATAAGTGCCATTAATGCTCGACATAATTCGATTTCCTTTATCGTTGGATAAGAGTCTTCCGATGAGAGCAAGTTTCCTCCTGGAAACTCACGAGACTCAGGATGGTTCGACATCGATAGCTTGTCCACGCGATTTATAAACCGAATTGCGATAAGTACCGTTCAACTAACTCATAGCTTATTTCGATTTGCTCGAACATTAATTACATTTCAACTAACGACTGGCGTTGGTCTGTTGCACGCCAACCACAGGCGCAATCACTGCGGTTTCCGAACGCGGCGTCCCGGCTGGCACCCAGTCATAACTCACAGGCAACGCTCGATAGACCCAGTTGCTGATTGCATCGCTGCCCGGCGCCTTGCCTTGATACGGGCTGACGTATTCCCAAACGTTCTCGCCGCTGGCGGTGACCTGAAAAAAGCGCCCGTTCATGCCTTCATCGATCAGTGTGTTGCCGTTGGGCAAACGCCGCGCACTGCTGATGAACGAGCTGTAGAACGCCCAGCCCGGTTGCTTCGAATTGGCGGCGCTGTACTGCCAGACGATCTCGTTTTTCAGCGGATCGATTTCCAACACTCGCGAGCCTGAAATCAGTCCCAGTTTGGCGTTTGGATAACCTGCCGAACCCTGGTTATCGAACACCAGCAGATTACCGGCGCCGGGCAGCCCGGCCGGGATGATATGCGCGTCATGCTGACCGACAAACTGATCCACCGGACGCGGCAGTTGCTGCGCGGTTTTCGGGTTGATCAGCGGCAGATTCGGCCCCAGACGCCAGACCACTTTGCCGCTGCTCTTGTCGATGATCGCAATGAAGTTGGCATTGCGCGAATCGAACAGCAGGTTGTCCGGGTGGAAGCGCTTGTCACCCGCATCGAACCACTTGTTCGGCCCGACCAGGCTCAGGTTGTTGATGTGCAGGTAATCCGGATCGTCGCTGGCGCGCACCAGTTTCAACTGCTCGGCAGTGAAGCCGAATTCATTCAAGTGATCCGAGGCCAGCCACTGCCATTTCACCTCCCCCGTCGGGCTGACTTCGTAGATCGCATCGTCGATCACCTCGGGCACTTTGAAGCCTTTGACCTTGTGCACCTTGTTTGCCAACACCAGGGTGTTGCCATTGCTCAAGCGACGCTGATCGTGATGCTGTTGCGCAGCGCCACCGGGGGCCTTGTCGCCCCACTGCCAGACGACTTTGCCGCTCCAGTCCAGCTCGCCGACGCTCTGGTTGCCGAGGCCGTTGCCGGCCGAGCCAAGCTTGCCCGGGTCTTTTTCGCTGAGTTGCAACAACACACGCCCGCGCTCGCCGCCGACCAGTTTCGGGTCGATGATCGCCGAGGGAAACCCGGCTTGCGCCCAGGTTTTAACTTGGTTGCCATTCATGTCGATCAGGTGCGTCTGCTTGTCGGCGCCGCTGAAAATCACATACTGGTTAAAGGCCTTGGCCGGGTCATACCGGGTGACGCCGGTCGGGTAGACGCTGGGCGCGGCGAGCGCTCCGGCACTGAGCACGGCGCTGGACAACAGCAGCGGAAAAGCGGTTTTGATGCGCAACATGATGCAGCTCCTTAAGGGTCGGATCAGAAGTCGTAGCGACCGGTAACGCCGAGGGTGCGCGGCGTGCCGAGCAGGCCTTCATAGCCGCCGTTGCCGCCGGTCCACAGGGTCGTGTAGTAGGTCTTGTCGAAGGCGTTTTTCAGCCACAGCGAGACGTCCCACTGGCCCTGATTGAAATCGCCACGCAGACCTGTGGATAAGTTGACCACCGCGTAGCTCGGGATCTGGCCGTAGTCGGAATCCTCCACGGTGCCCACCGCTTTCGAGCGGAACGCATAGCTGCCGGTGACGTACGGCTGCAGGCCATTGGCGAGATTCCATTCGTATTTGCCGTTGGCGTTACCGATCCATTTCGAAGCGCCAACCACTTGATGGCCGCTAAGGTCGCAGGAGGCCGGAGCACCTGGCGCCTGGCTAACTTCCGGCGGGCATGGCGCATCTTTGTAAGAGAGGTAGCTGACGTCGTTGAACGAGCCGTTGAAGTTCAGCGTCAGGCCACGCAGCGGGATCACGGTGCTTTCGAACTCCACACCGCGCGAGCGCACGGAACCGGCGTTGGTCAGGTATTGCACGCGGTTGACGTCGTCATAGGCGTTGGTCTGATAGGCGTTGACCTGCGTCCAGAACAGGTTGGCATTGAGCTGCAAACGCCGATCCCACAACGTGCTTTTGAAGCCGAGCTCGGCGTTGTTGGCGCGCTCGGTGCCGATCAGCAACGAGTCGGCGCCGGCAGTCGGTGCCGAGCCGACCGCGAGGTTGACCCCACCGGATTTCTCGCCGTGAGACAGGGTCGCGTAGCCGAGCAGATTATCGGTGACGCGATAGCTCAGGTTGAGCAAACCGGAAGGGCTGGAGCTGTACTGATTCAGATCGCCAGAGTCATAAGCTCCGACCCGACCACGCCGCGCGGTGGCCGCCGCACCCGTCACCGCTACCCCGCCGAGCGGTGCGTCACGAGTGACATCGGCGTTCTTCTGTTCGTAGGTGCCACGCACTCCGGCGGTGAAGTCCAGACGCTCGCTGAGGTGCCAGGTGCCTTGGGCGAACAGCGCGAAACTGTCGGTCTTGATATGGCCGTTGCCGACGCTGTCGACGTTGGCCAGCGCACCGCGTGGCGTGCCGTTCCAGATGTCCGCTTGCGGGCCGTAATTGAGGAAGGATTTGTTGTCCAGATCCGAGCCGAAGTAGTACGCGCCAAGCACGTAATCGAAGAACTCACCCTTGGGCGAAGCCAGGCGAAATTCCTGAGAATACTGTTTGTCCTCCACCGACACCCCGGCGTTGTAGCTGGCCGGCACGTTGAGGCCGTCGTCATTGCGCGGGGTGAAATTCCAGAAGCGATACGAGCTGACCGAGGTCAGGGTGTAGTCACTCGGCAGCGTCCAGTTGGCTTCGACCGAGGTGCCGCCCTGATGCACGGTGACGTGTTGATCGTTGTCCAGATTGACCTTGCGGTGCGAGCCGTTGACCAGCGTTGCGCCCGCAGCAGCGGCGCGCGCCGAATACAGGTTGGTGCCGTTGGTGGTCGGGCCGGTGCTGTACAGCACGCGAGTGCCGGCGCTGGAATCTTCTTCGTTGTAGTCGCCGATCCAGCGCAGATTGAAATTCTCATTGGGCTTGAACAGCAACTGCGCGCGGAAACCCTCGCGCGAACCGCCGTTCAGATCATGGCCGTTGTATTCGTTCTTGATGTCGCCGTCGCTGCGCGTGCGATACGCCGAAAAACGTCCAGCCAGCACATCGTTGAGCGGCCCGGAAATCGTGCCCTTGGTCTGGAAATATCCGTCCTCGCCAACCGAGGTTTCAATGCTGCGCTCGGGGGTGAAACTCGGTGCGCGGGTGCTGATGTTGATCACCCCGGCGGTGGTGTTCTTGCCGAACAACGTGCCCTGCGGCCCGCGCAGCACTTCAAGCTGTTCGATGTCCATCAAATCGAACACCGCCATCCCCGGACGGCCCAGATACACGTTGTCGATGTACAGCCCGACGCTGCCTTCCAGACCGTCACTCGCCGGGTTATTGCCCAACCCGCGAATCGACACGCTGGACTGGCGCGCATGCATATAGGCGACGTTGACGCTCGGCACCAGTTGCTGCAAATCCTGAATCCGGTAGACCCGCTGCGTCTCCAGCGTCTGGCCGCTGACCACACTCATCGGCGTCGGTACGTCTTGCGAACTTTCTTCGCGACGGCGGGTGGTGACGGTCACGGTTTCCAGTTGCGAACCGGCGGTTGCGGCTGTCCCGGCGGGGGCCGCCGCAGAGGCTTCGGTCTCGGCCGCGTAAGCGTGAGTCCAACTTGCACTTCCTGCCAGCAACAGGGCCAGGGGCAGACGTTTGAGCCGTCGTGGCGGCGGCGGTGAAGCGAGGTTCAACGGACTCATAAGGCGGCTCCTGAGCAAAAAACACACAGACATCTTTCTTGCTGCATATTCTTTTAAGTTATTTATTTATGGTTTTAGAAAGATTTACTGCATAAGAGATTGCCTTTATAAGGAGTCGACCTAATGCATATCCAATGCATTTCCCGGATATTTTTTATGTGAAAAATGCATATCGACTTGCGGCAACTTCGTCACTTCATCGCCTTGGCTGATCAACGCAGCTTCGTCGCCGGCGCATTGGCGGTGAATCTGTCGCAGTCGGCATTCAGCCGTAGCATTCAGGCGCTGGAACACAGCGTCGGCTGTCAATTGGTCGATCGCGGACGCAAGGATCTGCCGCCAACCAAACAGGGTCAGGTGCTGCTCGAGCATGCGCGGCGGCTGGTCAGCGGCGCGCAGCAGATGGCCAACGAGATCAGCCAGTTCAACGGGCTGGAAGCGGGCGAGTTGCGCTTCGGCTGCGGCCCGGCGCCGGCAGCGGGTTTGATCCCGCGCGCGATTGGCAGCTTCATCGGCCGCTACCCGAAAGCGCGGGTGCATTACCAGGTCGATGACTGGCAGAGCCTGAGCAAAAGACTGCTCAGCGAAGAGTTCGAATTCTTCGTCGCCGACACACGCCAGTTCGAGGCGGATCCGGATTACCAGACCCATCGCCTGCGCCCGCGCAAATGGCATTTCTGCTGCCGCATCGGCCATCCGCTGGCCGGACGCGAGCGAATCAGCGCGACTGAATTGATGAGTTATCCGCTGGCGGTGAGCATCCGTCCGCCGAACCTGCGCAAGGTCATCGTCGACCTCAGCGGCCGCCCGGATTTCACGCCGAATGTGGAGTGCGAAAACAGCGCGAGTTTGCTTGGCGTGGTGCTGCGTTCGGATGCGATCGGCATCGTTGGCGCGTACTCGGATGCGCTGCATCTGGCCAAGGGTGAGCTGGTGGTGCTGAAGATCGAAGGGCTGGCGGATGATCTGGAGGAGCTGTACACCCGCTATGGGATTGTCAGCCGCGCCGGGTATCGCCTGTCGCCGCTGGCGGAGGCGATGATTGCGCAGATCAAGGCGATTGATGAGGTGGATGAAGAAGTGTGTTCCCTGGAGAATTTTGCGGTGTGATCCACCGCTATCGCTGCGATGCGGCGGGCCGACAAGCCAGCTCCCACAGGATTCGCGCCGAGCACAGATAATGCGAACTCCCCAGATACTGTGGGAGCTGGCTTGCCAGCGATGGCGGCAGCCCAGGCACCGATGCATTCCCTGCATAAAATCCATTCCCCGAATGCACTTGCCCAACACCCCCGTCGAAAGCGAAAACCCTCGCCTGTCCTTCTGACCGGTGAGCCTCATGTCCAACCCCGAAAACCCCGTGCGCAACGTGCTGTACATCATGTGCGATCAGCTGCGCCGCGATTACCTGTCCTGCTACGGCCACCCGCATCTGCACACGCCGAACGTTGATCGCCTCGCGGCGGCCGGCGTGCGCTTCAGCCGTGCTTACACCCAAGGCACGATCTGCGGGCCGTCGCGGATGTCGGCCTACACCGGGCGTTACGTCAGCAGCCATCAAGTGGCGTGGAACGCCGTGCCGTTGCCGCTGGAAGAACTGACCATCGGAGATTACCTGCGCCCGCACGGTATCCGCACTGCGCTGGTTGGCAAGACTCACGCCACCGCCAACGTCGATGCTCTTCAGCGTTTGGCGATCAATCCGGACAGCGCACAGGCCGAAGTGCTGAATGAAGTCGGCTTCGAACCCTACATGCGCCACGACGGGATCTTCCCCGACGACCCACTGTTCGACGACAAACGCGAATCCGCGCCCTACACCCATTACCTGCGCGAGCAAGGCTTCGAAGCTCGCAACCCTTGGCACGACTGGGCCAACGCTGCCGAAGGCGAAAACGGCGAAATCCTCAGTGGCTGGAAAATGCGCCACGCCGGTTTGCCCGCGCGCATCCCCGAGCAACATTCCGAGACGGTGTACACCACTGATCGGGCCATCGACTTTATTGGCGAACAAGGCGAGCAACCCTGGTTTTTGCACCTATCCTTGATCAAACCGCACTGGCCTTACATCGCACCCGCTCCGTACCACACCTTGTACAGTACGAAATCGATTCTGCAACCGGTGCGCGCCGCGCCCGAAAAAATCAGCGACCACCCCGTCTATACGGCGTTTCGTCAACACGAGGAAAGCCTCAACTTCTCCCGCGACGCAGTACGATTGACTGTAATCCCCACCTACATGGGCCTGATCAAGCAAGTCGACGATCAGCTCGGGCGTTTGTTCGATTTTCTGCAAAGCAACGGCCGTTGGGACGACACCTTGATCGTGTTCACCAGCGACCACGGCGACTTTCTCGGCGATCACTATCTGGGCGAGAAAGAGTTCCTGCTCGAACAAGCCGTGGGCGTGCCACTGATCGTGCGCGATCCGCGTGCGGCGGCGGATGTAACGCGCGGAACGGTGGAGGAGCGCCTGGCGGAAACCATCGACGCTCTGCCGACTTTTCTCGAAGCACTGGGAGTACCGAGTGCCGAGCATCGGCTCGAAGGGCGCTCATTGATTCCTTTGCTGCACGGTGAGAATCCGGACTGGCGCCGCTATGCGATCAGTGAATACGACTATGCCTTTCAGGCTCCGGCACGTGAGCGACTTGGGCAGCCGATTGATCGTTGCCGCATGACAATGGTGCGCAGCGAGCGCTGGAAATATCTGGCGTACGACGGCTTTCGGCCACAGTTGTTTGATCTGCTGAATGATCCGCAAGAGCTGATTGATCTGGGCGCAGATCCGGCTTACGCGACCGTGCGCGAAGAGCATGCGGGGTATTTGTTCGAGTGGGTGCGCGGGTTGAAGCGGCGCACGACGATCAGCAATCAGGAGATTGATTTGCGCGGGCAACGGTTTCGCTATGGCGAGCCGGAGACCGAGAAATTGGTGCAGATCGGCGTTTGGTAGGTGAGCAAAATCAAGAGCCCCTCACCCTAACCCTCTCCCGGAGGGAGAGGGGACTGATTGGGGGATGCTTGAGAACTACATCGACCTGACCCTGCTTTACCGAATCCACAATCGACATAGCTTTTTCAGGTCGATGTAACCCGCCAGACACCTCGGTCGGCCCCCTCTCCCACCGGGAGAGGGCTGGGGTGAGGGTAGCTTTTGATCCTCAGTCACGCCCCTTGATCGTCT
This sequence comes from Pseudomonas sp. TWP3-1, assembly GCF_049896625.1. NCBI lineage: Bacteria > Pseudomonadati > Pseudomonadota > Gammaproteobacteria > Pseudomonadales > Pseudomonadaceae > Pseudomonas > Pseudomonas sp. TWP3-1. Next base: position 380,566 of record NZ_JAFCUQ010000002.1, read on the forward strand.
GACTGCGCTGCCCCGAAGCCCCCACCGGCACTTCACCCTTGAGCGTCACCCGCCGCACCACCCGATCCTGAGTCCCGTAATCATCAATCGCATAATGCTGCGTCGAACGGTTATCCCAGATCGCCACATCACCGGCCTTCCAGCGCCAGCGCACAGTGTTTTCCTGACGTATCACATGACTCTGCAACAGCCCGAACAAATGCGCCGAATCCGCCTGGGAATAACCCTTGATGCGCTTCACAAAATGCCCCAGCAACAGGCTCTTCTCGCCGCTGATCGGGTGCACACGCACCACCGGGTGTTCGGTCTCGTAGACGGTCGAGGTGAAGATCTTGCGATAGCGCTCAAGCTTCTCCGCCGACACGTCCGGCTTGGCGCCGGCGTAGTCATATTCGTTGCTGTGCACCGCGACCAATTTGTCTGCCAGTTCACGCAGCTCGGTCGGTAGTTCGTTGTATGCGGTGGCGGTGTTGGCCCACAAGGTGTCACCGCCAAATGCCGGAGCCACCACCGAGCGCAGGATCGAGGCTTTCGGGTAGGCGTCAACGAAGGTCACGTCGGTGTGCCACGAGTTGGCGCGCTGGCCCTCGGCTCCGTCCAGTTCCAGCAAATAACGGGTGCCCTCGCGGGACGGCACGGTCGGGTGCGCCACCGGCTCGCCGAGCAAATGGGCGAAGGCTTCCTGACGTTGATCGTCGAGCTGGGTCTGCTCGCGGAAGAACACCACCTTGTATTGGACCAGCGCCTGTTGAATCGCTTCGACGGTGACGACGTCCAGCTCACCAGACAGGTGCACGCCACGGATTTCGGCGCCGATACGACCGGCCACCGGATGGATTTCCAGCGCGTGGACAGCGGGTTTTACAGCGAGTGCGGCATTGCTCATGGGTAGACCCTCATCGACTGCTTGCGGTTGGACGGCAGCGAAACAACGCTCTATCTATATTCATTTTAGATCTAATAGATATTCACATGCTTCGTTGACGGAATAAGAGCTTGCATTTAAAACCTCAAGCAACGCTCGTCGCAAATGCCTTCGAGCTATTTTTAGGATGCCGGAAAAGCATATGGATCTTCGCCAGTTGCGCTACTTCATCGCCCTCAACGAGCACCGCAGCTTTGTGCGTGCGGCGGACGCCATGGGCATCACTCAACCGGCGTTCAGCCGCAGTATTCAGGGGCTGGAGCAAGAGTTCGGCTGTGTGCTGGTGGATCGCGGCAACAAGGATTTGCGTCCGACTCCTGAAGGCCAGGTGGTGCTGCAACACGCGCTGACGTTAGTGCAAGGCGCGGCGCTGCTCAGCGCTGAGGTGACGCAGATGACCAAGCTCGATGCCGGCGAACTGCACTTCGGTTGCGGCCCGGCGCCAGCGGTGAAACTGGTGCCGGATGCGGTCGCGCAATTCATCAATGCACACCCGAAAGTGCGCACCTGTTTTCAAGTGGATAACTGGGAAAAACTCAGCCGCGCGCTGACTCGCGAAGAGATCGAATTCTTCATCGCCGACATCCGCCATTTCGAGTCCGACCCGAACTTCCAGACCCAGCCACTGACGCCCAAGCGCGGAGTGTTTTTCTGCCGGCCGGGGCATCCACTGCTGGCCAAGGAAAGCCTGTCGACCAACGACATGTTCGACTATCCGCTGGCGACCACGTTGATTCCGCCGGGCATTCGCAAACTGCTGGCGAACCTCAGCGGGCGGATCGATTTTTCACCGACCATCGAGACCGAGCATTTTCCGGCGCTGGTGAAGGTGGTGCTGCAATCGAATGCGATTGGCATCGGCACGGAAGAGGCGTTTTACGAGGACATTGCCCAGGGCTCGCTGGCGCTGCTGCACTGGCGCAACTTGCCGCAAAATCTGGAAAGCATGAATGCGCGGTGCGGGATTGTCAGCCGCACCGGGTTTCGCTTGTCACCGGCGGCGCGGGCGATGATTGAGACGTTGGTGGCGGTGGATAAGGGGGTTGGAGAGGCGCGGGTGGCGGGGTGAACTTCGGGTTTTGTGGCCGGCTTGAGATTGCTGCCCTCACCCTAGCCCTCTCCCGGAGGGAGAGGGGACTGACCGAGGTGTTTGGGTCAGTTACATCGACCTGAAATATCAAGTCGAACTCACGTTTTGAAAGTCACAAAAATCGGCTCCCTCTCCTGGAGGAGAGGGCTGGGGAGGGGCTGGATTTAAAGTCCTGCTCAAAAACTCAGAGCTTCGCAGCTTCCAACTCCCGCGCCACCCACTCATTAACCTTGAACGGCTTGCGAATCAGCTTCTGCTGCGCCGCCAGATCGACCTTGTCCTGCAAGCTGCCAAGGAACACCGGGTCCAGCGTCGACGGAAACACTTCAGCCAATCTCTGATCCTTCAGATCCTCGGTCAAAATCACCGGTGGATAACTCGCCAGCCCCGAAACCAGCTGCACGTACGCCTCCTTGTTGCTCTCCTGCGTCAGCCATTCCACCGCTTGCTGCTGCGCCTTGAGCAGTTTGCTCACCGCCTCAGGATGCGCATCGACAAACTTGCCAGTGCCCACCAGCACCGACTGCACACTGCCGGCGCCACCCAGATCCTTGGTGTTCAGCGGTAACTCGGCCAGGCCTTTGATCTGCAACGCGGCCAACCCGGAACTGCCCCATGACGCGTCGATCTGCTTCGCTGCCAACGCTGCAACCGCCGCAGTGAAATCGAGGTTGATGACCTTCAGATCTTTTTCGCTCAAACCCTGACTGGCCAGCGCCGCATCGAACGACAACTGGGTCGCCGTACCGCGAAAGATCGCCACGCGTTTGCCTTTGAGATCCTGCAAAGTCTTGATCCCGGAACCCGGCACCACGCCGAGATATTGCTTCACGCCACGTGCGCTGGCGCTGAGCAGACGCGTGTCCAGTCCGTTGGACTTGCCAATGATCGCAGCCAGATCACCGAGGTACGCCAGATCGACCTGACCATTGGCGAACGCTTCGTTGATCACCGGGCCAGCGCCTTTAAAGAAGCTCCACTGAATCTTGATGCCCTGCTCGGCAAAGGCTTTTTCGAAGATCTGCTGATCGCGCAATACATCGACCACACCGCCCCCGCTGTGCTGCGTGCCGGCGCTCAGATCGGGCACGGCGATGCGGATTTCCTTGAGTTCGTCGGCGTGGGCACTGAGCGCCAGCAGACCCGCCAGTGCCGGGGCGGCAAACAGACTGATGACACGTTTAAAGGGAAAGTTCATGGGTGCGGCTCCTGGTCACGACGGGCGTTGAGGAGCTGAAAGTAGGCGCAATGCACATCTGCACTTAAATACTATAAAAGAACATTTTTATAGCTTTTTGAGCTAAGCCAGCAAATTCGGGACGTGGGGGAAGGTATGCATTGAGAGCATCGAAAATATTCTTCGAATGCATTGGATGCGCAGGGGCCGCAGGCCTTAAATGGCGTGCCTTATCTCTAAACAGATCAATAAATTGTTTTTATATAACTATTTGTTATCTGCTAATTCCGCTAAAGATCCAACCCGACAACGGAGGTCACCCATGGCCCGTGATTCGCTGCTCAGCCTGCCGCTGCCCGCGCCGCCGCTCAAAAGTCAGCGCGTGTGGCCGAGCCTGAGCCATCGGCTGTTGCCATGGATTGTGCCGCTGGCATTGTTTGCCTTGTGGTGGCTGGCGGCGCGCAATCACTGGATGAGCGAGCAGATCCTGCCGGCGCCATCGTTGGTGTGGAGCAGCGCCGTTGAATTGTCTCAAGGCGAGCTATGGAGCCATTTGTGGATCAGCCTGCAACGGCTGTTCTGGGGCTTGCTGGCCGGGATCTCGGCCGGTGCAATTCTCGGCGCGGCGCTGGGTTTCAGTCGGCGCCTCGAACGCCTGATCTTCCCGACCTTCGCCGGTCTGGCGCAGGTGCCAACGCTGGCGTGGATTCCGCTGTTCATGGTGTTTTTCGGCATCGGCGAAGTGCTGAAACTGGTGGTGCTGATCAAAGCCATCGTGGTGCCGGTGACCCTGCACACACTGGTCGGCGTGCGGGATGCGCAGCCGAAATTACGCGAAGCGGCGGCAGTTTTTCGCCTGCCACCATACCTGCTGATTCGTCGTCTGGTGCTGCCCGCCGCCCTCCCCGCATTCATGGCCGGCGTGCGTCTGGCACTGGCTGCTGGCTGGACTTCTTTGCTGGCAGTGGAGTTGCTGGCCTCCAGTGAAGGCATCGGTTATCTGATGGTCTGGGCGCGGCAGCTGTTCATGCTCGACATCGTGTTCGTGTGCATCGTAGTCATCGGCCTGATCGGTGTGGCGATGGATCGCGGGATCGGTCTGCTGGACAAAAAACTGGTGCACTGGCCGCACCCGGCCACCGCCGAAATCCGCCGTGGTCCGCGCTATGAAGGCTGGCAGCGCGTGCAGCCATGGCTGTTGCCGCTGGGCTTGCTCGCGCTGTGGCAACTGGCGGTCGATCAACAGTGGGTCGATGCCGCGATTCTCGCCAGTCCACTGAATGTGCTGGAAGCCACGCTGAACGGTTTACTCGACGGCACCTTGATCAGCGGCATGGCGCTGAGTCTGGGTCGCACCCTTGGCGGTCTGTTGATCGGTGGCAGTCTCGGCCTGGCGCTGGGCTTGCTGCTGGGCCTGTCGCGCACCAGTGAACGGGTGCTCGGGCCGACCTTCGCCGCAATCCGCCAGATCGCTATTTTCGCCTGGGTGCCTCTGCTCACTGCGTGGTTCGGCCTGGGTGAACTGGCAAAGTGGGTGTTCGTCGCCCTCGCCGCATTCTTCCCGCTGTTCATCGCCACCCAACGCAGCGTCGCCAACCTCTCGCCGCAGCTCAACGAAGCCGCGCAAGTGCTGCGCCTGAGCCTCGGCCAGCGTCTGCATCGACTGGTCCTGCCCGGCGCTGCACCGGGGATTTTCGCGGGCCTCAGACTGAGCCTGATCTACGCCTGGCTCGGCACCATCGGCGCCGAATATTTCATGCCGTCCAACGGCGGCATCGGCAGCCAGATGATCGGCGCACAACAACTGCTGCGCATGGATCTGATCATGGCCGGCATGCTGCTCGTCGGCCTCACCGGCGCCCTGCTCAACCTGATCGGCCAACGCCTGGAAATTCGCGCGACCCGCTGGAGACACGCATGAACGCATCGATTGTAAGCTTCAATCACGTAGGCAAATCCTTCGACGTCGACGGTTTCGAACTGGAGGCGATCCGCGAATTCAACCTCGACATCGCCGAGGGCGAATTCGTCGCTATCGTCGGCTCCAGCGGCTGCGGCAAATCGACTTTGCTGCGCCTGCTGGTGGGCCTCGACACACAGTTTCGCGGGCAGATCACTGTGGATGGCAAAGCCGTCAGCGGCATCGGTGGCGAGCGCGGCATCGTGTTTCAGGAGCACCGCTTGTTCCCGTGGCTGACGGTGGCCGACAACATCGGCCTCGGCCTGGTCAACGAGTCGCTGAGCACCGCCGAAAAACAGCGGCGGGTCAGCGATTTCATTGACCTCGTCGGTTTGCGCGATTTCACCCGCGCCTATCCACATCAACTCTCCGGCGGCATGGCGCAACGGGTGGCCATCGCGCGCGGACTGGTCGCCAGCCCACGAATTCTTCTGCTCGACGAACCCTTCGGCGCACTCGATGCGCTGACCCGTCAGCAGATGCAGGATGAGCTATTGGCGATCCGCGCACGGGCAAAAATCACCACGATTCTGGTCACTCACGATGTCGAGGAAGCCATCTTTCTTGCCGACCGCGTGGTGGTGATGGAACCGCGTCCGGGACGCATCAAGCAAGTGGTCAACATCGCCCTGCCCCATCCGCGCCAACGCAGCAGTTTTGACTTCCACCAATTGCGCGAAGAACTGCTGCACGAGCTGACCAGTGATGACCATTACCAACCGAGCGTGCCGGTGCAGATCCGTGATCTGCCGCTGTCATTTATTGCCTGCTGACCTGGAGTGTTTTGATGCCGCAACGTCCCAATTTTCTGGTGATTCTGGCCGATGACCTCGGCTTCTCCGACCTCGGCGCGTTCGGCGGCGAAATCGCCACGCCGCACCTTGATGCCTTGGCCAACAACGGCCTGCGCCTGACCGATTTCCACACCGCACCGACCTGTTCGCCGACCCGTTCGATGTTGCTCACCGGCACCGACCACCACATCGCCGGCATTGGCACCATGGCCGAAGCGCTGACGCCGGAACTGATCGGCAAGCCAGGTTATGAGGGCTACCTCAACGACCGAGTCGTCGCGCTGCCGGAGCTGCTCCGCGAGGCCGGCTACCAGACCTTGATGAGCGGCAAATGGCACCTCGGCCTGACTGCCGAACTGGCGCCGCAGGCGCGCGGTTTCGAGCGTTCTTTCTCGCTGCTGCCTGGAGCCGCCAACCACTACGGTTTTGAGCCGACCTACGATGAGCAGACGCCCGGCCTGTTGAAATCCACTCCAGCGCTGTACATCGAAGACTCCACGTTCGTTGATGAATTGCCCAAGGATTTCTACTCCTCGGACGCCTTCGGCGACAAGCTGCTGCAGTACCTCAAGGAACGCGATCAGACCCGACCGTTCTTCGCTTACCTGCCGTTTTCTGCGCCGCACTGGCCGTTGCAGGCGCCGAAAGACATCGTCGACAAATACCGTGGGCGCTATGACGCTGGCCCGGAAGTCTTGCGTCTGGAACGCCTGGAAAAACTCAAGGCTCTGGGGCTGATCGAGCCGGATGTCGAACCGCATCCGCTGATCCAGCTGACCGCGCAATGGGCTGAGTTGAGTCACGAGCAAAAGCAGATTTCCGCGCGGGCAATGGAGGTCTACGCGGCGATGGTCGAGCGCATGGACTGGAACATCGGCCGGGTGGTCGATTACCTGCGCCAACAAGGCCAGCTCGACAATACTTTCATCCTGTTCATGTCCGACAACGGCGCCGAAGGCGCGCTGCTTGAAGCTTTCCCCAAATTCGGCCCGGAGCTGGTGACGTATCTGAGTCAGCATTACGACAACAGCCTCGACAACATCGGTCGCGCCAATTCCTACGTGTGGTACGGGCCGAACTGGGCGCAGGTGGCGACCGCGCCGTCGCGGCTGTTCAAGGCGTTCACCACCGAGGGCGGGATTCGCGTGCCGGCGCTGCTGCACTATCCGCAGTTGCCGTTGAAGGGGCAGATCAGCCACGGTTTTGGCACGGTGATGGATGTTACGCCAACCATTCTCGATCTGGCTGGCGTGCGTCATCCGGGCAAGCTGTGGCACGGCAAACCGGTGGCGCCGTTGCGCGGTAAATCGTGGCTGGGGTTCTTGTCTGGCGAGACGGCGCAGGTGCATGACGAACACACGGTGACTGGCTGGGAATTGTTCGGGCGCCGGGCGATTCGGCAGGGGCAATGGAAGGCTGTGTGGATTCCCGGGCCGGTGGGGCCGGCGACGTGGCAGCTTTATGATTTGGGGAGTGATCCGGGGGAGATTGATGATCTGGCGGTGAGTCAGCCGCAGAGGCTTGAGGCGTTGATCGAGCATTGGCAGCGCTATGTTGAGGAGACTGGGGTGATTCTCAGTGAGTCGCCGTTTCAGCCGGATTAATGGTGCCTGAGCTACCGCTATCGCTGGCAAGCCAGCTCCCACAGGGTAATGCATTCCAAATGTGGGAGCTGGCTTGCCAGCGATGAGGCCCTCAAACTCACCCATCAAGCCCGGGCTGTACGCACTTCTTCCTGTGCCACGGCTTCTTTGCGAACAAACCGGTTCGCCCGGCCAAACGTCCCGAAGTCATTAAACCGAACCCCCATCTCGCGCATCACCTTATGCGCCACCGGCACGGTCATCTGCCGAATATAAAACGGTTCCTTCACCACAAAATGATGGATGCCGTGGCTGCTGCCAAAGTTGAAACAGAACGCCTGCAACGGCCACAGCCACCAAGGGTTCAACACCTGACATTGCTGCAGCACATTGCCCGGCTCGACATCGCCGTAGTAATGCATGTTTGAACTGACGAAGTGCAGGCAAAAAGTGCGCAGTACGTTAGGGCCAATGATCACTACAGCCGCGATGTCGATCACCTGCATCACTGCCAGCGTGGTCACCGACCATTCGATGGGCGAGCCGCTTAGATACGCGATGCCATTGGCCGCGTGAAATCCGAGAAACACATACCAGGCACCCCAATGCAGCAGCGCCAGCGGCGCGTAGACCTTGAAAACCTTTTTCAGAATGTTCCACTTGTGCGCCCACGTCGGCGTTCGCAGCAAGCGGATGAACGCCGACATCATGTTGTCCCCGACCATCAGCAACCGCGCAAAACCCCACGGCTCGCCGTTGGTGATTGCGCGTTCTTCCATGTCGGCCTCGGTGCCCGAGACCTTGTGGTGATTGAGGTGCAGATGCCGACGGATCCACGGATTGATCGTGCTCGGCCGCGCCAGCCAGACCAGGCCCATCATCAGGTTGTGCGGCACGCGCTGTTTGCGAAAGTACATGCTGTGGATCAGGTCGTGTTCCAGTTCGTGGGTCAAGGATGCGAAAAACGCGTTGAGCAGCAGGCACACCCACCACGCCATATGCCCGGTGATGTACAGCGCCGCCGAGCCGATCATTCCGAACAATGCGAACGTCAGAATCCCTGCACCAAGCGCGTCCTGATGCTTGAGAATCGGGTAGCGCTCGCGTAGCTCTACACCCTTTGCCAGCACCACTTGGCGAATATGCGCGGATCGCTGAGCAGCATTGTATTGCTGGGGACTTGCAGAAGTACCGTCCATGCTTCCATCCTCGGGTTTATGATGTTCGCATCCTGCCCTGCGCAGATGACGAACACGGTAGCCGAAAACGCCAACCTGTTGACCGGAAGCGCCAATCAGCATGACGGAACCGACCTCACTTGCCAGCTGGACCCGTGCCCTGCGCAAGCAACTCGATGCGCTGGGGCTGGACAGCACTGCCCTGTGCCGACAGGCCGGGCTCGATCCAGTGCTGATGGACGACCCCAACGCGCGCTATCCGTTGTCCGGTACCACACGCCTGTGGGAGATTGCGGTACAGGCCAGTGGCGATCCGGCGCTCGGCCTGCGCGTGTCGCGGTTCGTCAGCCCGACTACGTTTCACGCACTGGGCTATGCGCTGGTCGCCAGTGGCAGCCTGCGCGAGGTGTTCGAGCGCATCGTGCGTTATCACCAGGTGGTCAGCGATGCGCTGGAGTTGGAGCTCGTGCGCACAGAGGATCGCTATCGCTTCAGCCTGAAAATCCCGGTCGGTAATCCGGCTCCCGCGTTCGAAGCCATCGATGCCTTCGCCGCAATCTACGTCCGTACCTGCCGCAATCGCCTCGGCCGCGATTACGCACCGCTGGCAGTCTATCTACGACGCCCGGAACCGGCTGATGCGCATCAATGGCACAAAGTCTTTCGCTCGCCGGTGCATTTCGCCGCCGAGGTGGATCGCATCGAATTCACGCTGAGCGACTTCGACAGCCACCTCGACGACGCCAACCCGGAACTCGCCGAGCACAACGAAACCGTGCTCAAACGCACCCTCGCCCAGCTCAAACCCCTGACGTGGGAGCGCAAAGTGCGCGACGCGATTGAAGAACAACTGCCCGAAGGCGAACCCAGCGCCGAACGCATCGCCCAGGCTTTGCACCTGAGCTTACGCAGCCTGCAACGGCATTTGGCAGATGAAGGCTGCCGCTTCGACACGCTGCTTAACGAAAGCCGCGAGAATCTGGCGCTGCTGCATTTGCGCGATCCGCAATGTTCGCTGAGTGAGGTGAGTTATTTGTTGGGATTCGCGGATACCAGCAGCTTTAGCCGCGCGTTCAAGCGCTGGACCGGGATGACGCCGGGGCAGTTTCGGGATCAGATGCGTTGAGCAGAATTTGTGCTGGATTCAATTACGCCATCGCGGGCAAGCCCGCTCCCACAGGGATCTGCAGGGAATGGGCGTTTTGTGTCCAACACAAAAACCTGTGGGAGCGGGCTTGCCCGCGATGGCGTCAGTCAGATCAACAAAAATCCAAGCTCAAAAACCGTACCCCGCGCATCACTGCTAACCCGCACCTGGCCGCCATGCAGTTGCATGATCGACTGCACGATCGCCAGCCCCAAGCCCCCGGAATCACCCGGTTCAGCACGGGCCGGATCGACGCGGTAGAAGCGGTCGAACAGTTTGCTCAGGTGTTCGTTCGGGATCGCCGGGCCGTGGTTGTGGACTTGCAGCCAGCACACTCCCGGTTCATCGCGCCGACGCAGGCTGATCACGGAATCGATATCGGCATGGCGAACCGCGTTGGCCAACAGATTGCCCAAGGCGCGTTGCAGCAGTTGCTGATCGGCGAACAACTCGCCGCTGAGGTTGTTTTCCAGTCGGATTCCCCGGTCATCGGCCAAGGCTTCGAAGTAGTCGCATAACTCTTCGCCAATTTCGTTTAGATCCAGCGTGCGCAGATCGAGCGCGCGCTCGGCCTGCTCCGCGCGCGCAAGGAACATCAAATTCTCGGCCATGCGCTTGAGCCGTTCGAATTCCTCCATATTCGAGGCCAGCACTTCCTGATATTCCGCGCTGCTGCGCGGGTGATTCAGCGCCTGGCCGTTGCTCGCGAGCAAGGTGTGCAGCGGCGTACGGATTTCGTGGGCGAGGTCGGCGGAGAACTGCGAAAGACGCTGGAAGCTGTCGTCCAGCCGCGCCAGCATGCCGTTGAGCGCTTGTACCGGTTCGAGTAATTCAGCTGGTGTGTCGTCCGCCGGCAAACGTCGATCGAGGCTGCGCAGGTCGATGCCGCGCACCGCTTCGCTCAGTTTGCCCAGAGGACGCAAGGCACGGCGTAACAGCAACAGACCGAGTGCAAAGGCGAGCACAGCACCGAGACCGACTGCCAGATACAAGCGCATGCGATAACTACCGAGCATCTGCTCGCGTTCGCTCAGCACTTTGCCGGCAATCACCGTAAGCGCTTCGCCGTTCGGACCTTGGGCCTGGCCGGATAACAAAGCCAGTTCAGCCCCGTCGGGCGCCTGCCAAGTCAACACATCGCCGCGTTGCGGGGATTGGTCGCGGGGGATCGCGTTCAAGTCGGGAAGACTGCGCTGGCGCGGGTTGATCGCGATTACGCTGGAGCCGTCCGCACGGCGCACCAGCAGCAAACTGTCGAGGTTGCCGAGCATGTTCTGATACAGCCGTGGCCGCGCCTGCAAGGCGTCGAGACTGTCGCTGTCAGCAAGCAAGGCGCGCACTTGCTCCAGACGACCGAGCAACGCCATGTCGTCGCGCCAGGCGATTTCCGAGGCCAGCGAGCGATACAGAAACAGGCCAATGGCACTGAGTACCAAAGCGCAGACCGCGGCGAACGCCAGGGCGAGACGCCAGGCGATGGATCTAGAGCGCATCGTCCGGCGCTTCCAGTTGATAGCCGACCCCGCGCACGGTGTGGATCAGCTTCGGCATGTACGGATCATCGACCTTCGAGCGCAGACGCCGCACCGCGACCTCGACCATGTTGGTGTCGCTGTCGAAATTCAGGTTCCACACCTGCGAGGCGATCAGCGTACGCGACAACACTTCGCCCTGACGGCTGGCGAGCAATTGCAGCAAAGCGAATTCCTTGTTGGTCAGTGAAATGCGCTGACCTCCCCGACTGACCCGCCGCCGCAGTACGTCGATTTCCAGATCGGCGATGCTGTACGACTCGGCTTCGCGCATCGGCCCGCGGCGCAGCAGCGTGCGCACGCGCGCCAGCAACTCGGCGAAGGCGAAAGGTTTGAGCAGGTAGTCATCGGCGCCAAGTTCGAGGCCGCGAACGCGGTCTTCAATGGCATCCTTCGCCGTCAGAAACAGCACTGGCGTGGCGCCGCGCTGGCGGATCAGTTGCAACAATTGCCAACCGTTGAGACCCGGCAGCATCACGTCGAGGATGATCAGGTCGTATTCCTGCTGCTCGATGAAGTAGCGCCCGTCGAGGCCATTGAGCGCCACATCTACCGCAAAACCCGACTCTCCCAGCCCTTTGGCGAGGAAATTCGCGGTTTTGGCTTCATCTTCTACAACCAGCAAACGCATGGCACACCTCGATTATTCAGGCACACAGGCTAGGCGCCTTCGGCGGTTTTGCCCATTACAAACTTGTAATCCGCCTGACGAGGTTTCGACGGTGACCGGCGGCTAAGGTGGCGACCTCAGTTTCTGGAGCTTGCCCATGACCGTCAAATACTTGATTGCCAGCCTCGCGATCAGCCTCAGCAGCGGCGCGTTTGCCGCGCCTGAACTGCCGCGTCACGCCGACCTCGACCTGAAAAACGCACGACTGCTCGCCGACATGGCGCTGGAAAACTGCAGCGGTACGGTGTCGGTGCTCGACCGTGGCGGCAACCTGTTGGTGACCCTGCGCGGTGACGGAATCGGCCCGCACAACACAGCTGCCAGCCAGCGCAAGGCCTACACCGCGCTGTCGACGAAAACCCCGACCCGACTTTTCGCCGAGCGCGCCCGCAGCAATCCGGAAACCGCCAACCTCAACACCCTTGATGAGTTGCTGTTGCTCGGCGGCGGGATTCCGCTGTTTGCCGGCAAGGAATTGGTCGGTGCCATGGGTGTGGCCGGTTCCGGCGGCGGTGAGCAAGACGAAAACTGTGCGATCAAGGCTGCCGAGAGGGTCGGCCTGTCCTTCAACCGTTCTTGAACCAAGGAGAATCACCATGACTGCTTTGCGTATGACTTTCGCGGCACTCGGCCTGAGCGCTTTTTCAAGCCTGGCGCTGGCCGCCGGCAACCCTTTGAGCGTGCACGTGCTCAACCTGGAAAACGGCCTGCCGTCGCCGGGCATCAACGTCACGCTGGAGAAACACGTCGGCCAGGACTGGCAGCCGCTGGCTAAAGGCACCACCAATGAGCAGGGGCGGATTGCCGAACTGTTCCCGGCTAACAAGCCGTTTGAGGCGGGTGAGTACCGGGTGGTGTTCAAGACCGGCGAGTACTTCGAGAAGGCTAAACATGAAACGTTTTTTCCGGAGATTCCGGTGATCTTTCAGGTTAAGCAGACGGATCAGCACTACCACATTCCGTTGCTGCTGAGCCCTTATGGCTTCTCGACCTATCGCGGGTCGTAAGAACAACACATGACTCCATGTGGGAGCTAGCCTGCTAGCTCCCGCAAGGGTTTTGAGTGATTTAGGGGCCTACAACTTTAAAATCGAAAATTTTCGTGAACGGCGACCTTTCACGGTTATTCGTCTGGAATGCGACTGCGGAGTAGGAACGTACATCCAAGTTGAAATCATTAGTCCAGTTACCGTTAGCATCAGCCGTAGCCGATGCCAGCTCTGTACCATCAATCGGGACTGAAACAACGACCACCATCCAGCCCGCCAGAGCGGTGCCCGAAAAATTCACGGGATTGTTGACGTCACCATTCGGGCTATTGACCACCGGCGGTTCGATGCTCTTGTTTTCATTCAGTTTGGTGTGATCAACGCCGCTGGTTACTTTACTGTTCATCGGTTCAACTCCTTTTGTTGTCTTGATTGACCTACCTCTTTTACATCGCCCGATGTGCGCCAGCTACTGTCAGATCTGACAGGTGGCGCGCAGTTTCTGCATGTCCAGAATCTCGATTTCCCCATAGCCGAGACCAATAATTCCCTGCTCTTTCAAGTCCTTGAGAATCTGATTGGTGGTCTGCCGTGACAGCGACAGCATCGACGCCAGCTGTTCCTGTGGCAGCTGCAAAACCCGGCGTGGCGGATCGAGTTCGCCATAGCCTTCGGCAATCATCAGCAAACGGTGCGCCAGACGCGCCGGAGCCGGCAACAGGCTCAGTTGTTCGAGATTGATAAAGGTCAGCCGCAGTTTGTGGGTCATCAGCAGCGCCAGATGCCGCCAGTACACCGGTTGCTCATCAAGCAATTGCAGCAGCGCAGCCTGCGGAATATTCAGCAACGTACACGGCCCCACCGCGTAAGCGTCGTGAGTGCGCGGCTGCCCATCGAACAGGCAGATCTCGCCGAACCAATGCGGCGCTTCCACCAGACTCAGCAATGCCTCCTTACCCTGCTCACTGACCGCACCGATGCGAACGGCGCCGTCGAGTACCGCGTACAAGCCGCACGGTGCATCGCCGCGCTGAAACAAGCGTTGCCCCGCCGTCAGCCGCCGCTCCCTGGCCGCTGCCAGCAGACTATCCTGAAAGGACGCAGGCAGATGACTGAACCACTGCCCGGTCAGCAGCCGTGAACGCATTTCCATGAACACTCCTGGATTGTCGTCTGCCTGACAGAGTGAACGCCGATTGCGGCACATGCTGCGATCACCCTACAGGAGGAACAACAATGAAAAGCCTCGTCGATCATTTGAGTCAATACGCCGCTTACCACCGTGACCCGCGCAACATTGCCAGCCACTTTATCGGGATTCCGCTGATCGTAGTGGCGGTCGCGGTTTTGCTGTCGCGGCCGGAGTGGTCGCTTGGCGGATTGTGGATTTCGCCTGCCGTGCTGGTGGCGCTAGCCTCAGCGTGGTTTTACCTGCGACTGGAATTGAAACTCGGGGTGTTGATGACGGCGTTGTTGGCGCTGTCGGTATGGGCCGGGTATGTGCTGGCGCAGCAGAGCACGCTGGTGTGGCTGAGCAGCGGGCTGGGGATGTTTGTGGTGGGCTGGGCGATCCAGTTTGTCGGGCATCACTACGAAGGGCGCAAACCGGCGTTTGTCGATGATGTAACGGGGCTGATTGTCGGGCCGTTGTTTGTGGTCGCGGAGTTGGCGTTCGTGCTCGGGTTGCGGCATGAATTGAAAGAGCAGATCGAGGCGCGGGCTGGAGCGGTGCGGGTCAATCCGAATCGCGCAGCTGTGTAGATCGCAATCGCGGGCAAGCCCACTCCCACAGTGATCGAGTCGTTCACAAATTACGTGTTCGCCGAAGAACCTGTGGGAGCGGGCTTGCCCGCGATGCTTTTAGAGATTGGCGACTTTCTGCCAGACCTTGGGTTTGAAGAACAGAGTTTCACCCTTGGCCAACCCGATCAGGCTGTCGTGATCTTTCACCACTTCCGCTTCGATCAGATCAGTCTGCCCTTCAACCTTCAACGTCACCCGTGTGGTCGCGCCCAGCGGCCGGATATCGCGTACTTCGGCAGCGTGGTGATCTTCCAGCTCATGCTTGGACAACGACACTTCGTGAGGACGGAATAGCACGTGATTGTCGTCGCTCAGCAGCAAGCGATTGGAATCGCCGAGGAAGTGATACACGAAATCGCTGGCCGGGTTTTCGTACACCTCGCCCGGTGAGCCGATCTGCTCGATCACACCCTTGTTCATCACCACAATACGGTCGGCGACTTCCATGGCTTCTTCCTGGTCATGGGTCACGAACACCGAAGTCAGGTTGATATCTTCGTGCAGACGCGCGAGCCAGCGGCGCAACTCCTTGCGCACCTTGGCGTCGAGTGCGCCGAACGGCTCATCGAGCAGCAGTACTTTCGGCTCGACCGCCAAGGCACGGGCCAAAGCAATCCGCTGACGCTGACCACCGGACAGCTGTTCCGGATAACGATCCGCCAGCCAGTCCAGTTGCACCATGTTCAGCAGCTCATGCACCTTGGCCGCAATCTGGGTTTCGCTCGGACGCTGGTTTTTCGGCTTCATGCGCAGGCCGAATGCGACGTTGTCGAACACCGTCATGTGGCGGAACAGGGCGTAATGCTGGAATACGAAACCGACGTTGCGATCACGCACATCGTGACCGGAGACGTCTTCACCGTGGAATACGATGTTGCCTTTGTCCGGGGTTTCGAGGCCCGCAATGATCCGCAGCAGCGTGGTCTTGCCGCAGCCGGACGGGCCGAGCAACGCGACCAGTTCACCGCTGTGAATGTCCAGGCTGATGTTGTCCAGCGCCTTGAACGCATTGAAATTCTTGCTGACGTTACGCACTTCGATCGACATGAATTATTCCTCCGCGGCGCTGGCGCGCAGGCGGTTGATACGGTTTTCGCTCCACTGCTTGAGCAGCAGGATGAAGAGCGCCAGGATCAGCAACAGGCTCGCCACAGCGAACGCGGCCACGTGGTTGTATTCGTTGTAGAGGATCTCGACGTGCAACGGCAAGGTGTTGGTCACCCCGCGAATGTGCCCGGAAACCACCGACACCGCACCGAACTCGCCCATGGCCCGCGCGGTACACAGCACCACGCCATAGATCAGGCCCCATTTGATGTTGGGCACGGTGACGTGCCAGAACATCTGCCAGCCATTGGCACCGAGCAGGCGTGCGGCCTCTTCTTCCTGCGTGCCTTGCTCCTGCATCAGCGGAATCAACTCACGCGCCACGAATGGCACGGTGACGAAAATCGTCGCCAGCACGATACCCGGCAAAGCGAAGACGATCTGGATGTCGTGCTCCTGCAGCCACGGCCCGAACAGACCCTGAGCGCCGAACATCAACACGTAGACCAGACCGGCGATGACTGGCGATACCGAGAACGGCAGGTCGATCAGCGTCACCAGCATGCTCTTGCCGCGGAACGAGTACTTGCTCACGCACCACGCGGCGCTGACGCCGAACACCAGATTCAGCGGCACCGAAATCAGCACGGCGAACACCGTGAGTTTCAGCGCCGACAAGGCATCCGGTTCAAAGATCGCGGTGAAGAATGCACCGAGGCCGTTTTTCAAACCCTGGGATACGACGATGAACAGCGGCAGCAGTAGAAACAGCGCAAAAATCAACCAGCCGAGGCCGATCAATATTCTGCGTGCAGTCGCGCTGCCACGCCGGGCAGCGTTGGCCGAGGAAGCGGCCGCAATAGACGATTGGGACATGTTCGCGCCTCCTTATGGGGTTTCAATGCGCCGCTGCAGCAAGTTGATCAGCAGCAACAGGACGAAGGAAACCACCAGCATCAGCACGCCGATGGAAGTGGCGCCGGTGTAATCGTATTGGTCGAGTTTGACCATGATCAGCAGCGGCAGGATCTCGGTTTTCATCGGCATGTTGCCGGCGATGAAAATCACCGAACCGTACTCGCCGACACCACGGGCAAACGCCAGGGCAAAACCGGTCAACCAGGCTGGCAACAGCGCCGGCAGCAAAATATGCCGGAACACCTGAAATGGTTTGGCACCAAGGCACGCGGCAGCTTCTTCGACTTCACGCGGGATATCGGCCAATACCGGCTGCACCGTACGCACCACGAATGGCAGCGTGACGAAGGTCAGCGCCAAAGTAATGCCGAGCGGGGTGTAAGCGATCTTGAAGCCGAGGTCGGCGGCGAACTGCCCGACCAGCCCGTTAGGCGCGTACAGCGCGGTCAGCGCGATGCCGGCTACTGCCGTCGGCAGAGCGAACGGCAGGTCGATCATCGCGTCGATCACCTTGCGCCCGGGGAAGGTATAGCGCACCAGCACCCAGGCCAGCAGCGTACCGATGATGCCGTTGATGATCGCCGCGCACAGCGCGGTGCCGAAGCTCAGCTTCAAGGCTGCCAGCACGCGCGGTGCGGAGATGATCGTCCAGAACTGATCCCAGGTGAGCTGCGAGGCGTGGACAAACATCGCCGCCAGCGGGATAAGCACAATCAGGCTGAGGTACACCAAGGTGTAACCCAGCGTCAGCCCGAAGCCGGGTATGACGGGGGAGATACGACGCGACATAAAAGTCCTTGGTTGTGTGGCGAGGGAGCTTGCTCCCGCTGGACTGCGCAGCAGTCCCTATTTCTTATGAGCGCTGCGCACTCAAGCGGGACGGTGCGGCGATCCGACGAGCTCCCTCGCCACAATGAGTCCGGGTCTGCTCAGATTACTGCGCCTGATAGATCTGGTCGAATACACCGCCGTCGTTGAAGAACTTCGGCTGAGCGCTTTTCCAGCCGCCGAAGTCTTTGTCGATGGTCACCAGATCCAGCGTCGGGAACTGCTTGGCGTACTTGGCCGCTACGTCCTTGTCACGTGGACGGTAGAAGTTTTTTGCAGCGATTTCCTGACCGGCCGGGCTGTACAGGTGTTTCAGATAGGCTTCGGCGATCTGCGCATTGCCCTTCTTCTCGGCGTTCTTGTCGACCACCGCTACCGGTGGCTCGGCAAGGATCGACAACGAAGGCACGACGATCTCGAACTTGTCCGCGCCGCCGTCTTCTTTCAGCGCCAGGAACGCTTCGTTTTCCCAGGCCAGCAACACGTCACCCTGACCGTTGTTGACGAAGGTGATGGTCGAACCGCGAGCGCCGGTATCCAGCACCGGAACGTGCTTGAACAAGGTCTGGACGTATTCTTTGGCTTTAGCTTCGTTGCCGCCATTGGCTTTCAGACCGTAGGCCCACGCGGCGAGGAAGTTCCAGCGTGCGCCGCCGGAGGTTTTTGGATTCGGGGTGATCACCGAGACGTCGTTCTTGACCAGATCGCCCCAGTCCTTGATGCCTTTCGGGTTGCCTTTGCGCACCAGGAACACGATGGTGGAGGTGTATGGGGTGCTGGCGTCCGGCAGGCGTTTCTGCCAATCGGCCGGCAGGGTTTTGCCGAGCTTGGCGATTTCGTCGATGTCGCCGGCCAGGGCCAGGGTCACAACGTCGGCACGCAGGCCATCGATCACTGCACGCCCCTGTTTGCCCGAGCCACCGTGGGATTGCTGGATTTTCACGTTGTCGCCAGCGTGGTCTTTCTTCCAGTAATTGATGAATTCAGCGTTGTAATCCTGATACAGCTCGCGCGTCGGGTCATACGACACGTTGAGCAGTTCGTAATCCTTGGCAACCGCGGAACCGGCAAACACAGCGCTGGCCAGTGCGGCCAAAGCGTAACGGCGAATCGACGACATGGTGAAAGCTCCTGGAATTCTTGGTGGTGGCTTTTTCTTATGAATATCTGGAATCGGGTTTGCCGGTTAAAGATCGTCCGATCTTTTGACTTTCAACTCAGCCCGGCTGTTTACCAGGTTGCTGCAAACGGAATTTCTCTTTGCGTTCGATCTGAACCACCTGGGCGTTATGCACAGTGATTTCCACCGCGCCGAATCGCAGGTCGCGCAAAGCGGCCTGGATTTCGCGCAAGATGGTGCTTTCGTCCTGACCGTCAACGCTACGCAGGGATGCGCTCATGGTGCTGCTCCTTTGGATGAAATATGCCTGGCAGTGGGCGGCACTGCGTTCGGCGTAGGAGCAATATAAGAGAGCTTTAGATATTCTTAAAAAGACTATTTAAGAATGTTTATATAACTGAAAAACATTACGTGACAGGGCAAGGGTTTGCGCCGCGTTCAGCCGATGGCGGGCGCTCTGGCCCAATCGATTTCCTGCCCCGGTACTGGCCGCCCAAACCAGTAGCCTTGTCCCAGATCGCATTCCTGTCCGAGCAGAAACGCGGCCTGCTCCACCTGTTCGATCCCTTCGGCGTGCACCTGCATGCCCATGCTCCGCGCCAGCGCGACGATCACCCGCACAATCGCCGCGTCGTCCTCGTCCCACGGCAACCCGGCGACGAAACCCTGATCGATCTTGAGCTTCTGCACCGGCAGCCGCTTGAGTCGCAACAACGACGAATAACCGGTGCCGAAATCATCGATGGCCAGACGAATGCCCAGTTCGCGCAGACGATGCATCTGCTCCAGCGCCACTTCCGGGTCGTCCATCACCGCGCTTTCAGTGACCTCCAGTTCCAGACAGGCCGGATCCAGCCCAGTCTCGTGCAGCACCTGCGCCACCTGTTGATACAACTCACGCCGGGCGAACAGCCGCGACGACACGTTCACCGCGACAAACGACAGCACGATGCCGGACTGCTGCCATTGGCACATCTGCTCACAAGCCTGCTGCATTACCCAGGCGTCGATTTCGGCAATCAACCCGGTGCGTTCGGCAATCGGGATGAATTCCGCCGGCGACACCAGCCCGCGCTGCGGATGCTGCCAGCGCACCAGCGCTTCGACGCCGATCAGGCGACTGCTTTTCAGGTCATGCACCGGTTGGTAGTAGACGCGCAACTCTTGCTGCTCCAGCGCGCGACGCAGCTCGAAAGCGATTTCCACCCGTTGTTGCGCATGGGCCGTCAGTTCCTCGGTGTACAACGCGTAACCGTTGCGACCGCTGCTCTTGGCTTTGAACAGCGCCGCGTCGGCGTTGCGCAGCAGTTGCTCGGCGCTCAAGGCATCGCTGGGAAACAGGCTGATGCCGACGCTGGCATGGATGAGCAGCGGATTACCCTCGAGGCAGAACGGCTGCTTGAGGCCGTCGAGAATGCGTTGCGCCAGAGCGGCGGCCTGCGCGGGCTGTGGACAACTTTCCGCGAGCACCGCGAACTCGTCACCACCGAGGCGCGCCAGAGTGATGCCCGCCCCGAACAACTCCTGCAAACGCCCGGCCACGGCCTTGAGCAAGCGGTCACCAATGTTATGGCCGAGGCTGTCATTGATCAGTTTGAAGTGATCGAGATCGATCATCAGCAGCGCGCAGCCGCGCTTGTGCGTCTGCGCCGAAGCCAGCGCCTGCTCGGCGCGGTCACTGAACAACAGGCGATTGGGCAGGTCGGTCAGTGGATCGTGGTGCGCGAGGCGCTTGAGCTCGTGCTCGGAATCCTTGATCGCACTGATGTCGGAAAACACCGCTACGTAATGACTGAGTCGGCCGTCATCGTCACGAATCACCCGGATCGTCTGCCACTGCGGGTAGATCTCGCCGTTTTTGCGCCGGTTCCAGATCTCGCCGCTCCATTCATCACTGGCTTGCAGCGTGGCGAACATCGCCTGATAGAAACCCGGCGGGTGATGACCGGATTTGAACAGGCTGGGTTGCTGGCCGAGGACTTCTTCGCGCTGGTAACCGGTGATCTCGATGAACGCGCGGTTGACGTGCACGATCAGCCCTTCGCGGTTGGTCACCAATACACCTTCGCGAGTGCAGTCGAACACCGCTGCGGCCTGACGCAGGCGCTCGCGATCTGCTTCGCGCTCACGCAGACGCGCGCCGATGCCGAGAAACCTGAATAACCGCGCCCGGGCGAGGAAGATCAAACCGGCACTGATCGCCACAAACAGATAACCGTTGATCAGTTGCCAATGCAGCAAATCTTCTGCGCCGTCCACGGAGCTATCGAAGAAACTGTTCAATAAATAACCAGTGCCCTGCAACCAGACAACGGCAAGTACCAGGTAAAGCAGCGCTGCACGCAATGCATCGCGATAAGTGGCAGACATTCGGCCGTCCATGTCCCTACAAAAAGGCTGGATTATAGGTCAAGAAACATTCAGCCATCTCTTATCTGAAAGGGTGACTGGTTTTATCTGTGTGCTTGGTGATAATGCTACGGCTGTTTTTATCTTTATCGAGGGCCCTATAGCCTATGTGGTACGAAGGTTTTCTTGGCTTGTCGGCCTGGTCACTGGTGGCAGTCACCCTGCTGATGACCCACGTGACGATTGTTGGCGTGACGGTCTACTTGCACCGCTATTCAGCCCATCGCTCGCTTGAGCTGAATGCCGGCCTGAAGCATTTCTTCCGTTTCTGGCTGTGGCTGACCACGGCGCAGAATACCCGTGAGTGGACCGCTATCCACCGCAAACACCACGCCAAGTGCGAAACCGTCGATGACCCGCACAGCCCGGTGATCAAGGGTTTGTCGACGGTGCTGCGTACCGGCGCCGAGCTGTATCGCGCTGAAGCGCAGAACCCCGAGACCCTGCGCATCTACGGCAAGAACTGCCCCGAAGACTGGATCGAACGCAACCTCTACAGCCGTTATCCGCTGCTGGGCGTGGCGATCATGGGCGTGATTGATCTGCTGCTGTTCGGCACCATCGGCATCACCATCTGGGCAATCCAGATGATGTGGATCCCGGTGTGGGCTGCCGGCGTGATCAACGGCCTCGGGCATGCCATCGGCTATCGCAACTTCGAATGCCGTGATGCGGCGACCAATCTGGTGCCGTGGGGCATCCTGATCGGCGGCGAAGAACTGCACAACAACCATCACACCTATCCCAACTCGGCCAAGCTGTCGGTGAAGAAGTGGGAGTTCGACCTCGGTTGGGCATGGATCAAAGTCTTCTGCTTCCTGCGTCTGGCCAAGGTGCAGCGCGTCGCGCCGATTGCCCACCGCGTCGAAGGCAAGGGCAATCTGGACATGGACACCGCCATGGCGATCCTCAACAACCGCTTCCAGATCATGGCCCAGTACCGCAAGTTGGTGATTGGCCCGTTGGTCCAACAGGAACTGGCCAAGGTCGATCATTCGGTGCGTCACCAGTTCCACCGGGCCAAGCGCCTGTTGTCGCGCGAAACCAGCCTGCTGGAAGATCGCCACCACGCGCGCATTCAGAGCATGCTCGAACACAGCCACGCGCTGAAGGTCATTTACGAAAAACGCCTGGCCTTGCAGCAGATCTGGGTCAAGACCAGCGCAAATGGCCACGACATGCTTGCGGCGATCAAGGAATGGATTCACGAGGCTGAGGCCAGTGGCATCCAATCCCTGCGCGAGTTTGCCGACCAGCTGAAAACCTACTCGCTGCGCCCCGCCGCAGTCTGAAGCCATTGATCGGTGCGCCCGGACCCGGGCGCACCCTTTGGAACTTCCCCTTCAATCCCCTATCTCAATGACACTTCGCCACCCCCGGCGGGTTGAACCGTGGCCGTTGTCGACTTGCGGCACGCCTTTTGAGATTGGTGCCGATGGTCAACAACAACCAAAAAGACTCATCCCTCCCCCAGTGGCCAGAAGCCGCGCAAACCCTCATGGCTTTGATGCACGCCCAAGGCGAAGTCGCTCGACTGAGCGAGCGCGAACAGCTGTTCAGTTCGCTGCTGGTCAGCGTCAACGCGGTGCTTTGGGCGTTTGACTGGGAAACCCGTCAGGTGCTTTACGTCAGCCCGGCCTATGAGCGGATTTTCGGCCGCTCCGCTGCACTGCTGATGGCCGACTACAACCAGTGGCGTGACAGCATCTACCCCGACGATCTGGACTACGCCGAGCGCAGCCTCGCCGACGTGCTGCACAAAGGCGCAGTGGAAGACCGTGAGTACAGGATCATCGCCGCCGACGGCCAGGTGCGCTGGATCAGCGACAAATGCTTCATCAACCGCCAGGACGAACCCGGCCAACCGGTGATCATCGTCGGCATTGCCGAAGACATCACTGAAAAGAAGCAAATGGAAAGCGAGCTGCAACGCCTGGCCACCACCGATGTGCTGACCCAGAGCAGCAACCGCCGACACTTCTTCGAATGCGCCCACCGCGAGTTCGCGCAGGCGCGCCTGCAAGGCGCGCCGCTGGCGTTTCTGTTGCTGGATATCGATGACTTCAAGCTGATCAACGACACCTTCGGTCATCAGGAGGGCGACAGCGTTTTGCAGAAGATTGCCGAGTGCGGACGCGCGTCATTGCGCCGGGGCGATCTGTTTGGACGGATTGGTGGTGAGGAGTTTGCGGCGGTGTTTCCGGGCTGCGCGCCAGACATGGCGATGCAAGTCGCCGAGCGCTTGCAGAAGGAGATTCAGCGGTTGAGTTTCAGCCATGGTGAGCAGACGTTTGGCGTCACCGTCAGTCAGGGATTGACCAGCATGACCGCCGAAGACGAAAGCCTCGACAGCCTGTTTGCCCGGGCGGATGCGTCGATGTACGAAGCGAAGCGCCAAGGCAAGAACCGCATTATCTCCGGCTAACGCAACTCCCTGTGGGAGCGGCGTCGCTGCATTATTTACGCATCCGCAGCAGCTCCGGCAAACCGATCTTGAGCAACCGCGCCGTGCGACTCTTCGCCAGCTCTTCAATGCCCTCATGCTCGGTCAGCCGCGCCATCTGCGCGGCCATGTTCATCACCAGCGCTTCACGCGAATACACCCCGCCACCGAGCTGATACACCGCCGCAATCAACTCGCGCAGTTCCAGTGGCAAACGCCAGCGCGTGCGCAGCGCCGAACCATAACCGGCACCGAATTCGGCCAGCGCCTCGCCGACTTCCTCCAGATCATCCAGCTCGCCGCCAGCCTGCTTCCATTCCTGCAAACAACGCAGCAGCGCCAGATCGCCGAGACGATGCAGCATGCCTGCGCAATAGCAGCGCTCCTGATCCAGATCGAGCAGCCGTGCCAGCGTGCGTGCGTACTCAGCGGTGTGCAGCGACAGCCCCCAGTAACGCTCGGCGTAGTCCGCCAGACATGGATCGCTGAGCTTCGCGCTACGCTTGAGCGACAGGCCGAGGATCAGGTTCATGCTCTGTCCGGTGCCCAGCCGATGCAGGGCCTGCGCCAGCGTCTGTACCGGTGCGCCGTGGTGCTGCGCGGCGCTGTTGGCGGCGGCGATCAACACCGCAGTGATCTGCGGATCCTTACGGAATTCATCCTCTAACACTTTCAGATCAAGGCCATTGGGATTGAGGCTGCGTTTGACCGCCACTTGCACGTCGGTCATCAACGGCGCGCCGTCGGCCTGCTCGCGGCGACGTTCGAGGAACACCGACAGCGTCATGCCGGCGGCCAATGCCGGCACTTCGCAAAACACTTCTTCACCGGCATCGAGCAGCAGATCCTGCAAGCGCTGGGTCAGGCTTTCCATGTTCAGCGGTTTGGTCAGATACGCCAGCGGCGCCAGCGGCAGGGCTTCGCGCACGCTGGCGCTGTCGTTGCGGCTGCTCATCAAAATGAACGGCAGCGGCGGATTGCGTTTGCGCTGGCGCACGCTGCGCAACACGCTCAAACCGTCGATGCCGGGCAATTCCCAGTCGACAATGGCCAGGTCATAGGGCACGTCGCGCAGCAGCGACATCGCCTCTTGGCCATCGGCACACAGATCGAGCCGCGCATCGCAACGCACGTTGAGCAACACTTGTTTAAGTAGGTCACGAGACCAGGGGTCGGCCTCGGCAATCAGCACTCTCGGTACGGCGGGTAAATCAACGGCAGTCATGCGCGCGCTCCCTTGCAATGCCTGAACCTTAGCCAATGCTGGCGTTTCGATACAGCTCTCAATCGCCGGTTGTGTTTCAACAGGCAAGAAAAAACCCGCCGAAGCGGGTTTTTTGTCGATCCGATCACACGGTGCTGCGGATTACAGCTCCGAGAAGCACTCTTCGATGATCGCCAGGCCTTTGTCCAGTTGCTCGTCCGGCGAGGTCAGCGGTACGAGTACGCGCAGAACGTTGCCGTAAGTGCCGCAGGACAGCAGGATCAGGCCCTTGTCGCGGGCCTTGGCCACAACCGATGCCACCGCAGCAGCGTTCGGCTTGTGGCTGTCGCCGTTTTCGAACAGCTCGACCGCAATCATCGCGCCCAGTGCACGGACTTCGCCGATCACCGGGTACTTGGCTTGAATCGCCTTCAGGCCAGTCACCAGACGCTCGCCAACCGCCTTGCAGCGATCCAGCAGGTTTTCTTCTTCGAACACTTCCATCACGGCCAGAGCGGCGGCGCAAGCGATCGGGCTGCCGGCATAAGTGCCGCCCAAGCCGCCTGGCGCGATGGCGTCCATGTATTCAGCCTTGCCGCACACACCGGCCAGCGGGAAGCCGCCAGCGATGGATTTGGCGAAAGTGGTCAGGTCGGCAGCAACGCCCATCTGTTCCATGGCGAAGAAGGTGCCGGTACGGCCAGCGCCGGTTTGTACTTCGTCAGCGATCAACAGAATGCCGTGCTGGTCGCACAGCGCACGCAGGCGCTTCATGAAGTCTTTCGGCGCGACGTAGAAACCACCTTCGCCCTGAACCGGCTCGATGATGATCGCGGCAATGTCTTTCGGCTCGGCGTCATTCTTGAAGATGCGTTCGATGCTGGCGATCGAATCGTCAGTGCTCACGCCGTGCAGCTCGTTCGGGTACAGCGCGCGGAAGATACCGCCTGGCATCAGGCCCATGCCGGCCGAGTACGGCACGACTTTACCGGTCAGGCCCAGAGTCATCATGGTGCGACCATGGTAAGCGCCAGTGAAAGCGATCACGCCAGCGCGGCCAGTGGCGGCGCGGGCGATTTTCACGGCGTTCTCAACAGCTTCGGAACCGGTGGTGACCAGCAAGGTTTTCTTGGCGAAATCGCCCGGCACCTTGGCGTTCACTTTCTCGCACAGTTCCACGTACGGCTCGTAGGCCAGAACCTGGAAGCAGGTGTGAGTCAGCTTGTTCAGTTGCTCGGTCACGGCAGCGATGATTTTCGGGTGCAGGTGACCGGTGTTCAGTACGGCGATACCGCCGGCGAAGTCGATGAACTCGCGACCTTCAACGTCAGTCACGGTAGCGTTCTTCGCGGACTCGGCAAAGATCGGGTGAATCTGGCCTACACCACGTGGAACAGCTGCGGTACGGCGGGCCATCAGTTCAGCGTTAGTCTTGCTCATTACAGTCCTCATTCGCCGCTCATCGGGCGGCGCGGTTCAAGGATGAAGCAGCGGGGAATCAGCGGCGGCAGCATGCGATGATCGACTGCCACGGCGTTCCCGGCCGCAGAGAAATTGCGGTTTGCAGCGGCGCAAAGGGACAGCGCTCTCGTGCCCTTCGCGCTTGAAGCGTTCTCTGACCGGGCTTAGATGCCCAGGCAGAGGTATTTGATTTCCAGATAATCTTCGATGCCGTACTTGGAGCCTTCACGGCCCAAGCCCGAAGCCTTGATGCCGCCGAACGGCGCGACTTCATTGGAGATCAGCCCGGTGTTGACGCCCACCATGCCGTACTCCAGCGCTTCAGCCACACGGAACACACGGCCCAGGTCACGCGCATAAAAGTACGAAGCCAGACCGAACTCGGTGTCGTTGGACATCGCGATCACTTCGGCTTCGTCTTTGAAGCGGAACAGAGGCGCCAGTGGGCCGAAGGTTTCTTCCTTGGCCACGGCAGCATTTTTTGGCACGTTGGTGAGAATCGTCGGCTCGAAGAAGTTGCCCTCGATGACCTTGCCACCGGCCAGCACGGTCGCGCCTTTGCTGATCGCGTCAGCAATGTGCTCCTGAACCTTGGCCACGGCTTTCTCGTCGATCAGCGGACCAGTGGTGGTGCCGTCTTCCAGACCGTTGCCGATCTTCAGCTTGGCCACCGCCACTTTGAGCTTTTCGGCGAACGCGTCGTAGACCGAGTCCTGAATGTAGAGACGGTTGGCGCAGACGCAGGTCTGGCCGTTGTTGCGGTACTTGGAAATGATCGCGCCTTCGACGGCCTTATCCAGATCCGCGTCGTCGAACACGATGAACGGCGCGTTGCCGCCCAGTTCCAGCGAGACTTTCTTGATGTCCTTCGCGCATTCAGCCATCAGCTGACGACCGATTTCGGTCGAGCCGGTGAAGGACAATTTGCGCACGATCGGGTTGCTGGTCAGCTCGCTGCCGATGTCGCCGGCGCTGCCGGACACCACGCTGAACACACCGGCCGGAATGCCGGCGCGCTGGGCCAGTTCGGCCAGAGCGAATGCAGAGAATGGGGTTTGCGAAGCAGGCTTGAGCACCATGGTGCAACCGGCGGCCAGGGCCGGGCCGGCTTTACGGGTGATCATCGCCGCCGGGAAGTTCCACGGGGTGATGGCTGCGGTCACGCCGATTGGCTGCTTGATCACGATCAGGCGCTTGTCTGGCTGGTGGCCCGGAATCACGTCACCGTAGACGCGCTTGGCTTCTTCGGCGAACCACTCGATGAACGAAGCGGCGTAAACGATTTCGCCCTTGGCTTCGGCCAGTGGCTTGCCTTGCTCGAGGGTCATCAGGCGCGCGAGGTCGTCCTGGTTCTCGATGATCAGTTCGAACCAGCGCCGCAGCTTGTTCGCGCGGTCCTTGGCGGTCAGTGCACGCCAGGCCGGCAGCGCCTTGTCAGCGGCTTCAATGGCACGGCGGGTTTCGGCAGCGCCCATCTTCGGCACGGTGCCGAGAATCTCACCGGTGGCCGGATTGTTGACCTTGATCGTCTGACCGTTGTCCGCATCGACCCAAGCGCCATCGATGAAGGCTTGCTGGCGGAACAACTGGGTGTCTTTAAGCTGCATGTCGGCTTTCCTTAACAGCACCGCGACGGGCGCGGAGCAAAATTATGATTGTAGAAAGGCGCCTCGCAAGGCTGCCGTCAGGGAAATCATTCACCGGGCTGAAGCACGTATATAGCGCACGACTGGCAACGCGTGCGGCTCAGCATCCAGACAAGGAGCGTTTGAAATCTCAAACGAATCCTAGGTTCAAAGGGGTTAAAGGACAATAGGACGTTCGAAAAAAAGAACAAAAACGCCGCATTCACGCATTTTTCCCGATCAACGTAGCAAACGCCCGTTACAGCTTCAAAAAACACAGACGATTCAGCAGCATGGACGCCCGCAATGCATATGCGTATCATGGCGCCCGCTGCACCAGTAGCTCAGCTGGATAGAGTACTGCCCTCCGAAGGCAGGGGTCGTGGGTTCGAATCCCGCCTGGTGCACCATCTTCTTTCCCTTGTATTACAAGGGGATAGCGCTCCTGACAGAAACCTGTCCTAGTCCTGAAAGTCGTTTTTGCCACAAATTTGCCACACTTAATGTGGCGGGAATGGTCGAAATGGCAACAATCAGGAATCGCGGCGAGTATCAGTGGGAGGCGCAGATCCGCCGTAAGGGCTATCCAGCCCAGCGCAAAACCTTCGAAACCAAATCCGACGCCCAAGCCTGGGCACGCATGATCGAAAGCGAAATCGACCGGGGCATTTTTGTCTCTCGCGTCGAGGCTGAACGCACCGCCTTTCATCAACTCATTGATCGCTACATCTCCGAGATCGCTCCGAAGCACAAAGGCGCTTACTCGGAAATCAAACGTCTGGAAGAGCTCAAGCGTCATCCGCTGGCATCACGCCTCACCTCTTCAGATTTTGCACGCTACCGTGACGAGCGCCTGAAGATCCGCAAAGGCAATACGGTGAAACGTGAGCTGGCTTTGTTTCAGTGCGTGATTGAGGTCGCACGCCGCGAATGGGGAATTTACCTTGCGGAGAATCCAGTCAGAATGGTCAGCCGCCCCAGCTACAACGACGAGCGCTCGCGACGCCCTGACCCAATAGAAGAGCAATACATGCTCGGTGCCCAAGAGCTTCGTGAGCGCCGTGCCGACGGTATCTATGCTGATGCCTCACACAATCCCTGGATACGGCCCATCGTCCAATTGGCGATTGAGCCCAGCGCATGCAAAGCCCGGTGACTCGACGCCAGAGAGATTTAGAAAGTACTCGACCGCCGACAAGTCAGGTCTGCGCACCTAACATCCGCTTTAGAGAATAGGTGCTCAGTGACGTATAGTGGCGGCGAATGCAGAGCGGTTTGTGTTTCGACGAGGCGTTTACCGATGTTGATACTTCAGCTAGAATTTTTATTATGAGCTTAAAAGACAAACATATTCGCTTCGCTTTGAAGCAACATCTGTTAAAACGACGGCCTGCGGCATCGAAGATTCTTGAAGAGTTACGCATTCAGAATGGAAACGCGATAGCTGACGTGGTTGCTTTTTATAAAGAAATGCACTGCTATGAGATTAAAGGTGAAACCGACAACGTAAGCCGCTTAACTAGACAGGCTGGATTCTACAACCTAGTATTCCCAAAATTGACAGCGGTAATAACCAAAAACCATCTAAAGTGGGCAGAAAATAATCTTCCTCCGTATTGGGGAATAATTCTAGCCAGTGAGCATGGGCCAGACGTGATACTGAAGTATCAGCGAGGAGCGAAGCTTAATCCTCAGTTCGACAAAGAGATGGCACTCATGACTCTCTGGAAGGACGAATTAGTAAACATAGCCAAGAACTCAACAAACCTTAAAGTAAAGACGTCACATACTAGGCAAGAACTGGCATCAATTATAAGTCCATTATTAAGGAAAGACCTCACTCTAGATTTAGTAAGAGACGCCATCTTGTCCAGGCAGGCTATATAGTATTGACGATATAAGTAATGTGAGCGCAAAGCATTCCTTTTATCCAAGAGCCTTGCGACCCCGCCTTAGCAGGCTTTTTGGCCGACAAATAACTCCGATCATGAATATACTTGTCCCCATACGAGTAAGTTATAGTACGGTAGAAAACCTCTGGCACTATCATATCGGCTATATCAAAAAATTGGTTATTCCCTTTAGGATTAGTGTGTAACGAACTACCTCGCAAAATAAAAAAACTATCTGCGTAAGGATAAAAAACTTTAGGAGTAGACACTAGCCTAAGTAACTTAGGATCTAGATCTGCATCCGAATAGTCGGGACTAACGACTCCGTAATCACCGAACTGCACAGGAAACTTTGACACGACTCTATTCCAGACAAGCTTTTCATTCCGGTGCACATGCAACTGCTTACTCGTCCCTATAAGTCCTGCTATATTTGAAGGAATTATTGATCCAGAAACTATAAGATTCCCGTAACTGAAATCCTTAGTGAACCCTTCCAAAAAGCTATTAACTATAGCAAAATCGCTATTTACGTCAGATATTACACGCAGATCCAAAAGCAGATGCACCTCAGTAACGTTGTACTTAGCGATCTCACCGTATAGGTCTACAATGTCTGACTTGGTTAGCTTGTAGCTTTCAATGTCCTCTCTTTGAAGGCGGATAGCAACTTTCCCACCTTTTTTTGCT
Source organism: Pseudomonas sp. TWP3-1 (assembly GCF_049896625.1). Lineage (NCBI taxonomy): Bacteria > Pseudomonadati > Pseudomonadota > Gammaproteobacteria > Pseudomonadales > Pseudomonadaceae > Pseudomonas > Pseudomonas sp. TWP3-1. The sequence continues at coordinate 411,051 of NZ_JAFCUQ010000002.1, forward strand.
AAATATGAAAATGCCGCAGTATTGTGATTTGCGTTTCGATCAAGCGCTAAAACCGGGATTGGGTTAAAAATAAAAAACCTTGACAGGATGTATTCATACTGATGCATTCCGTTCAAGTGTACGTCATCATCGATATCATGGTTATCTATATAAAATTCAATTGCATGTTTTTCTTCATATAATTTTTTTAAGCATTTCAACCCCATATCAATGCGCTTTATGATACCTGCCTCTGACTGTATTTTTGTTGTTCGAGGTATATCAAATAAAGGGCGAATCTGCCCAGCTATATGACTAGGAAGCTCTTCTAACGCTTTCGCCTCATTTAGCTTTAGCTTCAAAAACGGGGAATACTTAATCATTTAATCCTAGCTCGCTTCTCACGTCCATGAAATTTACAAGCTCAGAGTACAGGGTCCACTGCCCCGTCCTATGCCGAATCATACCAGCGGCGATTGCTGGGTGACATTCAGCCTCATTGCTCAGCTCTACAACTCTCTTTAAACTTCCTTGGTTAAGCATTATTTTTCTAAGAACATTACGCGGAATAAGCGAATCCGTAGCCAAACGATTGGCTTCAACTTCAACTTCACTGTCTGACGCCTGATCAAAGTCATCAACAATAGGAGAATCTAAACTTTCATAATGCAGAACAATATGTGCTAGTTCATGACTCAACGTGAACCAAAAATTATCATATCTGTTATATCTAGCACTTATCCCTATTACTGGCACACCATTTATTAGCTTGAAAACACAGCCATCAAGTTTCATAGCTGGCAAATACTTCTCAACTACTAATATTATGCCGTAGCGCTCAGCCAATAGCTCAGGTAGTTTTGTTATGGTGCTTGGATCCTGGCTGAGCCGAGTAACATCTCGCAGATCTTTCTCAGTAAAGGCAGCCGGAAATGCGATGTCTCGATTCAAGCACAGACTGGTCGCCCGATCCTTTACAAGTGCTAGCCACACTAATGCTAGTGCGTCATTTGCAGTTTCCGCTTTTCTATAGAGGGTACTACTGCCTGAGGTAGACGAAATTGCGACTCGCAAGAGGAAATCATCAATACTTTCATTCGGGAGAGTCCGCCCCTTGAGCACAGAAGGTTTACACCGATTTTTGAGTTCTGAGAAAACCTTGAACACGCTTGATGCAGATCTACTAAGGCCGTGCAATACTGCAAAATCTTGGCCTTGAGTCATTTCTTCGTCATCGGACATTATGCAGCCCCCGCTATTTTGGCAGCAGTGACGGGGCAGGCTTCAAAGTACACTAGGTTCTCTTTGTCTGGATCAGCTGGAAACTCCGTCATACCTAAACCGCGATAATAACGCTCGGCGGTCGGAAGCGAATGGAGACAAAATCCATGCCTATAACTTAGCGTGTCTAGCACGAATTTCGAGACAAAAGAGATCAAACGGCTCCCCACCCCTGAAAACCTTCGGGTGTAGTCAGGACGATCTCTATTACTATACGATGCGGCGATATAATCGATATAGAAAATATTATCTCCATCAAATCGACTTTGCTTAGGGTGGTATACAACACAGGCACCCTGAACATGACCCTCGGCCATAAATAAAAACCAAATATAGTCGTCAGATTTGCAGTGAAAAGCTTTTGCAGTCCAATCCCAGTTCAAGTCCGCCAAGTTATAGCGTAAAAGCGCTTCCTGAGCAAAATGTTCATCATCCAACTGAGCGCCATATTTGGCTATGATCTCTTTGAGAACCATTGATTTTTCTGCCTGCCAGTCGGCCTGCATTTTTATAATTGCTCCCAGTTGAAACCCCGATGTAATTTCGTACTCGACCTGCATGCCTGTGTGATTACAAAGAATATTTTTTGCCGACATCTCAGTGCCTATATTAATTCCGTTTAATTACATAGCGAAATCATCACAACCATCTATCAAAAATGGGATGAAATACGCCATGAGAATATTACTAAATCTTGAGCTCCCTACCTAGCCAGCTATTCTGCGCAGGTGATTATAGCGCATCCAGCATAGCTCCGCACACACGCCAAGAATGGGATCACCATAAAGACATCTAAGTTAGGCCGACTCTATCCATATGATTTTGTTGAGAATTTTATTACCCGTTTTTTACTTTCGCCGCCAGACGATGCGGTTGATGATGAGACAGAACGAAATAAGAGAGAGGTCTGCTTTGCAGGATGAGCCTCAACGAATTTAAGACTGGGCAAATGAATTCGGTCAGCAGCATTATTGGGAATGTCCACCCGCCGCAATACTGTCCTTCATACAAGGTAGATGGAAGCGCATGCGATGAGTCGCAGATTTTGATTAGACGCCACAAATTTGCCACACTCGCCCCACTAATCAGGGCGAAGACCCGCTAACCCTAGTTAATACAACCCATTGATTCCCAGATAATCCCCACTAACGTGTTGATTCTAAATGTCCGACTTTTAGGACTCCAAAGGCAGGGGTCGTGGGTTCGAATCCCGCCTGGTGCACCATGAATCAAACGAGAAAGCCCCGGACTGCGGAAGTCCGGGGCTTTTTTTGAGCGATGATTTTCGAATGGGTTTTGCAAGCCTTTTGATCAGAGAGGCTTTGGCTGGAATGGCAGTTGTCAACTTAGAGTTTACAACTGCCGTAAATCATCCCAGCTTCATTGATCGAGGAATTCGGCGTTTGCCTGCGAGGGCTGAAGAATCTAACTTATGCTGCAATCTACTCGATGCGTAAATGCAGCGACCGCGTGCCATACCAACTACAAAACCAAGGAGGTGATATGACCAAAATGTGGATGATCCGTGGCGAGTCTGGTCGCCTCTACGACGATTTTCGTGAACGTGGCGTGGTGGCAATAGGGTGGTCACAGCTCGCTCCGTTGGCCAAACCCGGCATGTCGCGAAAAGAAATAACCCGCCTTTATCAAGACATCGAGCCCAACATCAAACCCGGCACAGCCATATCAGGCGCGTCGCAGGTTTGGCGATTCATCAATGAAATTCAGTCTGGTGACTGGGTTGTTACTTACTCTCCGGCCAACCGCACCTATCTCGTTGGCAAGATCACCGGCGATTTCAAACACAACCCTGAACTGGCTGATCTCGGAATGTCCCTGACTCGCCCAGTGCAGTGGATCGATCAGGAAGTAGATCGCGACAGTCTCACCTCAGCGAGCAAAAACAGTCTCGGCTCCACACTCACAGTATTCGTCGTTCCGGACTTCGCGCTTCAAGAGCTGAAAGCGATGGCCGCAGGAAACAAAAAACCTGTGTTGCCCCCGGTCGAAGAAGAATATCCAGACAGCGATCCTCTCGCAGGTATGGAAAGCTTGGCCCTAGAGCGCATCAAGGATCTGATCAGCGCCCTACCATGGGACGATATGCAACACCTAGTCGCCGGTATTTTGCGAGCGATGGGCTACAAGACTCAGGTCTCCCCGGCTGGCCCTGATCGCGGGAAAGACATCATCGCATCACCGGATGGTTTCGGTTTCGAGAATCCGCGGATCATTGTTGAAGTTAAGCATCGCAAAGAGCAGATGGGCAGTCAGCAAATCCGCAGCTTCCTTGGAGGGCGGCATAAAGATGATCGTGGTCTTTACGTGAGCACCGGCGGTTTCAGTAAAGACGCCTATTACGAAGCTGAACGGGCCAGTGTGCCGCTGACGCTTTGGACGCTGGATAACCTCGTACGCGCATTGGTTGAACATTATGGGCAGACAGATTCAGAGACCAAGCGGTTGATACCGCTAAAGATGACGTACCTGCCTGTCGCTCTCTGACAAGCTCATGCTCTAAGTCTGAAGCGGTATCCGGCCATAGCTCCCAGACTGAGCAACTATCAAGTAAAACTTGATGGTTCAATCCTCTGGTGAAGTAGCTTTCTTGGGTAGTTTCTGAGGCGGTTTCTTGGGTAGTTTCTTGGGTAGCCCAAGAAACATCGACCGTTGTTCCTCTAGCGTCACCGCCCTACCACTCTCAATGCTCAGTAATTTGAGGGTGGTGGAGCTCCGCAGTCACCCCTCACTCCGTCGTCCAATCAAACTCATCATAATCATCGTCGTCCTCTTCATCCTCCCCAACCTCCTCCTCAAAGACGTCCTCTTCCTCAAGCACATCTTCTTCCGGCTGGTTCAGCAGAAATTCCTTACGCGTCTCGGTGATCGCGCGGCGCATTTCGTCGCCCTTCGCAGGGCAGTTGAGGAGTTGGGCGATGCGGTCGATTTTTGGTGCCACGGTGGTCTCCAGCGCATCGGCAATGCCTCGATAATGCGCGTTTTTGCGCGGCACTGCCAAATGGCTGGAGGATTGGTTGGTCAGTTTTTGCGGATTTTTTTCAGTCGCAGGTCGAGATCGACGTTCGGGTAGCGTTTGTGCAGGTTGTTGAACAGGGTGTCGGCGGCTTGCGCTTGTCCGGATTCGCGCAGGCGCAGGAGTTCTCGCAGTTGCTCATCCAGACCGTTGACCGGGGCGGCGGCGCGTTTGGCGACTTTGGCTTCGTCCGCCGTGTCGGCGCTGATCGATTCGCTTTGCATGGGCGCAGCCATTTCGGCCATCGGTGCGGGCGCGGCCATTGAGCGGGCTTCTTTACGAGCGACTGGCGCGGCGGGTTTGGCGGCCGGGGCGAAATCGTATTGAGGCACGGATTCCGGCGCGCGCTGCACCAGTGACAGCATCAGCGCCACGCCGACCAGGCTGGCGAACGCCACTTGATAACGCGGTTTGCGGCACGCCTGGAGCCAGCGCTGCCATAAATCGGGCTTCGGTGCCGGGACTTGGCGCAGGGCCGCATCAAGAATGAACGCATCAAGCTGCGCCGACGGTTCGGCATTGTGCTGTTGGCGAACGTGTTTGAGCAGTTGCTCTTCGGGTGTCTGGCGGGCGTCAGTCATGTCAGTACCTCCTCGGCCAGCAGCCGACGCAGTTTTTGCTGGGCGTAGCGCAAGCGGCTTTTCACGGTTTCCAGCGGTGTTTCGGTGAGGCTGGCGATTTGCACCAGGTCGAGGTCGCCATGGGCGCGCAGCAGAAATACTTCGCGCTGGTCGGCGGGCAGGGTTTGCAGGGCGCTCTCCAAACGTTGGCTGTCACGGCTGAGGGACAAGAGTTGCTCGGGGTCGCTGGCGTCGTCGCTGATGGCGTGGGTCTGTTCGTCGTAGCTGTCGTGCAGCGGTTGCCGGGCGCCGTGTTTGCGCCAGTGATCGATCAGGCGATTGCGCGCAATCTGGAACAACCACGTACGAAATGTCGCGCGGCCTTGTGGCTGACTGCTGCTGCGGATCAGGCTGAGCCAGGTTTCCTGAAACACCTCGTCAGCCAGCTCCGGTTTACCGCTAAGTCCCAGCAAAAACCGGTACAAGCCCTGACGATGGCGAGCGTACAAGATCTCGAAAGCCGCGCCCTCGCCCTCGCGATAACGCGCCAGCAGCGCTTCGTCGCTGCTGGCTTCGGGGCTGTCTGCGGTGGCAAACAGCTGAGTGATGAAGCCTTTCAATCGGCTCACTATTCAATCCGTCGCTCAGTGTCGGTCAGATTCGATGCGGTGGTGATGCGCAGACTTTGCGCCAGCTGCACCAGTTGCACGAACTCGCTACGCAGGCCGAAGCGGTCATCACCACGGGCGCCGCGCGCCAGGGCTTCGGTGTCTTTCAGGCTGAATTCGCCAGTGTAGCGAGCGTCCTTGAGCTGTTGGGAAAACGCCGCGACCGCAGCGGCGAAGCGCAGATCCTCGCTGGCCGGCGTGACCTGATTGGCGATTGGCCGTTCGATCAGCAGACTTTTCCCACCGTCAGGCTGTTGATAACGCACACGCAGCATGGCCAATTCTCCGTTCTTCTCGGACATTTCGGCGCCGGTTTTTCCGTAGCGCAGCGGTTCCAGCCAACCCTTCTCACCCACCGGAACAATTTCATACAAGGCAGTCACCGTATGTCCTGCGCCGATTTCACCGGCATCGACTTTGTCATTGCTGAAATCCTCACGCTTCAGCGCGCGGTTTTCGTAACCCAGCAGACGATATTCGCTGACCTGCGCCGGGTTGAACTCAACCTGCAACTTGACGTTTTTCGCCACCACCGCGAGGGTCGAGCCGAGCTGATCCACCAGCACTTTGCGTGCCTCGCGCAGGTTGTCGATGTAGGCGTAGTTGCCGTCACCAGCGTCGGCCAGTTGTTCCATCAAGTGTTCATTGTAGTTATCCACACCGAAACCCAGAGTCGTCAGGGAGATCCCGGTTTTGCGTTTATCCACAGCCATTTGTTTGAGGCTGTCGAAGTCGCTGACGCCAACGTTGAAGTCACCGTCGGTGGCCAGCAGGATGCGGTTGATGCCCTTGGGGATAAATGCCTGTTGCGCCATCTGATAGGCCAGCTCGATGCCGGAAGCGCCAGCGGTCGAACCGCCCGCAGTCAATTGCTCGATGGCGCTGCGAATTTTGGCTTTTTCGCGTCCGGACGTCGGCTCCAGCACCACTCTGGATTCGCCCGCATACACCACCAGCGACACGCGATCCTGCTCGCGCAACTGATCGACCAACAATTTCAGGGTGCTTTTGACCATCGGCAATCCCTCACGGCGATCCATCGAACCAGAGACGTCCACCAGAAACACCAGGTTGGCCGGGGCCAGTTCCGCCACGGCGCGGTCGGAGGCTTTGATGCCGATGCGCATCAAGCGTGTGTGCGGATTCCATGGCGCGGCGGCCAGTTCGGTGGTCACGCCGAACGGCGAGCCATCGCTGGGCAGCGCGTAGTTGTAGGGGAAATAGTTGACCATTTCTTCCAGCCGCACCGCGCCTTCCGGTGGCAGGCGCCCCTGATTGAGCAGGCGCCGGACGTTGGCGTAAGCGCCGGTGTCGACGTCGGCGCTGAAGGTCGAAACCGGGGTTTCGGCAACGCTGTGGATCGGGTTATCAGCCAGCGCCTGATACTGCTCCCGCTGTTCGTCACGATAGCCCTGTGGATAACTTTCACCGGCCGGCATCGGCGCAAAACTGGCCATTGGCGCCGCACGCACGCTGCGTTTGGCCAGCGCGCCGTCAGCCTGCAACGCTTCGTGTTGCACCGCAGATTCAGGCTGAGCCGCAGGCGTCACAACGGCGGAGTCAGGATTGGAAGAAACGCCGCACCCGGCGATCGCCAGCAGCACACCGAAGGCGACAGGTCGCAACGAAGACAAAGGCAGGGAACGGGACATGGGGGCTGACCTCAGGAGGAAATTGATCCATTCATCCTGTGAGACGGGCAGCCCTTTCCGTTCGGGTTAAACGCCCTGAAAAAATTTTCAGCGGTGATAACGGCGCACCGCACTGCTGTTGCGCAGCACGTGGCCTTTGATCTTTTCCATCAGCTCGGCGCGGCTCAGACCGGCAGGCAGGGCGTCCGGCGCCAGATCCAATGCGTAGATCTGGATGATGTAATGGTGCGCACTGTCGCCGACCGGCGGGCACGGCCCCATATAGTGCGTGTTGCCTTTACTGTTGGTGCCGCCAACGCCTTCCAGAGCCGACTTGGCGCCAACACCGGCGGCAATCTGCCGGGTGGTCGATTTGATGCCGTAATGAATCCAGTGATCAACGCCCAGGCCCTTCTGACCGTCCGGATCGTGCATCACGATGGCGTAGCTTTGGGTGCCCGCAGGCCCGGCGTTCCAGCTCAGGGCCGGCGACTGGTTCTTGCCGCCGCAGCCGCTGGCATCGCTGGCCGCCGCCGAGGTGAACAGACGGTTATCCGAAACACCCGGAATGCTCAGGGTGAAGCGCTCCTGGGCCTGCGCCGGAAACTGCACGCAAAGTGCGACAGCAACGGCCGCCAGCCAAGGGTTGAGAGAGGTCAATCGGGTCATTCCGGGAGCACCTTATGCGGTTGGGCCGTCGTCGGCTTGCAAACTATAGCCGTACCGTTCGTACCTTGGCAGTGGCAAATGGCTGAACCTCGCGTTCCAGACCCAACTCGTATGAGAGACAGCCCATGGAGCGCGATCATGTCCCTGCACCTTGTTGCCCGTTTGACCGATGTGCCTGATGAGCGCGGTCTGCAAGTGCAGATCGGTGACTGCAAAATCGTTCTGCTGCGCACGGCCGGGCAATTGCGCGCATTTCAAGGCGAGTGCCCGCATGCCGGGGCACCATTGGCCGAAGGTGCGCTGTGCAATGGGCGACTGATCTGCCCGTGGCACAAGGCTGCGTTTCGCATTGAAGACGGCGCATTGTGCGAACCGCCGGCACTCGACAGTCTCAAGCGCTATCCGCTGGAACTGCGGGGAGATGAGGTATGGGTCGATGACCAGCCGCTGCCAGACCCGCACACGCCGCCCGAGGATGATCCGCGCACCTTTGTGATCGTCGGCGCAGGCGCAGCCGGCACCGCGTGTGCGGCAGCGTTGCGCGAAAAAGGTTTCGGCGGGCGAATCGTGATGATCGACCGCGAAGCCGACGCCGGTTACGACCGCACGGTGTTGAGCAAATTTGTCCTCGCCGGGGAGATGCCGCCCGAGGAAATACCGCCGTTGCGCGACGCAGATTTTTATCGCGAACAGCGCATCAACCGGCTTCAGGGCGAAGTCACCGCGCTCGATGCCGAAGCAAAAACCCTGCATCTGAGGGATGGCCGGGCACTCCATTACGACGCTGCCGTCCTCGCGACAGGCGCAATACCCAATCAGCTCCAGCTGCCGGGTGCAGACCTGCCGCAGGTATTTGTCCTGCGCTCCAAAGCCCAGGCTGAAAGCATCATCAACAGCGCTAAACCCGAGCAGCGCGCAGTGATTATCGGCGACAGTTTTATCGCCCTGGAATGTGCTTCGGCGCTGCGCCAATACGGGCTCGAAGTGACGGTGCTGGCGCGCCACGCGATTCCCTTCGCGGCGCAATTCGGCGAAGCGGTCGGCACCGCGATCCGCGCATTGCATGAAGCCAACGGCGTGAAATTCATCACCGAGCACGCGGCCACCGAGATTGTCGGCGACGGCAAGGTCGAAGCGGTGCTGCTGGACAATGGCCTGCGCTTGTCGGCGGATCTGGTGGTGGCGGGAATCGGCGTCAAACCGGCGACCGCGCCGTTCGCCTCACTGACGCGCGAGGGCGATCAATCGCTGCGCGTCGATGACGGCATGCGTGTCGCCGATGGTCTGTGGGCCATCGGCGACATCGCCACCTTCCCGCTCAGCGGCCAGCCGCAACGCATAGAACACTGGCGTCTGGCGCAACAGCACGGGCGGATTGCCGCGGCGAACATGCTCGGCGGCGAGGAACATTACCTCGACGTGCCGTATTTCTGGACCTGGCATTTCGGCAAGAACTACGACTATCTCGGGCATGCCGAACATTGGGACGCCGTCGAATTCATCGGCGAACCGCAGCAGCCGCCCTTCATCGGACTGTTCGGCGAGAACGGCATCGTCGTGGCCGCCGTGGCCTGTGAAGAACAACGGGCGATGGCGTTACTCGCCGAGCGCATGAAGCAGCCGTTGTCGATGGAGGACGCGTGGCGGCTGATTCGCGAGATCAGGTGATACGGTTCACCGGCTCGCGGTTGTCATCGTCCTCGGCGTGCAAAAAGATCACCCGTGGATGCTCCTGCGGAGCCAGCGGTGCCGGCAGTTCCTGCTGATGCACCGGCCAGAAATGCGGCACCACATGGCTGACGTCGCCTTCCTGGTCGTTGTGAATGGTCATCACGCCTTGACCGCGAAGCTGCTGCAAGCGGTCGCCACAGAGCTTGAAGCTTTTGCTCAATCCCGCATCGTCAACCACCGGTGAAGGTAAACGGCGCTGAGCGAAGCTGCGGCTTTTGCGCTGTTGATAACGCGCCCAACCGATCAGGATCAGCGCGTTGACCAGCGCCACCCACAGGTAAATCTGCAGAGTGCCCAGCGCATCAAACGCCGGGTTGTCCAGCCGTGGGCCGCCCTCACGGGCTTCAATCAATGGCCACAAACCGCTTACCAACAGATAGAGCAGGCCGATCCACGCGAGCACGGTGAAGACCGCATCGATCACAACCAGAAACGGCCGTTGGCGGGTCCGGATGATTTTCATTAGAGAACCTCCTCTTCATCGTTCAGCGGTTTGATGCCACGGTCGGGACTGACCCAACGGGCACGTTTCTGATGTTGGCCAAACAGCACTTTGGGGAAGCTGACCAAGGTGGTGAGCAAACTGACCAGCCAGAACGCAATCGGGTACCAGACCACCCAGAACATGGTCTTGCCCAGGCCCGGTTCGTAGCGGCGGTCGATGATGATGCTGACCGCGAATTGCACCAGGCAGACGAAGGCCAGCAGCAACCCGGTAAATGCCGGCGGCATCAGGTGATCGACGGCGATGGCTTCAGGCATGACCACGAATTTGCCGACGCCCCAGAAGATCACCGACAGCAGGAAGGTGAAGGCCCAACCCGTCGACAGGCAGTATTCGAACAGCAGCGGCCACAGGTAACGATGGCGGTACTGCCAGATCCCGCGAATGTTCTTGAACAGCACCTCGGCGCCGCCCTGAGCCCAGCGCAAGCGCTGCTTCCACAAGCCGCCGAGAGTTTCCGGCATCAAGATCCAGCACAGCGCGCGCGGCTCGTAGAAGATGCTCCAGTGGTCGAGTTGCAGCTTCCAGCTGATGTCGATGTCTTCGGTGATCATGTCCGGGCTCCAGTAGCCGACCCGGTGCAACGCGCTGCGGCGGAACGCGACGATCACCCCGGACACGGTGAAGATCCGCCCGAACACCCGCTGCGTACGTTTGATCAAACCGATGATCGAAGAGAACTCGCCGACCTGCACCCGTCCGACCAATGTCGAACGCGTGCGAATCCGAGGATTGCCTGTTACCGCACCGAGCCGCGCGTTGTCGAGCATCGGCGCCACCAGATAAGCCGCAGTGTTCGGCGCCAGCAGTGCATCACCGTCGATGCACACCAGATACTCGCTGCGCGCGGCAATCGCACCCATCCGCAGCGCAACAGCCTTGCCCTGGTTTTCCGCCAGATGCAGGACGCGCAAACGCGGGTCTTCCTTGGCCAGTGCATCGAGCACTTCGGCGGTGTTGTCCTTGGAGCCGTCGTTGATCGCGATGACTTCGATGTTCGGGTAATGCTGGGCCAGCGCCGCGTGGATGGTGTCGGCGGCGTTTTCACCTTCGTTGTAGCAAGGGATCAGGATCGAAATCAGCGGCTCGCCGGCCAATGGTGGCGGCAGTGTGTCGTCCTTCCACGGCCAGTGCCGCTCCCAGTGCAGCCAGAAATATAGGCCGCCGGCTATCCACAGTCCGGACATGAACAGCGGGTAGAAGAACACGAAGTCCATCAGGAACTGCCCGGTGACCAGGAAGATCAGCCCCAGCGGCACGCCGAGGACGAGCGCCAGAACAAGCAGGGCTAACAGTCTATCCAGCATGTTATGGATTCCATTTATTGGAGAGTGCAGGCCGCACGGCTTTGAGGTCCGGCAGGTTCTCGAGGAAGTTATCCGGGTAGTAACCGAAACTGGTCGCGCCCTGACGCTTGAGCGTGCTCATCCAGTCGGCCAATAGCTGGCCGTCGATGTCGGCCTGATCCTTTTTCGTCCAGTCGCGCGCCTGCAATTCGAACACCGTACGGTTCAGCGCACCCGGGCGCGCCTTGACCGTTGCCACCAGCTCTTCGAGCCAGGGATTGGATTGCGCATGGGTCTGTTTTTCCATGAGCGGCATGGCCATCGGCGCCGTCCAGTCGTAGGTCGCGAGGAAGTCGTCGAGGTTCTGTGCGAACCACGCTTCGCTCTCGGGATTGAGCATCGGCTCGGCGAAAATATTGCGCGCGGTCTGCACCTGCGGGCCACGGATCGCCCGCACCTTGGCGGTAAGTTCTTTGGTGAAGTCGATCAGGTAGCGGCTCTTGAACCGCGTCCAGCGCTGCAGCGTCGCCGGGTCGCCGCGCAAGGCGCTGATCGAACCGGGCAAGCCGTTGGCGGCGTAGACCTTGAGCGCTTGCGGGCTGGCGTCTTCGAAGTCCGACAGCACCGCATCGTCGTGATAGAGCACGCCGTCGACCGATGTCAGGCGCGCGAGGTCTTCGTAGATTTCGCCGATGATCCGCCGGACTTCGGGATCGAACGGCGACAGACGTTTGTACTGCTGCGGATCGACCGAAGTGCTGCCGGTCTGCGGATCCCAACGGGTGACCCGTGGCAGCTTCGAATCCAGCGCAAAACTCAGCACTGGCATCCACGCATAGACCTTCACATGCGCACGGGTGCGCAGTTGCCAGGCGACGCGGTCAAAGATGTCGGCGCGCACCGGCAAGTGACGGTTGGGAAAGTACAACGAGTGCACCAGACCATCGCCTTTAGGATCGCCAAAGGCTTGCAGGAACACCGTGTTGGCGCCCATGTCAGCCATGCGCTGCACCAGTTTGCCGAGGTTGATGTCCTGCTGTGCCGGGTCCGGGTCGTAGACGTTGTCCAGATCCACATGCACCACGCGCATTGGCGCTTCGGACTGCACGCCGACGATGCTGTTGGCGAAGTGTTCGCCATCCGGGTCGGACGCCACGAGGAAGCGTGGGCTGCTCATCAGGTTGTCGAGGGCGTCGAGCCCGTCGTCGAGCGTCAGGGCCATTTCGTAGCCCTGCTCGCCGACCACCGTCAGCGAAGTGCCGTCCGCCGCGCCGTAAGGCCAGACCCACACGCGCGGTTTGCTGCCGGTGACCTTGCGGATTTTTTCCGAGATCGCCGCTACGTCTTTGCGAATGCGCGCCTTGAATTCGGCCTCGGTTTCATATTGCTTGGTGACCGCGTTGTATTGGCGGGTCGCGGCGGCCGGTTGCAGGTTGCCCTGCGGGTTGGCCAGCACGCCTTTGTGGTTGGCGTCGGTGTGGGCGGCGATTTCCACCAGCCCCGATTTTGAAATTTCGCGGACCTGCTCCCAGGTCAGGAAGTCCGAACGCTGACGCGGGGTGCCGGCGAAATCCACCGGTTGATTCAGCGGCGTATCGATCCAGCTGCCGACCGGCGCCAGCAGCGCGGGCCAGTTGTAGGCGCGCAGCACCGGCAACACGCGGGTGTAGAAGCTTGAATAACCATCGTCGAAACTCAGCAAAATCGCACGCGGCGGCAGCTGCGGCCCGCCCTTGCGTGCGGCCATGATCTGATCGACTGTCACCGGCTGATAGTTGTTCTCGCGCAGCCAGGCGAGCTGCTCGATCATGCGCTCGGTGCGCACCGCCACCACGGCCTGATCGGGATCGCGATCTTCAACGTCATGGTAGGCAATGCCCAGCACGTGGTTTTTCGGCCACGGTTTTTCGTTGGCCGCGACCGGGCGTTCGGACGGAGGCGTGAACGCCGGAGCTTGCTGGGCGCAGGCGCTGACCACCAGCGCTCCCAGCAAAAGGATGAAACGCGAGATAAAAGGCATCTTCAAACTCTTCTAGAAGCGGAAAGTGAGGTCGACGAGCAGACGCAGATCGGTTTCCCGATCACCGTCGTAAGGCCGGTTGATCGCGCTCAACATGCCGCCCACCTCGAACACGTCGTTCCAGGCGTAACGCTGGCCGTAGCCGACCAGTGCCATGCCGCCGGTGCCGTGATCGCGCTGACTGTACGTACCTGCGCCGAGCTGGAATTGCTGGCTCCAGGCAGTTTCGTAGCGGTGGTAGAGCACGTGGTTGACGTTGAGCAACGGCATCACGCTGAAGTCCGACTTCGGGTTGAAGTACGGCACGTCGTCTGACTTGGAGTTGTGGCTGGTGGCGACTTCCAGACCGGCATCGACCTGCACGTTGGGCGCGCTGTAAATACCTTCCCGGCCAGTCAGCAAAGCTTCGACGCGGTTGTTGCCGTCGCTGAAGTGCGACGGGCTGACCGACAGTCGCCACTCACGGCTTTCGTTGGCGCGCCAACGGATGAAACCACTGCCGCCGTTGGCGGTGATATCGCTGTTGAGCGCGCGCAGAGGCGTTTGCGCCGACAGGTATTCGAGACTGCCGCCGTATTGCCAGTGGTCGTTGATGTCGCGGGCGATCGCCAGGCGCGCGCCCTGCTTGTCGCCGAAACCGTAGGAGTGGTTGGAGACTTCGGCTTCGAGGGTCATGTCGCGGGTGCGGCGCTCCAGACCAACACGCTGGAAGCGGTGATGGCCGGTGCCTTCGGCAAAGTCACCGGTGGCGTAGCCGGCGCCGGCGAAGACGCGCCAGTCTTCATTGATTGGCGGGCTGTACAAGGTGCTTTCGATCCCGAAATCCTTGCTGCCGGTGACCGCGCCGGTATCGCCACTATCACCGCCGTAAGCCTTGCCACCGTAGGCCTCGACGCGCAGTTCGGACATGTCATGCACTTCGCGCTCGCGGGCCAGCCGCTGCACTTGGCGGTTGTCCGGGAAACGCGCAACCACGTCGTCAGTCAGCGCATCCATCTGCCGCCATTCCTGCAACTGCATGGCGGTGCGCGCTTGCGCGACTTCGAGTCCCGTGTCGCGCGGCGCCATGCTCTCGGTTTCCTTGAGCTGGTTTTCCGCGCGGCGCGGCCACTCGCGGGCCAGATACAAATCTGCCTGGGCCAGACGCAGGCCGATATTGCCCGGTGCCTGGTCGACCAGCATCTGCAAGCGTTCTTCGCCGTGGGGCAAGTCGGAACCGTAGGTGCCGGCTTGCGCCGCGAGCTGCTGGGCGTCCATCCATTCGTCGTTGGGGTTGCCGACCGGCAAGCCCTTGAGTTCGATGCGTGGACGCTGGGCCTTGGCCAGTTCCTCGGCAACCTTGCGCGCTTCATCGGCGCGATCGCTTTCCAGCAGCGCGTAGTACAACGCGGTGCTGTCTTCGAGGCGATCGCCGACGTCGGCGTCGGGGGTCGAGAGCACTTGGCGATAGAGGTCGGTGGCGATTTCCGGTTCGCGCTGATCGAGATACGCAGCGGCCACCCAGCGCAAGGCATAGGTCGGAATCTGTACGCCTTCAGCTTGCAGCTTCTGGTATTCGCGGATGACGTCGGCAGTGCGCGCACGGGCCTTGAGCGCGCCCATGCGGTCGATGCGCCAGCGCGTCACGTCTTCGCGAGCAGTAGCGTCCGGCGTCCAGGTCGCGAGCAATTTGTCGTAGTCGGCCAATGCACGGTCGGCGATCACGTAGCGTTCTTTTTCACTGCGCGTGGCGAGTTCGGCGAGGCGTACGCGTTCGGCCGCCAGATCACCTTCGAGGCGGCGCAGGGTTACCGGATCAAGCAGCCCTGGCCGTTTGTTGGCCAGACGCAGCGCCGGCTCCGGCAGACGGGCCTTTTGCAGGGCGACTACATATTCGCGGGCGACTTCCGGTTTGCTCCCGGCGCGAATGAACGCCTGATCGTATTCGAACAGCGCGTCGTACTGCTTGCCGGCGCGGCTCAAGGCGTATCCGAGCGCGAGGCGCCGGGACGGATCATCGGGTTTGGCGGCGACCAGCGCTTTGGCGCGCGTCACGGCCTCGTCAGGTTTGCCGGAATCGGCTTGAGTCAGCGCCAGACCGAGTTGCAGATCGGCATTATCCGGCTCCAACGCCAAGGCCTTGTTGTAGAGCTGCGTCGCCTGATCCCAGCGCTTGAGGTTGCGATAGGCGCGTGCGGTGGCAGTCAGTGCCTGCACCGGCAACACCCGATCGCGGCCCTCGGTCTCGTAGACCTTGACCACTTCGGCATCGAGCCCGGCCCAACTGGCGATTTGCAGGTGATCGCTGATCTGCCCGGTGCTCGACTGGCCCGGCGGCACCTGCCGCAGCACGCTCAGCGCAGGCGTGTAATGTCCGGCCCGCGCATCGAGCACCATTTGATCGTAAGGCGTGTCGGCGAACGCAAAGGCCGGCCAGAGCAACTGGCTGCACAGCGCGATTCGAAACAACGGGCGTAAACCACGATGTAATACAGGACCATCATTACGCGGCATTCGTCAGCATCCTTACATGGCCAGCCGGGTCGCGATGCGCCCCTTGCCCAAATTCGTAACGGAGGCCGTAGCAGTCGCCCACGGCCAAGCTTATCCAGCCAGTCTTGCACGCAAGAGCAGGTCAACATTCACAACGCAATAATTGTTCAGATTCATGACGGATTGGCTGTCAGCGCTGGCCAGAACCCGAACGCCAGACAGCAAAAAGCCCGGCATCTGCTACGCGCAGAGGCCGGGCTTTTCGAGGTAACCCGTGGGGTTACTGTTGCTGAGTAACGCCAGCAAACTTGCTCATCAGGAAGCTGACAAACTGCTCGACGGTCATTTTCTGGCCGTTGAATTCCACCTGATTGGCGGCGTAATGCAGCTTGGTCGACACGTTAGTACCGTCCAGGGTCGCCAACTGCGTACCGACTGCCATGCCGGCGAACATGTCGGCGGTGGCGGTGGCCTGCTCGACAATGGTTTTAGGGTCGGTCTGACCGTCAACTTGCGCCTGCACGCTGAGCAGATCGACCATCATCGGCTTGGACACCTGCACATTGATGTCGAGCAGCGCGATCAGCTGTCTGGTCAGTTGATCCGGCGGCAGATCCATCGACGCTGGTTTGGTCAGGTCGATGACCATGGTCGCGCGGCTCTCGCCGTTGGCGGTTTTCAGCGAGAAGTTTTCCAGCGCCAGTTGCGGGCCGGCGGCCAATAGCTTTTGCAGGTCAGCCTTGACCTGGGTTTCTTCGGCCGGGGTCAGTTTCAGCTCTGGAGCCGGCAGACCGGCGGCGGTTGCCTCGGCAGCGGCTTTCTCGTACGGCTGCAGTTTGGTCTGATAAACCTGCATCAGCGACATGGCCGACGGAATGTCGAGGTTCTTCAGGCTCATGGCCAGATTGGCCTCACCGATCTTCTTGTCGTTGAGCGTTACCTCACCGATTTTGTAGTCAGCACGGCCGGAAGCGCTGGTGCCTTTTTCTTCGGTGAGGTTCTTCATCTCGAAGTTCTTCACACCCAACACCGATTGCTTGGCGCCGAAGGTGGTTTTGCTGCTGGTCAGTTCCAGAGTGTTGGAGCCGGTGTAGTAGCCGTAGCTGCTCTTGGCGAGGTTGCTGGCCAGCGTCAGGCCATTGAGTTCGATTTGTACCGGCGTCTGGTCTTCAGCAACCGAGGTCAGCTTGAAGCTGTCCATGTAGCCGTCGGCTTTGACCTTCTGCGCCTGGGCACTGGCGGAAATGTCCATGTTCAGGCCGGAGAATTTCAGGCTCGACTTGTCATCCAGCGCGGTTTCCAGCGGCAGCAGTTCTAGGTTGCCGGTGGTCGACTGGTCGTAACCGATGTTCACCACACCCTTGAGCGGCGCCGCGCCGTTGGCGGCGGCGAACCATTTTTCAGTGGTCGGGGTCTTTTCCAGCTCGTAGTGACTGGTGGCCATGACCGGCAGCCATTTCAGCGATACCAGACGCGAGAACGGCAGCGGGCCGTGTTCGATATGGTCGACGAACAGCAACTCGACCGGTGCCTCGCCGAACATTTCGCCCTCGCCCTTGAGGCGGTAGTGCGCGGTGCTGCTGAAGGTGCCGCGTTCCAGCGAAACCAGCTCCAGCGCCGCCGTGCCGTTGGAACCGGCCATGGCGGTTTGCAGCTCTTTGTTGGCATCGACGACGGCAGTGTTCAACACGCCTTCGATTTTGGTGCCGGTGTACCAGGCCCCGCCGGCACTGATAGCGCCGATGGCAACAACAATTCCGAGAAGCACGCCTGCTGATTTATTCATGAATGACCTGATCGATTCCGTGGCTGAAAGTGTGGTCGTCTTCCCTGAACCCGTATCCGGGTCGCGGCTCGACTCCGCTGAATTTAGCGGTGGAGATTAGCACTGGCCACGCGGGGTGACCGAATGTTTAAAGGTTAAAGAGTGTCTATGGACCACAGAAAAGCAAAAAGATCGCAGCCTGCGGCAGCTCCTACAGAGGAACGCATTCCAGTGTAGGAGCTGCCGCAGGCTGCGATCTTTTAAAAGGTCAGGAATACTGGACTTCGATCTCATCGAGTTGATGATCAAAGCTTTTGAGCCGCGCGGTCCAGGTGTACACCAGAACCTCAAAATCCCGATCAATCACCGCCCCGTTCGGCCCGTCGCTGCGCGGGTCGCAGAAGTCCAGTTGATAGCGCTCGCGGGCCATGGCCGTGGCGACATCGGAGAGCTCACGCGCATTGTTCAGCCAGTGCCAGCCTTCCTCGTCAATCTGCTTGTCGAGTTCCAGACACTGCTTTTTCAGCGCTTCGAGGCTTTTTTCCAGCGGCGTGCCGGTGAGTTCGCCCATGACTTCGGCAAACGTGCGTCCGGGCTGCCAGTAACTACCCCAGAAATAGCGGTCGAACACGGTTTCGACCCGGCGCAGCGCAACTTTGGTGTCCCAGATCAGCACCAGAGTCTTGCCCTGTTCGAGTTGGCGTTTCTTGGTGCGCTGCACCTGAACAGACGCCCACGCCACCACGACGATGGACATGACACCGATCAGCGCCACCGCGCTGTCGAGGAAGATCATGGCCTTGTCGAGCTGGTGAGCGAGCATGATGCCGTAGAAATAGGCGGCCGAAAGCAGCACCAGCGCGACGATGGCGCACCAGAAGCCGAGAGCGTAAGGGTTTTTCATTATTGTTTCCCCTGGACCCACGCAAGCAATGGGCGTTGGAACGGGCGCTTTGCACGGGGCGCCCCTCCAACACTTCAAAGCATAGACGCGGCGTCAGGGTTTGCTGGCGCTTGAGGCTTGCGTTCGTCCGCTTTCCCATCCGCCGCCGAGGGCGAGGAACAAATCGATCTGGCTCATCGCTACCTGAGTGTTGGCGGCGGCCAGTTGCGCGGTAACGTCGGTGTAAGTGCGCGTGGCTTGCAGGTCGGCGAGGAACGACGCCCGCCCGGCCTGGAAGAAGCGGTGCGTCTGATCAGCGGCCAGTTGCGCCGACTGCTCGGCATCGGCCAATGCGTCGCGGCGCTGGAGCAAGGCGCTGTATTGCGCCAGACCGGTCTGGGTCTCACGGATCGCGTTGAGCACCACGCCGTCGAAATGCGCCAGCGCACCTTGGGTCGATGCCTCCGCTTCACGAATCCGCGCGCGGGAGCCGTTGGACGGCACAGTCCAGGTCAGCAACGGGCCGAAGCCCCAACGGTTGGCGGACGGCTTGCCCAGGTTCTCCAGCAGGCCGACGGTGCCGACCGTCGCGCCAATGCTGATGTCCGGGTACAACTCGCCGGTAGCGATGCCGATCCCGGCGGTCGCAGCCGCCAGCCGACGTTCGGCCTGACGCACGTCCGGGCGACGTTTAAGCAGCGTGGCGCCGTCGCCGACCGGCAGCAATTGCGCAATCTTCGGTAACTCGGCGCAATCGCGGGTGCCGGCCGGCAGTTGATCGACCGGTTTGGCCAGCAGCATCGACAAGCGGAACAGTCCGGCCTGACGCGCTGCTTCGTAACGCGGCAGTTCAGCGCGCAGGGATTTGAATTGGGTTTGCGAGCGGGTGACCTGGGTTTCATCACCGCGCCCGGCATCGCGCAAGCGCTGAGTCAGGCTCGTACTCTGCGCTTGCAGATCAAGCGAATGCTCGGCAATTTCGCGTTCTTCATTGGCCGCGCAGACTTGGGTGTAAGCACGCACCACGTCGGCGACTACGGTGATGCGCGCAGTATCCGCAGCAGCCTGAGTCGCATCGGCGTTGGCCTTGGCACCCTCGATACCGCGCTGCAGCACGCCGAACAAGTCGAATTGATAAGAAGTGGTAATGCCGATATCACCGACGTTGCCCACCGGCACCTTCTCCGGCAACAGGAAGGCTTCGCCCGACTCCTGCAAGCGCTGGGCCCCCAGCTTCACGCCGCCGCTCCAGCCACCCGCCGCTTGCGCCTCATCCACCTGAGCCCGGGCTTTCGACAGATTCGCCGCCGCCACGCGTAAATCGGTGTTGGACGCCATCGCCTGCTGGACCAATTGATCCAGGCGGGGATCCTGATACAACCGCCACCAGTCGCCCGGCACCGGCGCCGATATCACATTCTTGTCACTCACCAGATCGCCCTGAAAATCCGCGCGATGCACGGCGGCCTCGTCCGGCAAATGATAGTCCGGCCCCACCACCTGACAGGCCGAGAGCAACACGCCCAACCCGGCGATCATCAGGGCTTTGCTCATTTCGCAGGCTCCTGCGGCTGATCGTCGATGATCGACACGGTGGCGGTACGTCCGGCGATCATGCGGAAATCGGCCGGCACTTCGTCGAAGGCAATCCGCACAGGAATGCGCTGCGCCAGCCGTACCCAACTAAAGGCCGGATTGACGTTCGGCAACAAGTTGCTGCCGCTGCTGCGGTCGCGATCTTCGATGCCGGCGACGATGCTTTCGACATGCCCGCGCAACCGCGCAGGGTCACCGATCACCCGGATGTCCACCGACTGACCGACATGGATGCCGTTAAGCTTGGTTTCTTCGAAATATCCGTCGATATGAAAGGAGTTGCTGTCGACCACCGACAACACCGGCCGCCCGGCGGTGACGAACTCCTGCGAGCGCGGCGCGCGGTCGTTGACGTAGCCGTCCACCGGGCTGCGAATTACCGAGCGATCCAGATTGAGCTGCGCGCTGTCTACCGTCACCAGCGCTTCGGCCAGTGCCGATTGCGCACGCGCCACCCGCGACTGACTTTCTTCCAGCTGTTCGGCCGGCACCAAATTGCCCAGGCCACGGTTACGCTTGGCTTCGCGCTGCGCCTGAGCGAGGGTTTCTTCGCGGTCGGCGACGGCGGCTTTGGCCTGGCGCAGGGCCAGTTTGAAGCGGTCCTGGTCGATGCTGAACAGCACCTGGCCGCGCTTCACTAGCTGGTTGTCCTTCACTTCGACCTGCTGGATCAGACCGGAAACGTCCGGCGCGATCTGCACGATGTCGGCGCGAATGTGCCCGTCGCGAGTCCAGGGCGCGAACATGTAATACATCACCATGCGCCACACCATGACCACGGCGAACGTCACGATCAGCAGAGTCAGCACCACGCGACCAATAGTCAAAAACGGTTTTTTCATGTCATCAGGTATCGACTGAGTGAGTCCACGACGCCGAGCATTACGGCGTAGAGAGCCACGTTGAACAATGCCCGGTGCCAGACCAGACGGTAGAAGTGCAGGCGCGTGAGCACGGCGTGCACCAGCAGAAACAGGACATAGGTGATGCCCATCAGGATCAGCAGGGTCGGCAGGAAAATGCCGCTGACATCCAGATCACCGATCATAGGGGGGCTCCATCAATGCCATGAGGCAGCGGTTCTTCGGCATCGCTGCTGCCGACAAATTCAACGCCGGGTAACAGCGCCAGACGCAAGCCGCTCAAGGCGTGCAGCAGGTGCAGGCGGGTTTCGTCATCGCCGTGGCCATTGAGCGCACGGCGCGTGCGATCCATGGTCATCAGCAATGCGCTCGGCGCCGCCAAGCGTTCGCCAGCCTTGAGACAAGCCCTGAAGTATTCGCCGACCTCGGCCACCACTTGCTGCAACAGTGGGCGCGGTACGCCGGTCACTCGCGGGGTGTAGGCGAGCAAGTCGAGCAGGTTGAGTCCGACCCGCACTTCGCGCATGGCGATGCCGGTGTCCTGACCGGTAATCGCCAGCCGTGGCAGGTGCTGCATCAGACGATCGAGCATTTGCACGCCCAAATGCCGGTGCTCGGCGAGGTTGGCCGGCTCGGTCATGCTGACGATATCTTTCCAGCTGAAACGCGTCAGGCGCTTGGCCGCCAGCTCAGCACCGAACGGTCGCGCGATCAGCGTCCAGATAAACGCGAACAGCAAGCCAACCGGGCCAGCCAGGTTGGAGTTGGCGAAAGCGAAAAAGTCCGCGTCGTAAGCGCCCTGAATACTGATGAACGACGAGGTGTTGACCAGCGTCAGCAGCATGCCGAGATAGAAGCGCGGCTGCACCGTCAGCGTACCAACGCAAATGAACGGCACGGCAAACGCCAGCACCAGCATCGGGAAGTCATGCAGGTTCGGCAGGACCAGAAACAGATACAGACTGGCGAACAGTACCGACATCCCGGTCCAGAAAAAGAACCGGTAAATCTGCGGCGCCGGGTCGTCCATCGAGGCAAAGAAACTGCACGCCACCGCCGCCAGAATCACCGCGCTGCCGCCGTCGGTCCAGCCGAGCAGAATCCACAGTACCGAGGCGACGATGATCGCCAGAATGGTCGAGGCCACCGAGTACAGCATCAATCCACGGTCTAGAAACGGTGACAGTCGCCCGAGTCGCCAGTGGCGATATACCGCGCGCCAGTTGTCCTGGCGGTCACACAGAATCGCGTCTTGCAAACTGCGGCAGTCTTGCCACAGATCGATAAATTCACCGAGGCGATACAGCGCGTTGGAAAACAGCAATTGTTTGCGATCTTCCAGTGCCGCCGCGCTCGGTTGTTCGGCTTCGAGCTGATCCTTGAGGGCTTGCCAACGCTCGAGGTCAGCGTCTTTGTGGGCAAGCCATTCATTGGTCGCGGCAAGCAACGGCGCGAATTTGTCGACCAGCTCCGGCGTGCGCCGCTCCAGTGCGTACAGCGCGTCTTCGAGGGCGTCGATCACCGGCAGCAGATGGATCATTCGCCCGCGCAATTCCTTGGTATTGCGCACGGTTTGCGGACGGGCGCCTTCGTGCGGCAACTGGCCGATCATCAATTCGAGGCTGTTGAAACTGCCGACCATGGCCATGCGCAGCGCAGTGATTTCTTCCGGCTGCACGTTGCGGCTGAGGAAGCGCTGGCTGTAGGTCGACGCGTCGGCGAACCACTTGCTCACCGCATCGTTGAACACTGGCGCCAAGCGGCGTGGCCAGAACATCGCGCCGACTACAGCGGCGACGGCGATGCCGAGGAAAATCTCTTCGGTGCGCGCCTCGGCCACGTCCCACACCGCCAGCGGGTTATCCACAACCGGCAGGGCAATCAGCGGCAAGGTGTAACCGGCGAGCATCAGCGCATAGCTGTTGGCGGTGCGCAAATGCAGGGACAGGAACAACAGAATTCCGGTCCACAACGCGATCACCACCACCAGCACATATGGGCTCTGCACAAACATCGGAACGAAGAAAACCGCCGCCGCCGCGCCGAGAAAAGTCCCCACCGCGCGGTACAGCGCCTTGGAGCTGGTCGGCCCGACAAACGGGCTGGAGACGATGTACACCGTGGCCATCGCCCAATACGGACGCGGCATCTGCATCAACATGGCGATGTACAACGCGATCATCGAGGCAGCGAAGGTACGCACGCCGTAGAACCAGTCGCGTGCCGGGGGCATGCCGGTGAAAAAACCTTTCACGGATTGAGCACCGATGGCGGGTTGGCCGCCTCAAAGGCTTTGAGTACCCGAAGCGTAGCTTCCAGATCGCGCTGGTCGATGCCTTCGAGAACTTCATGGCGCAGACGCACCAATTCAATCTCCACCGCTTGCACCAGCTCACGGCCGGTGTCGGTCAGGCTCAGGCATTTGGCGCGGCGATCCTGCGTGTCTTCGGTGCGGCAGACAAACCCGGCATGACACAACTGATCGAGCAACCGCACCAGCGAAGGACTCTCCATCCCCGCCGCCTGCGCCACTTGCACCTGACGCACGCCCTCGCCCAAGCGCCCGATCATCAACAACGGCACGGCGCAGGCTTCGGAGATCCCGTAGTTGACCAGCGTGGTCTGGCAGATCTTCCGCCAATGCCTGGCGGCCACCACCATGGCACTGCTGATGTTCATCTGGAGAGCGTCGAGGGAATTCGGCACGAGGGAAAACACACACTGTTAGTTTGCTAACTATCAATATGGCATTGGAGGGGATTTTCAGTCAAGTTTTGAAACAAATTCGCTGTGCCGATCAGCTCAGCTTCTCCGACTCAGACCAGAATGGAGCAGCAACCTGTTCGATGAACTCAAAAACGTCCTCCGCCACACTGTACTGAAACTGTTTGCGCCGGTTCTTGGAGACCTTGCCGTCATTATCCAGGCACATCATCACCAGTTTCGACAGGTCACTCCCCCGGACGTCAAAGCGCTCGTTCACCGCTTTGACCACATGGTCGTAGCGCTCCAGAAACCTGGTTTCTTCGAGTAGCTCTACTTCGAGCGCGCGACGGGCCATGCGCAGTGTGAATTCGGCGCATTCAGTTGCATCCCAGTAGCGGTACATCGACGGGTGCCCGACAAATTCGAACGCCATCTGGTCCGCATCCAGCCAGGTGACGTTCCAGAAATCGCGTGCAGGTGTTGAAAAACCTTTCAACGCTTGCAGATAGCTTGGTTCCTCATGCTTCATCGCTACCGAGACGGGTAGCAGCAAACCATTTTGCAGTGCCCCGGAATGACACAGCGTCTGGTGAATCAGGAAGCGTGAAAGTCGGCCATTACCGTCCATAAACGGATGAAGAAAGACGAAACCGAAAGCCACAACAGCAGCCGCAACCAGCGGATCGACCTGCTGCGCCTTGCGATTGGCGAAGCCCATCAGCTCCTCCATCAATTCACGACACAAGTCCGGCGCAGGCGGGACATAGCTAACCCCCGCCGCTCCTCTCAAACCGTTATGCAGATGGTTTTGCTCGTGACGGAACAACACCGCTTTATCGAAAGGATTTGAAACGGTGCTGTTCTGCAGTTCGACCAGATAGTCTTCGCTCAACTCTGTCCGCTCATGAGCCTGGCGCAGCAACCGAACGAACCGGCGTGATTTCTCTTCGCTAGGCTCTTCTTTTTCTATGGCAAACGAGTCACGGGTTTCGTGCAAATAGGCCCAATTGATTGCGCGATCCATCATTTCTGGCGGCAGCGTTGCCATGAACGCCTGCGCTCGATCAATGATGTCGAGATCGAGCAGGGCTTGCAGTTCCTCGGTTCGCTCGACGGTGGCGCAATACTGCAATGAACCCAAGCCATTGAAAGCGACTCGCCAGCGGCTGTTACGTATCGCAGGTCCAGTGACGTAGCGTTGAGGATCGAATAGGGCAACCACACTTCCCCGAACCGGCACGGAGTATTCCAATTGCCTGCCGGTAAAGCTTTCCCATAGAAAGCACGCTTTTCGTATAAACACTCCATTTGGCGATTTCGCCAGCTCAGCGATCAGCGCCTCAGCCTCCAGGGTCTCAAGCGCCTGAGCAAGAATGCTCAAATTGATGCCTTCATGTTTAAGCGCGAACAGGATGTGTTCCAGTGTGGAGCCTTGGGCAGGTGCCACCGCCTGCGGGACCGCCAGGCAATCGCCGATCAAAGTGATGCGCGTAACGGGCTTAATCATTGCAGTGCGCTTGGGCGCAAATGCTTTGAGACTAAGAGCGTCTTTCAGGTACGCATATCCAACCGTCGGCATGGCTATATCCATAGTAAAAATTCACTGCAGCGATTAAAGCCCAGTTTTTTTTACCCGGCCTATGTTTTTTTTACATTTCAGACTTTTCCGACAGTTTTTTTTACACATTCCTACCCTTCCTCAACATCACATCCAACTGATCCACCACCTCCGCCCAATCCGCATCCTCCAGAATCTCATCACGCAAAAAAACCGCCTGGCTCTGGGTCCAGAAGAATGCGTCCGACAAGTGCAGTTCGGGTTTCAGCGGCGAATGGGTGGCGATGAATTGGTCGATGCTGATCGGGTCGTTGGGCAGGCCGAGTTGTTTGAATAGCGATGGGAGGCTGTGGGTTGGGTCTTCCATTTACGGTCTCCTGTGGAATGTGCGGTGACTGAGAGATTTTTTCGCGGGCAAGCCACGCTCCCACAGGGGATTGAGGTGACTGTGCTTGAAAGTCTAGACCCGCAGGCCAGCCGCGCAGGCAATTCCGCCCACTGGCGGCGCTCAACAACTGATCAAAATTCATACAGCGGCGCGCTCAACTAGACTGGAGGAACAACTCCATGAATCTCGCGGAGGGTCGCGTGAACACCCGTAGCTGTGCGTTGCTGTTTTTCATCCTGCTGAGCGGATCGGCCCTCGCTGCGGATTCCCCGCTGCCAGCGGTCAGCCCGGTCGGTTTGTGGTTGATCACGCTGGGCATCGCGTTTTTGATCGCCGAAGCCGCGCTACCGAACTACGGAGTGATCGGTCTCGGCGGCATCATCATGTTCGTGATTGGCGCGTTGATTCTGGGTAACGCCGAGTTGCCGGTGCCGATGATGATCGGCCTCGGTTTGATCAGCGCATTGCTGTTGATCGCGCTGGTGATTCGCGCGCTGAAAACCCGACCGCGCGAAACCGTCAGTGGCGATTCCGGGCTGCTCGGCAGCGTCACGCCGATCACCACCGTGCAGGCCGATGATGCTTGCAACGGCTGGGTGCAATTGCAAGGAGAACGCTGGCAGGTGTTGAGCGCCACACCGCTGCACGCCGGGCAACCGGTACGCGTGGTCAGTCGCAAAGGCTTGTTGCTGCAAGTGGCCGCGACTGACGCGGCACCGCACGGAGAGTGATCATGGGTCTGCAAATCGGTTTTGTCGCACTGCTGCTGTTGCTGATCGCCCTCGCCGGCGCGACGTTCCGCATCCTGCGCGAATACGAGCGTGGCGTGGTGTTCCAGCTCGGACGCTTCTGGCAGGTGAAGGGGCCGGGGTTGATCTTGCTGATTCCGGTGGTGCAGCAAATGGTTCGGGTCGACTTGCGCACCATCGTTCTCGATGTACCGCCGCAGGACGTGATCACTCGCGATAACGTCTCGGTCAAGGTCAACGCAGTGCTGTACTTCCGCGTGCTCGACCCGCAGAAGGCGATTATTCAAGTCGAAGACTTTCTCATGGCCACCAGCCAGTTGGCCCAGACCACCCTGCGTGCGGTGCTCGGCAAACACGAACTGGACGAATTGCTCGCCGAACGCGAACGCCTGAACATCGATATCCAGCAGGTGCTCGACGCACAGACTGATGTCTGGGGTATCAAGGTCGCCAACGTCGAAATCAAGCATGTCGATCTCAACGAATCGATGGTGCGCGCCATCGCCAAACAGGCCGAAGCCGAACGCGAACGACGGGCCAAGGTGATTCACGCCGAAGGTGAACTGCAGGCCTCGGAAAAACTCATGCAGGCCGCCGAAATGCTCGGTCGCCAGCCCGGCGCCATGCAGTTGCGCTATATGCAGACGTTGAGTTCGATCGCCGGCGACAAGAGTTCGACGATTGTCTTTCCGCTGCCGATCGAGTTGCTCAAGGGGATGGCGGATTTGTCGGCGAAATCTTGAAAGGAATCAGCGTTTCGAAGTGGAACAGTCGCGCCCTGGAGACATTCTTCAGCAACCGACCCAGTAGCAAGGGCGATTAGCATCAAGCGAAAGGCGATCACTCACCGGCAGGTCTGGCGCATTCAAGCAGAACCGGCTAGGGTGCAACCTATCGAAAATATAACCTTGATGGAATATTCCATAAAGGTCATATTCCGAACCCATGAAATGGGATATCGAATACACCGACGAGTTCGGCAGCTGGTGGGAAGATCTGACTGAAAACGAGCAGAGCTCTGTGGCTGCAAGCGTCAAACTGCTAGGCCAATTCGGGCCAGGTTTACGCTTTCCACACAGCAGTGCAATCAATGGTGCGCGACACAGTCATCTGCGGGAATTGCGAGTTCAACATGCCGGGCGACCTTACCGCATCCTGTACGCATTTGATCCCAGACGCTGTGCGTTGCTATTGATCGGAGGAGACAAAACCGGTCAGGATCGCTGGTATGAAGTCAACGTTCCGCTCGCCGATCAGCTGTACGATGAGCATCTCGCAACACTGCGCAAAGAGGGTTACAAAGATGGCTAAGAAATTTGCCGAACTCGAAGCGCGTATGACACCCGAAGCCCGGGCGCACGCCGATTCGATCTATGAACAACACATTAAGGAAATGCCACTGAACGAGTTGCGACAGGCCAGAGCCTTGAGCCAGGCCACGCTTGCCGAGACATTGCATATCAATCAGGCGGCGATCTCGAAAATGGAACGCCGCACCGATATGTACATCAGCACGTTGCGCAATTACATCCGCGCAATGGGCGGTGAACTTGAGATCATTGCCACGTTTCCTGACGGGCAAATCAAAATTGAAAATTTCGCGAGTTGAGAGCTAAAAGGCTGCTCAGCCCGCGATTTTTCGATTGTGTGATTATTGAGTCAGGCTCGTTACTTTCAAGACGGCGCGGGCCTTCCCGCGCTCTGCGCGCAAGCCTCAACGCTGCGCCATCTCCCCCACCGGATACACCGACTCCCAACCCCCACCCAACGCTCGATACAACCCGACCATTGCCAGCGACACGCCAGTCGAGCTTTCCACCCACTGTTCCTGAGTGGCGAGTAGTGCACTCTGTACGGTGAGGACGTTGACGAAGTCGACCACGCCTTCGACGTACTGCTGTTGCGCGGTGCGCAGGGCGATCTGGTTCTGGCGCACGGCTTCGGCGAGGCTGTCGCGGCGGCGCTGGCTGGCGTTGTAGGCGGTCAGTTGGTCGTCGATCTCATGCCAGGCGCGCAGCACGGTTTGCTGATAGGCAATGGCTGCGTCCTGCTGCTGAGCTTCACGCAATTGCAGCACGCCGCGCAGGCGCCCGCCGTCGAACAGCGGCAGGCTGAATTGCGGGCCGATACCGAAAGCGCGTGAGCCCCATGAGCCGAAATCGCTGAGCTGCATGGCTTGCGAACTCAGGTTGCCGGACAGGGTAATGCGCGGATAGAAATCACCCTTGGCCACGCCGATGTTGGCCGTGGCGGCGTGCAGCGCGGCTTCGGCCTGGCGGATATCCGGACGACGTTCGGCCAGTTGCGACGGCAACCCGATGGCGACCTGGGGTGGCGACTGCGGTACCGGGGCGTCTGTGGATAACTGTTTGGCCAAGGCTTGCGGCGGCTCGCCCATCAACAGGCTGATCGCGTTGATCAGTTGTGACTGGCGTTGCTCCAGCGCCGGCAGGCGCGATTCGATGGCGGCGACTTGCGCGGCGGCTTCGGCGACGTCGAGATCGGTCGCGACGCCATCGTTCAGGCGCAGTTGCGAGAGTTTCAGACTGTGCCGGGCGACGTCGAGATTCTGCTCGGTCACCGCGCGAGTGTTCTGCACGCCACGCAGCTGGATGTAGTTCTGCGCGGTATCGGCAAGCACTGCCAGCAACACCCCACGACGGTCGTTTTCCGCGACTTCCAGATTAGCGTCGGCGGCTTCGGTTTCGCGGCGTACGCGGCCCCAGAAATCCAGCTCCCACGAAGCGGAAAAACCGGCATCCCACAGATTGAACGCGGAATCGCCGTCGTGCCCGGACGGATCGTTCAAGCCTTTGCCGCTGTTGCGTTTGCGGCCATAACTGCCGGTAGCCGCGGAATTGGGGTAACGCTCGGCGGTGATCACCTGGCGTGCGGCGCGGCTTTGTTGCAGGCGACTGCTGGCGCGTTTGAGGTCGAGGTTGCTGCTCAACGCGCGCTGGGTCAGGGCTGACAATTGTGGGTCGTGGAATACCTCCCACCAACGTTCGTTCATGGGCTCGCTGACCGCCTGGCTCGGAGCGCTTTTGGCCGGTTTTGCCCATTCGCTGATTTGCGTGGCTGCGGGTTTCTCGAAGTCCGGGCCGACAGTGCAAGCGGTGAGGCCCGCAGTCAGCAAGACACTCAGGGTGAGTCGCTGCCACTGGCCCAATCGCTGGCAAGCCAGCTCCCACAGGGGACTCTGTTTGCAATCGAGACTTTGGACAGCCTGCACAACGCCTGTGGGAGCTGGCTTGCCAGCGATGGCGTCAGACGATTCAACAAAAATCATCGCTGCGTCACCTCGCGCACCGAGGTCGCCGAGCTCTTGGTATCAATGCTCGCCTCCACCGACATCCCCACGCGCAGGCGTTCAGCCAATGGCTGACCCGGCTCGAGCAAAATTTTCACCGGAAGCCGCTGCACGACTTTGGTGAAGTTGCCGGTAGCGTTATCCGGTTTCACCGCTGCGAAGGTCACACCGGTAGCCGGGGCGATACTTTCGACACGGCCGGTAAGCACTTCACCGCCAAGGCTGTCGACGCGGATCTGCACGTCCTGCCCCGGCTGCACATCAGTCAGTTGGGTTTCCTGAAAGTTTGCGACCACATAAGCCTGCTTCAGCGGCACCACCGCCAGCAGTTTGCTGCCCGGCGTCACATAAGCGCCGACGCGCACGGCGCGCTCGCCGATCATGCCGTCCTGCGGCGCGGTGATGCGCGTGTAGGACAGCTCGAAACTGGCGATCTCCAGCGCCGCTTGCGCGTGCTTCAAGCCACCTTCGGCTGCATCGCGCTGGGCGCTGAGAATGTCGACCTGCTTGCGTTCCGCCGCAAGTTTCGCGGTGGCGGTGTCGAGCTTGGCGCTGGCCTGATCGATCCGCGTACGCGCCTGTTGCGCGTTCTGCACCGTACCGGCACCAACGCCCGCGAGGTGGTTGTAGCGATTGAGTTCTTGCTGAGCAAAAGCCATTTCAGCCTTGGCCGAAACTACCGCAGCCTGCTCCTGGGCAATCACCGAGGTCTGGCGCTCCAGCGTCGCTTTGGCATTTTGCAATTGGGCGCGAGCGACCAGGGTTTGCGCATCGGCCGCCTCGGCGGCGGCGCGCAGATCGCGATCATCGATCAGTGCGAGTAACTGTCCCGCCTTCACTTGCTCGTTGTCCTCCACCAGCACTTCTTTGATGAAGCCCGACACACGCGGCACCACCAACGTGAAGTCAGCGGAAACATAGGCGTCGTTGGTGTTCTGCTGCGTGCGTTTGCCGAACAGACCCGGCACCGCCAAGTACAGCAACACGCCGACAGCCAGTGCAGCCGCCACGGCGACGGCGATTTTTTGCTTTGCTTGAGTCGTCATAAAAACCTTCTGTTTCGTGAAGCAATCAAGTCGGCGCGCGAGGCGGGAACATCCGCGTCGGCAGCCAGAAAATCAGCAGAATCAGCGCCAGTGCCACGCCGCTCATGCACAAGTAGAGATCCGAAGAAGTCAGCACCACGGCTTGTTCGTGCAAGCGATGGGCGAGACCGGCGTCTTGCGCGGCCAGCGGCGAGTTGCCGAGACGATCGACCAGCATCGTCGAATGGAAATGCAGCCGCGCTGTGGTCAGCGTTTCGATTACCCCGGTGGCGATCACGGCCGCCATGCCTCTGATAGTGTTGAACCACGCCGAGGCGAACGGCCCTTCCATCGGCGAGATGCTGCCGGTGGCGAGCATCAATAGCGGCAGCACCGACATCGGCTGACCGAAAATCTGCAGCCATTGCAGGACATAGAAATTGTCGCGAATCCATACCGAAGTAATCTGCGAACCGCCGAAGCACGACAACGCGAGCATGCTCAAACCAATCCCGAGCACCCAGCGGCAATCGATCCAGCGCAAGTTGCACAGCGCCGCCACCAGCGGCAGCGCGATCAGTTGCGGGAGCGCTGCCAGCAGCATGATCGGCGCGGTCTGCACCGGGCGATAACCCTGCACTTGCGCCAGATAACTCGACGGAATCACCACCACCGCCGACAGCACCACCAACACTCCCGCTAGCGTCATCAGCGAGAACGACAGATTACGAATGCCGAGCATCTGCAACTTGAAGAATGGAATCGGCTGCGACCATTCATTGATCAGAAACGCCACCAGCAACAACGACCCTGCGCCGAGCAAGCCGCAGATCAGATCCGATTGAAACCAGTCCAGCCGATTGCCCTGCAAGATGCCGATCACCAGCATGCAGATTGCCGGGAAGCCCAGCAGCAAACCCTTCCAGTTGAATGCCTTGAAGCGCTCCAGGCGCAGCGGATCCTGCGGGAGGCCGTAGGCGACCATCGCCGCGCCGATCAGGCACGGCGCGATGATTTGCCAGAACGTCCACTGCCAGCCGACGTATTCGGTCCACATCCCGGCCAGCGGCGTGCCGAGGCCGGGGCCGAAAGTTGCGGTCAGGGCGTAGCCGGCCAGTCCGTAAAGTTTGACGTTGGCCGGTAGAAAACGCAGGGCCACGGTCATCAGCATCGGCGGCAACGCGCCGCCGGCCAAGCCTTGCAGGGTGCGCATCAGCAACAGGCTTTCGTAGTTCGGCGCGAACGGGCAGAGCACGCCGAGCACGGTGAATGCGGCGATGGCGCACAGGGTGAAACGCCGTAGCGAGAAGGTCACTGAGCACCAAGGTGCAAAAGCCATCGCCGCCACCGAAGTCGCGGTGTAGCTGGCGACCAGCCAGGTGCCGTCGTCGTAGCCGATGCTCAGCGCGCCGCGAATGTCGGCCAGGGCAATCTTGGTCACCGCCTCGTTGAGGCCCGAGACCAACACCACCAACAGCACGCCGACCAGACCGATGATGATCCGCGCGCCGAATATCGGCGGCGCGGTCGCTTTGGCCGGAGCGGCAGCGGCAAGCGGCGCCGTGACCGTCAGGGATGTCATGGGGAAGCAAACTCCGGAATGAAAAATACCGGAGCATTTTAGTAAGGCTTATTGCTGACGAAAATTGACTTATTGGAAGTTTATAAGTGCGTCAGACGCAATTGTTGAGATCAGGGCTGTGCTTCCAGCCAGGTTTCATCGCAGCAACTCTTGAGGGTTTCGCGCAGCCAGCGGTGTGCCGGGTCTTTGTCGAAGCGCGGATGCCAGGCTTGGGTAAGCATCAGGGTCGGCAGAGGAATCGGCAAGTCGAACGAACGCAGCTTCAGTCCGAGTCGACGCACACTCAGCAACGCCTCCTTTGGCACCGGCAGGATCAGGTCGGAATCTGGAAGGGCGAACATTGCCGCATGAAAACTCGGCGCGATGACGGCCACTCGACGCTCCAGACCCAAAGCGTTCAGCGCCGTGTCGATAGGGCCACGCGCGATGCCTCGGCGCGACATGCTGATGTGGGAAAACCCGGCGTAACGTTCGGCGGTGATTTCGCCATTGAGCAACGGGTGATCCTCGCGCACCAAACCGACGAAGTGCGTGGCGAACAGGTTTTGCACCTTCACCTCCGGCATCACCGGTCGAGTATTGCTGACGTTCAGGTCGATTCGCCCTTCGCGCAATGCCTCGTCGTCACCATCGCCTTCCGGGACGAAGCGCAATTCGCAGTGCGGGGCTTGTCGCTCAAGGGTGACGAACAGCTTGCCGCCATACACGCCGACGAAAAAATCGTTGGCGCGAATGCTGAAGCGACGGCGCAAAGTGCCCAACTCCACGGCATCGGCCGAGCGGAACAACAGCGCGGCTTGCTCAACCAGATCGCGCACTTGCTCACGCAACTCCAGCGCTTTCGGGGTTGGCACCAAGCCGCGGCCGGCGCGCACCAGGATCGGATCGCCGATGGCTTCGCGGATTCG
The DNA here is from genome assembly GCF_049896625.1 of Pseudomonas sp. TWP3-1. Lineage (NCBI taxonomy): Bacteria > Pseudomonadati > Pseudomonadota > Gammaproteobacteria > Pseudomonadales > Pseudomonadaceae > Pseudomonas > Pseudomonas sp. TWP3-1. The sequence continues at coordinate 444,220 of NZ_JAFCUQ010000002.1, forward strand.
CGTCAGCGTGCGACTCATGGCCGCCGGGCTGAGATTCATGCGCCGCGCTGCGCCGATCACGCTGCCCTCGTCGAGCAAGGCGTCGAGGGCGACCAACAGGTTCATGTCCGGGAGTTGCATGTTGAGCACTCATCGCCGATCAGGATTAATCTGCACGCAATGCTAGCAGATCAAACCATCAGCGCTGCATGCCCCAACGTTTCACGGTGATTCGCTCAAGGGTGTCGAACACCAGATTTTCCACTAGTAAGCCAATCAGGATCACGACGGCCAACCCGGCAAACACTTTATCGGTGTACAGCTCATTGCGATTCTGGAAGATGTACCAACCCAGCCCGCCCTTGCCGCTGGTCGCGCCGAACACCAACTCGGCTGCAATCAAGGTGCGCCAGGCAAACGCCCAGCCGATCTTCAACCCGGCCAGAATCGATGGCAGCGCTGCCGGGATCAGGATGAACAGCACAAAGCGCATGCCCTTCAAGCCGTAGTTACGTCCCGCCATGCGCAAGGTTTCCGAGACGCCGAGAAAACCCGCGTAGGTATTCAACGCCAGCGCCCACAGCACCGAATGCACCAGCACAAAAATCAGGCTGTTCTGCCCGAGTCCGAACCACAGCAACGCCAACGGCAGCAGGGCAATCGCCGGCAGCGGGTTGAACATCGACGTCAGCGTGCTGAGCAGATCGCGGCCAAACTGGGTCGAAACCGCCAGCGTCGTCAGGGCAAACGCCAGCACGATGCCGATCAAGTAACCCTTGAGCAGCACCACCAGCGAAATCCACACCTTGCCCAGCAATTCGCCACTGAGCAAACCGTCGTACAACGCATGGCTTGTCTGAATAAAACTCGGTAGCAGCAAATCGTTGTTCTGCACCCGGGCAATCACTTCCCAGAGCACGGCGAGCAACATCAGGATCAGACTTTTGCGCAACCAGCCCTGCTGCCACAGCCGTTGGCCAAGCGGCAACTCGCGCTCCACCGGCACACTGGTCAGCGGCTGCAGATCGATTTCAAATTCTTCACGAACGGATGATGAATGGCTCATCGGGCAATCCTCCAGGCTCAATAAGCGATGCGAATGTCGCTGAAATCCAGTTCGCGCTCAGCTTCCCGCGCCTGACCTTCGTCGAACAACAACCGATGAATACGCCGCGCCGATTCCTGAAAAGCCAGACCGCCGAGGCTTTGCAAGTCGTATTGATGGCTGTGCACTTCGGCCTTCACCCGGCCCGGATGTGGTGACAGCAACAAGATGCGATTGCCGACCACCAACGCTTCTTCAATCGAATGCGTGACGAACAACAGGGTGAAGCGCACCTCTTCCCAGAGCAGCAGCAACTCTTCCTGCATCTTGCGTCGGGTCAGCGCATCCAGCGCGGCGAACGGCTCGTCCATCAGCAGGATTTTTGGCTGCATGGCCAACGCGCGGGCAATCGCTACCCGCGCTTTCATGCCGCCGGACAAGGTGTGCGGATAGGCGTCGGCGAACGCCGCCAGCCCGACTTTTTCCAGGTAATGCAGCGCACGCTCTTCGGCTTCTTTTTTGTTCAAGGTGCGCGAAGCGAGCAGCGGAAACATTACGTTCTGTTTGACGGTTTTCCACGGCGGCAGTTGATCGAATTCCTGAAACACCACGATCCGGTCCGGCCCCGGCGCGTCGACGCGCTGGCCCTGCAGACGGATCTCGCCCTCGCACGGCGCGATGAACCCGGCGACAGCTTTGAGCAAGGTGGACTTGCCACAACCGGACGGCCCGAGCAGCACGAAGCGATCCTGCTGATCGACATCGAAACTGACCTGATGCGTAGCGCGCACCACGCGTTGCGGCGTGCGGTATTCCAGACTGACGTGATCAACCGCCAACAGCGCCTGCGCCGTGGTGATCGGGTTGCTGGCCGCGTGGCCTGGCAAAGGAGCGTTCATCGCGGTCAGCTCCCTTGCAGCGGTTTGGCGTCCTGGAAGAAGTAGTCCTTCCACGATTCAGGTTTGTTCTTGATCGCGCCGACGCGGTAGAGAAATTCGGCCAGTGGATAAGTATTTTTCGGGGTGACGCTGAATTCGAACTGCGGGTTATCGATGATTTTCAGCAACGCGGCACGGTCGATTTTGGCTTTGGTCACGCGGATGTAAGTATCCGCTGCTGCGCCTTTATCGTTCTGCGAAAATTGCGCAGCTTCGGTCAGCGCTTCAACGAAGGCTTTGTAGGTTTTCGGGTTCTCTTCGCGGAATTTCTCGGTAGCGAACAGCACCGTCGGCGAGTTCGGGCCGAGCAGGTCGTAGGTGTTCAGCACCACGTGCACATTGGGATTTTCCAGCGCCTGATCCTGGAACGGCGGGTTGGAGAAATGCCCGGTCAGTTCGGTACCGCCGGCAATCAACGCAGCGGTGGCGTCGGGGTGCGGCAACGCGATGGTGTACTTGTCGAGGCGATTGAATTCCTTGTCACCCCACTGCTTGGCGGCCGCGTATTGCAGGAAACGCGACTGCACCGACACCCCGACCGCCGGCAGCGCAATCCGGTCTTTCTCGGTGAAGTCGGCAATGGTTTTGACCTTGGGATTGTTGCTCACCAGGTAGTAAGGGAAGTTGCCCAGCGAGGCCACGGCTTTGACGTTCTGCTTGCCGTGGGTGCGATCCCAGATCGTCAGCAGCGGGCCGACCCCGGCGCCGGCTATATCGATCGAACCGGAGAGCAACGCATCGTTGACCGCCGCGCCACCCGACAGCTGTGTCCAGTCGACCTTGATGTCGAGGCCTTCCTGCTTGCCGTACTTCTCGATCAGTCCTTGATCACGCACCACGTTGAGTAACAGATAAACAATGCCGAACTGCTCGGCGATACGGATTTCACCTTCGGCGTGAGCCACGGACGGCGCGACCAGGCTGCTGGCAATCAGGCTGAAACCGAGGCCGATGGCAGCCGCCAGCGGTGCGAATGGAAGACGTTTGGACATGATCGAATCTCCGGCAAATCAGAAAGGCGCGTCGCCCTGAATGGTGGTGCGATACAGCATGCGGCGCAGGTGCGCGGGGCAGCCGGCGGCAAGGTGAATCAGCGAGCGGTTGTCCCAGAACACCAGGTCGTGCGGCTGCCATTGATGGCGATAGATGTTCTGCGGCAACACGCTGTGGGCGTAGAGCTCGGCGAGCAGTTGCTGACTTTCGTCCTCCGGCAGGCCGACGATGCGCGTGGTAAAGCCTTCGCTGACGAACAGCGCCTTGCGGCCGTTTTCCGGATGAGTGCGAACGATCGGATGCACCACTTCCGCGACCTGCGCGAGTTGCTCCGGGGTCAGGGTCGGGCGCCAATTACCTTCGAATTTTGTTTCGCTGTAGCGCGCGGTGTAGGAATGCGCAGCCGAGCGACCTTCGACGGCTTTGCGCAGCGCTTCTGGCAGGTTATCCCAGGCTTTGTGCATGTCGGCGAACAGCGTGTCGCCACCCTCGGACGGCAACTCTTGCGCGTGCAGCATCGAGCCGAGGCTCGGCAGCTCTTTATAGGAAAGGTCGGAGTGCCAGAACTTGCCGGCGTCGCCGAGGCCGATGTTCTGGCCGTTCTCGACGATATTGGAAACGATGAGGATTTCCGGGTGATTGGCCAACAAGAACTGCTTGAGCACATGGATCTGCAACACACCGAAACGGCGGCTGAAATCAATTTGTTGCTGCGGGGTGATGCGCTGATCGCGGAACACCACGACATGATGATCGAGGTGCGCACGATGAATGCGCGCGAAGTCCTGGTCGTTGACCGGACGGGTCAGGTCGAGGCCGATGATTTCGGCGCCGACCGCGCCGCTGAACGGGCGAATCTCGAGGGTTTGCGGCGCGAGGGTCGCGGCGCTTGGGGTAGCAGTAGCTGCGGACATCAATCAATCTCCCACGCACGGCACGCTCAAAGGCGCGCGCGTCGATCAGAAACTCACGCTGGGTTGCGTGTTGGTTCGTGTCGTGCGGCGCGCCGATTGGTCGGCAGGTACGCAGGGAAATGACTTTATAGATATAAGAAGTGGTTTTTAAATACTGTTAACGAATAACGATATGGCAATTGCTTAGGTATGGACTGGATGGTGAGTGACTATTTGTGTCACTTACTGACAGGGATGTGGTGTTCAAACTGACGCCATCGCTGGCAAGTCGAATCGTCGCACCGCAGCTCCCACAGGGCTCTCTTGTGGAACACGATTATGTGTTCGACGCAAAAACCTGTGGGAGCTGGCTTGCCAGCGATGAGGCCAGAAAGGCCAATGCAGATCTAGCGCTCGTGCAGCGCCTCAGCCCGCGCGCGGATGATCGGTTTGAGCAGGTAGCTCAGCACGGTCTTCTTGCCGGTGATGATGTCCACCGATGCCACCATCCCCGGGATGATCAGCAACGGCTTCTCGTCAGTCCCCAAGTGGCTCCGATCAGTACGCAGCTTGATGATGTAGTACGTGGTTTTCTTGTCTTCATCGGTGATGGTGTCGGCGCCGATCTGCTCGAGCTTGGCTTTCAGACCGCCATAAATCGTGTAGTCATACGCGGTGAATTTCACCGTGGCTTCCTGGCCCGGATGCAGGAACGCGATGTCCTGCGGACGGATTTTCGCCTCGACCAGCAAGGTGTCATCCAGCGGGACGATTTCCAGCAAGTCGCTGCCCGGCTGGATCACGCCGCCGATGGTGTTGACCAGCATCTTGTTGACGATCCCGCGTACTGGCGAGGTAACCAGCGTCCGGCTGACCCGGTCTTCCAGCGCTTTGCCGGTGGCCTGGGCCTTGTTCAGATCGGTGCGCGCTTCGTTGAGTTGAGTCAGGGCTTCGCTGCGGAATTTGCCGCGCGTCTCGTCGACCTTGCGCTGCACTTCCTTGATCGCCGACTCGGCACGCGGAATTGCCAGCGTGGTGGCGTCGAGCTGACCACGGGTTTCCACTTCGGCACGCTTGAGGCGCAGCACTTCAACCGGGGAGACCGCGCCCTGCGCCACCAGCGGCTCGGACATGTTGATTTCCTGACGCTGCAAGCTCAGTTGCTGACGGTATTGCGCCTGCTTGGAGCTGAACTCGCGCAGCTCTTGCTGACGCTGAATCAACTGCTCCTGCAAACCGCCAATCTCGTCGTGCAACTGCTGGCGACGGCTGATGTACAGCGACTCTTCGCTTTTCGCCTGGCCGGGCACGGCTTTGACCACGTCTTCAGGGAAACTCAGCGGACGGTCATCGACCTCGGCGCTCAAGCGCTCGACGCGCAGCAACATCGACTGTCGATCAGCCTCGGTTTCGCCGACGTTGGAGGCGAAACGTGTGTCGTCCAGACGAATCAACGGTGCGCCGGCCTCGACGATCTGGCCTTCCTTGACGAACAGTTCCGATACAATCCCGCCCTCAAGGTTCTGGATTTTTTGGATCTTCGACGATGGAATCGCCTTGCCGTCGCCCTTGGTCACTTCGTCGATCACGGCGAAGTTGGCCCACAGCATCAGAAACACGAAGAAACCGATGATTGCCCAAATCGTCAGCCGCACCACGCGTGGCGCATCTTCGATCAAGGCCTTGTTGACCTCGGGCAGCGGCTGGCCCTGCAACGACGCCGAGCCTTTGAAGTAGCGACGGATCGAATCCTTGAAACCCGACTTAAGCAACACTGATCTGCCCCTTCTTCAACGCTTCCATCACCGCGGCTTTCGGGCCGTCGGCGAGAATCTGCCCGCGATCGATCACCAGCAGGCGATCCACCAGCGACAGCAGCGAAGCACGGTGCGTCACCAGCACCACGGTCTTGTTTTCAATCACGGCCGCGAGGCGTTGTTTGAGGCGTTCTTCGCCAGTGTTGTCCATGGCGCTGGTCGGCTCATCCATCAACAGGATCGGCGGATTGAGCAACAGCGCCCGCGCCAGGGCAACGTTCTGGCGCTGGCCGCCGGACAGGTTCTGCCCGCGCTCGCCGACTTGCAGCTCGTAGCCTTGCGGATGCAGACGGGCGAATTCATGCACGCCAGCCAATTCGGCGGCTTGCAGCACCAGCTCGTCTTCAACGTAACGCGCGCCGGAAACCAGGTTGTCGCGCAACGTGCCAGCGAGCAGCTGGATATCCTGCGGCACGTAGCCAATGTTGTAGCGCAGCTCGCTGACGTCGATCTGGCGGATGTCCACACCATCGACCAGCAATGCGCCGTCATCCGGCTGATACAGACCAACCAGCAGTTTGGCCAAAGAGCTTTTGCCTGAACCGCTGCGGCCGATGATGCCGATCTTCTCGCCGGGACGGATCACCAGGTTGATGTTCTTCAGCGCCGGGTTTTGCTGCTCGGGATAGGTGAAGTTGAGCTGGCGGCATTCGATGGCGCCTTGCAGAACCTTGCGGCTCAGCGGGCGTTCTTCGAAATTGCGTTCCTGCGGCAGCTCCATCATCTGATCGACCGAAGTCATGGTCACGCGGGCTTGCTGGTAACGGGTCAACAGACCGGATAGCGAGGCCAACGGACTCAGAGCGCGGCCGCTGAGCATGTAGCAGGCGATCAGACCGCCCATGCTCAGGTTGCCGGCGATGATCTGGTACACGCCGAAGACGATCATGATCACCCCGGCCAGTTGCTGGATCAGCAGGGTGATGTTCATCGCCAGACCGGAAAGCATTTTCACCCGCAGCTCGAGGCGGCTGAGGGTGCCGATGGTCTGTTCCCACTGGTACTGACGTTCACTTTCAGCGTTGTTGACCTTGACTGCGTCGAGACCGGCGAGGGTTTCGATCAGGCTCGACTGGCGCTCGGCGCCAAGCGCCATGGTGCGTTCCATGGTCGCGACCAGCGGCTTCTGCAACGCGTAGCCGATCAGCAGGGCAATCGGGAACGCCAGCACCGGGATCCACACCAGATGCCCGCCGAGAATCGCGATGACAATGAAGATCAGGATGGTGAACGGCAGGTCGATCAGGCTGGTCAGGGTCAGCGAGGCGAGGAAGTCGCGCAGGCTCTGAAACTCATGGATGTTCTGCGCGAAGCTGCCGACCCGCGCCGGACGGTACTTCATCGACATGCCGACAATGCGTTCGAACAGCGTGGCGGAGATGATCAGGTCGGTTTTCTTGCCGGCCAGATCCAGGCACAGACTGCGCAGGCTCTTGAGGATCAGGTCGAACATGTACGCGCCGGTGATGCCCAGCGCCAGCACCCACAGGGTTGCTTCGGCCTGGTTCGGTACCACGCGGTCGTAGACGTTCATCACGAACAGCGGCGCGGCCATGGCGATGATGTTGATCAGGAAACTGGCGGCGATGGCGTCGACATACAGCCAGCGCGAACGCTTGAGGGTGTCGCGAAACCACGAACGCGCGCGCGGGATCAGCGTGCCGTGGTTGACGTCGAATTTGTGCTGCGGCTGGGCGAAGAACACTTTGCCGAGGTAATCGTCGGCCAGCAGTTCGCGGTTGACCAAGGATTCGCCGCCATCGCTTTCGCTGAGCAGCACCCGAGCTTCGTTTTCACCCTGCCAGCCGAGCAGTACGGCACTGCGGCCATCCTTGAGCAACAACAGCGCGGGCATCGCAATCGCCGGAATTTCTTCCAGTTTGCGTTGCAGCACCCGCCCTTGCAGGCCGGCGCGCGCCGCTGCACGCGGCAGCAGCTCGACACTCAGGCGTTGTTTGGGCAGCGGCAGGCCGGTGGTGAGCATCGCCGCGCTGGCGGGTTTCTGGTGCAGCATGCAAAGAGCGAGCAGACCATCCAGTAAAGGATCGTCGTGCAACGCGCGTGGATCATGACTGAGATTAACTCGACTGACTTCTGATTCCACGCTCGGCACTCTTAACTGTTGAAAGGGGACAACTCAATTCATCCCAGGCAGTTGAACCTTGGGCTTCACGTCGTTCTGCACAACGGATGCCAATGGCGCGACCACTCCTTGGCTTTTGAGTAACTCGCCCATGGTCGCCTTGATTCGGTACTGAGTAAATAACTGAATGTTCTGGATTTCGGCCAGACGGCGCGAAGCGGTGAACAGTTCGTTTTCACTGTCGAGCAAATCCAGCAGGGTGCGCTCGCCGAGGCTGAACTGACGCTGGTACGCGGTACGCACCGAGGTGCTGTGATCGACGTACTGCTGCGCGATCGGCACTTGGGCGTTGGCGTTGTTCAAGGCGTTCCAGGCCAGACCAAGTTCTTCGTTCAACTGGCGCAAAGCGTTGTTGCGGATGTCCAGCGCCTGATTCGCCAGGTAGGACTTGGATTCCAGATCAGCCTTGTTGCTGCCACCCGAATACAGGTTGAAACGCATGCGCAGCATGGCCTGCCATTCATTGTTGTGACCGTTCTGGCCGTCGAGGTCGTTGTCGGCAGAGCGGCCCAGTTCGGCATCGAAACGTGGGTAGAAGGTCGATTTGGCGGTGGCGTACTGCTTTTCGGCGGCGGCGATATCGGACTCGGCCGAGCGCAGGATCGGGCTGTTTTCCAGCATTTGCGCACGCGCTTCATTCAGGTTGGCTGGCAACATCGCCATAAATGGAGCCGGGCGCTCAAGTTGGTCAGGCATCTGGCCAACGGCGCTGAGAAAGTTGGTTTCCGAGTCGGCGAGGTTAGTCTGCTCGGTGATCAGGTTGTTGCGCGCCTGGGCCATGCGCGCTTCGGCCTGATCGAGGTCAGCGCCGCTGCCGACACCGCGCTGGGTGCGCAACTGGATCTGGTCGTAGATGCGCTGATGGCTCTTGAGGTTTTCTTCGGCCAGACGCACGAACTCGCGGCGCGTCAGCACGTCGAGGTAAACCTGGGCCACGGTCAGCCCGGTGCGCTCGGAGGTGCCGAGCAGGGAGTAGGCACGGGAGTTAACGGTGGCTTGTTGACGCCCTACTTCACTCGACGTCGCAAAACCGTCAAAAATCATTTGCGAGAGACGCAAACTTGACTCGCTGCGGTTCAGAGTTTCCCAGTGGTTGCTGTTTCCACCCGAGCGGGTCGTGACGCTGTCGGTGCCTTCACGGCCATAACCGCCGAGCAGATCGACCTTCGGCAGGTATCCACCTTTGGCCGCTCTTAACTGATAATCCGCAGCCAAACGACTGTTGACCCCGGCCTGGATTTCCGGATGGACATCCATTGCCTGTTGCATGGCTTCTGGTAGGGATTGTGCTTGTACGAAAGAGGCGGCGAGGACGAAAGGTAGAGCCTTGAACAGTTGCGAACGCATGGTAAATGTTTCCCAGAACTTCTTGTCGTGAATCACAGCAAATAAGGGTGCTGCGTCGGATGATGGCAACCGGAATGACCGTATGTCGGAAAGTTTAAATTCGGAACTGGATCACATGCTGTAGGACAGGTCGCCGCTTAAATATCAATGTGACATTAGTGGGACGATTGTTTAGGATGGCACCCATAAGGTCAATAGTTTGGCATAAACTTAATCGCGAAAAAAATATAGCCAGATTATTGACGCAAATCAGCGTCAATCTTGTTTCGCACATTTTAAAAGTACGTCCAGACTGAATTGGCAAAGGCGCCCGTCAGCCTATGGAAGTCAACTGAACGTGATACCCCGGAGAGTCTTCAATGAGCAGTGTTGTTGCCATCGTCAAAAGCATTGTCGGTCAGGTTTTCGTGGTGTCCCCAGAGGGCATCCGCCGCATTCTCGTTGAAGGCGACAAGCTATACGCTGGCGATCGAATCGACACCGGCGTATCCGGCGCCGTGTCGCTGGAACTGGCCGATGGCCGCACGCTCGATCTGGGCCGTGACACGCAGTGGAGCGCTGACGCTCCGGCCTCCAGCACCGATCTGGCAGAGGCCACCGCGCAAGCCGCGCCGTCGGTTGCTGAACTGCAGCAAGCCATCGCCGCCGGTGTCGACCCGACGACCGCGCTTGAAGCCACCGCTGCCGGCGCGACCGCCGCAGGCACTGGCGGTGCCGCCGGTGGTGGCCACAGCTTCGTGATGCTCGATGCAACCGCTGGCCGCGTCGATCCAACCATTGGTTTCCCGACCGCGGGTATCAACTCGGCCGGCCAGGCTGCGCTGGACATTACCGGCGGCCAGACCACCGACACCACCACCAACGCTGTGCGTGAGTCGACCCTGAGCCTCAGTGCCACGCCGACCATCACCGAAGCCGGCGGCGTGCTGGCGTACACCGCAACTCTGACTCAGGCGCCGCTGACCGACCTGACCATCACCCTGTCCAACGGCGCGGTGATCGTGATCCCGGCCGGCTCCACCACCGGCACCGTCAACGTCCCCTTGGCGCCGAACGACACCGTTTATAACGACCCGACCCAGATCGACGTGACCGTCACCGGCACCACGGGCGGCAATGGCATTACCGTGACCCCGCCGACCACTCCGGCCGTGACTCAGGTCACCGACACCACCGACACCACCACCGTCACTCTGACCGCTGGCAACAGCGTCACGGAAGGTGGCCAGATCACCTACACCGCGACATTGACCAACCCGGCGCAGACGCCGGTCACCGTCACGCTGTCGAACGGTTCGACCATCACCATTGGCGCCGGCCAGACCACCGGCACTGTCAACGTGCCGACGCCGGCGAATGACGTTTACAACAATGGCAGCACCGTCAGCACCACGATCACCGGCGCTACCGGCGGCAACTTTGAACAGTTGACCCCTGACCCGACGCCGGCCGTGACCACGATTGTCGATTCGGTCGACACCACCACCGTCACCCTGACCGCTGGCAACAGCGTCGTCGAAGGCGGTCAGATCACCTATACCGCGACCCTGACCAACCCGGCGCAGACGCCGGTGACCGTCACGCTGTCGAACGGTTCGACCATCACCATTGGCGCCGGTCAAACCACTGGCACTGTCAACGTACCGACGCCAGCGAATGACGTTTACAACAACGGCAGCACCGTCAGCACCACGATCACTTCCGCCACTGGCGGCAACTTCGAAAACCTGGTGCCAAATCCGGCGCCAGCGACCACCACCATTACCGACTCGATCGACAACACCGGGCTGACCCTCACTGCCACCGGGACCGTCGTCGAGGGTGGTCAGATCACCTACACCGCAACCTTGACCAACGTTGCGCAGACTCCGGTAACCGTGACCTTGAGCAACGGCTCGGTCATCACCATCGAAGCCGGGAAAACCACTGGCAGCGTCAACGTACCGACTGCGGCCAATGACGTTTACAACAACGGCAGCACCGTTAGCACCACGATCACTTCCGCCACCGGCGGCAATTTCGAAAACCTGGTACCTAACCCGGCCCCAGCGACCACCACCATCACCGATTCGAAAGACGACACTGGCCTGAGCTTGTCGGCATCGAGCGACGTGGCGGAAGGCGGTTCGATCGTTTACACCGCGACCCTGACCAATCCGGCTGGCACCCCAGTCACTGTGACGTTGAGCAACGGCGCGGTGATCACCATCGCCGCTGGCGCGACCACCGGCACCGTGAGCGTTCCAGCCCCGGCCGATGACGTCTACAAAGACGCTGGCAAAGTCGAAGCGACCATTTCGACGGCCACCGGTGGCAACTTCGAAAACCTGGTAACTGACCCGACGCCTGCGGTGACCAACGTTGCCGACACCATCGACACCTCGACCGTCAGCCTGACCGCCACCCCAACCGTGGCTGAAGGCGGCAACGTGGTCTACACCGCGTCCGTGACTGCACCGGTTACCGGTTCGCCAGTGGTCGTGACGCTGTCCAACGGCCAGACCATCACCATTCCGGTCGGCGCCAGCAGCGCCTCGGTGACCTTCGTTGCGCCTAACGATGCACTGGCCGGCGGCAGCTCTCTGAGCGTCAAGATCGACGACGCCAAGGGCGGCAACTACGAAAATCTGGCAGTGGATGGCAAACCGGCGGACACATCGGTGACCGACGTCGTCGACACCACCAACCTGTCGCTGAGCGCGACCGGTTCCGTGGCTGAGGGTGGCTCGATTGTCTATACGGCCACCCTGACCAACCCGGCTGGCACGCCGCTGAATATCACCCTCAGCAACGGCGCGGTCATCACCATCGAAGCCGGTAAAACAACTGGTACCGTGACTGTTCCGGCGCCTGCCGATGACGTATACAAAGACGCCGGCAAGGTGGAAGTCACGATCACCAATACCTCCGGTGGCAACTTCGAGAACCTGGTGCCGAGCACCGTTCCGGCTGTTACCGAAGTCACTGACACCATCGACACTTCGACGGTGAAGCTGACTGCCGATACAACTGTGGCTGAAGGTGGCACCGTCACTTACACCGCGACTGTCGGTGCGCCAGTAACCGGTTCGCCGGTTACAGTGACTTTGGCCAACGGCTCGACCATCACCATTGAAGTCGGCAAGACCACCGGCACCGTCACCACCGTCGCGCCGAACGACGCGCTGACCGGTCAGGCATCGCTGACCAACTCGATCACTGACGTGACGGGTGGCAACTTCGAGAACCTCGTAGCCGACAAAACTCCGGTGAGCACCACGGTCACCGACACCGTCGACACCACCAACCTGTCGCTCAGCGCCACTGGTTCCGTGGCCGAGGGTGGCCAGATCACCTACACCGCGACACTGACCAACGCTGCTGGCTCGCCAGTGACCGTAACTTTGTCGAACGGCGCTGTGATCACTATCGACGCCGGCAAAACCACCGGCACCGTGACCGTTCCTGCGCCTGCCGATGACGTCTACAAAGACGCAGGCAAAGTCGAAGCGACCATTACCGGCGCAACCGGTGG